>JAVVEW010000029.1:0-33140 GCA_032251045.1 Methylococcales bacterium
GGGGTGAACTTTGATATGGCTGGCATCGATCATCAGCCATTCGTAATCGGGCTCGTTGACCAACTTCTCCAACAACCCCTCCCAAACCCCGGCATCGCGCCAGCGACAAAAGCGCCGGTGGGTGTTTTTCCAATCGCCATAGTCCGGTGGCAGATCACGCCACGGTGCGCCCGTGCGCAAAATCCAAAATACCACATTGATAAACTGACGGTTATCCCGCGCTTGTCCTCCCCAGGCACCCTTACGACCTGGCAAATGTGGCTCAAGTAATTCCCATACCCGATCCGATATATCATGACGTCGATGAGCTGCTGAATTCATTTGTCCTCTCTCACGGAAGTCTCAATTCTGCTTAGAATCGCACAGATTGAATTGTTGTGACGACACTATCTAGAAACCCGTCCTTACCCGATCATGGCTTTACAAGACCTGTTAAAAGGTCTATTATTTGGCCTCATATTTCTTTGCCCAAGGTATTTTTATGACACATCAAATCCTTACTGAGATGGCGGCCAGCATCTCCGAACTGAAAGCCAACCCCATGAAAGTCGTAGCCAGTGGGGAAGGCATGCCCATTGCTGTACTTAACAGGAATGAACCTGCTTTTTATTGTATCCCCGCCAAAGCCTATGAGGCGATGATGGATCTCATAGAAGATAAAGAGCTGTTGGAAATTGCCAAAAGCCGCATGGATGAAGAAAGCATAAAGGTTAGCCTGGATGATCTATGAGTTAGCATTTAAAAAGAGCGCCCTGAAGGAGTGGAAAAAGCTCGGACCCAATGTCCGAGAGCTTTTCTCCAAAAAACTCAAGGAACGGCTTTCTAATCCACATGTTCCCTCCGCAGCTGTAAACGGAGGTACTAACCTGTACAAAATAAAACTGCGCCAGCTCGGATACCGCTTGGTTTATTCGGTATCAGATACCACTATCACGGTCACGGTTCTCGCTGTCGGCAAAAGAAACCGAAATGAAGTCTATGATCTGGCACTGTCGCGTAATAAGGACGATAGGCCATAACGCCTCAAAAACCGGCGCGTAGTTGTTTGATTTATTAGCGTGCTACTCTTTGAATTCAAATTTAATTTATCCTGAATCCGTGACTCCAGATAATGTCAGCCATGTTATTCGGAAACCACGCCAAGCGTGGCTGGATTTTGAGCGTGAGACTCTCTCACGCTGTGTTTTTGCGGTGATGAGTCGTAGGTTGGACAAAGCAATCAGCGTGCCCAACAGAGGCTGGCACCTAAAAATCCCCCTCAGTCCCCCTTTGGAAAAGGGGGAGGCTGGTAAGTTCGTAGGTTGAGCAAAGCAATCAGCGTGCCCAACAAAGGCTGGCACCTGTGTTGGGCACGTCGCTTGCCGCTCCTTTACCCAGCCTACAGCTTATCCACTCTAAAAATCCCCCTCAGTCCCCCTTTGGAAAAAAAAGGGGGGGGTTGGGGGGAATTTTCAACCTAACCATTCAGCCATAACGCTGTAAACTTGTTTAGCAAAGACCTGCGCTACTGGCCTCGCCCTGTTTCAAAAAAGGATTTTTTTGATAAAACATCATGCAAACCATGACTGACAACGCATTGGCAAATGCCTTAAACACAAACAAACCGGGCTTGCTGGTATTGGCCTCAACCTTTCCGCGCTGGGCAAAAGATACCGAGCCGGCTTTTGTGTTCGAGTTGGCCCGGCGCCTCAGCGCTCACTTCGATATTCATGTCTTAGCGCCCCATACCGCAGGTGCCGCCACCGAGGAGCGGATGGCAGGCCTGACCGTGCATCGTTTCCGCTATGCCCCTGAAAAATGGCAGACTCTCACCTATGAAGGCGGCATTCTTGCCAGGCTAAGACAAAATCGCCTGCGCCTGGCATTGATTCCCACTTTTTTACTGGCTGAATCATGCGCCATACGCCGCCTGCTCAAACGCCATCGTTTTGCAGCCATTCATGCGCACTGGATCATTCCCCAGGGGCTGGCGGCCGCGTTGGCACAGTGCCTGACGCGCCGCCCCATTCCTATGCTCATCACTTCTCACGGCGGCGATCTATACAGCCTGCGCCACCCCCTGCTGGCTCGCCTCAAAAGCGGGGTGATCCATCAAGCCAGCGCGCTGACCCTGGTCAGCAGCCCCATGATGGCAGAAGCCCGGCGCTTAGGCGCCAATCCTAACGCCATCCGCATCATCCCCATGGGCGTGGATTTTCACCAGCGTTTCCATCCCAATCCACAAACCCGGCGCCGGCCGGGGCAGTTGCTGTTTGCAGGCCGTCTGGTGGAAAAAAAAGGCGTTGCCTATTTGCTGTACGCCCTGCCCGAAGTCATTCGCCAGCGCCCCGACGTGCGACTGACGCTGATCGGCACTGGCCCCGATGCCGACCGACTGCATCGGCTCAGCCAAGAACTGAAGCTGGCCGATCATGTGCAATTCCTCGATGCCTGCCCGCAGCAACAACTGGCCGCGCATTACCAGCAAGCCAGCCTTTTTATCGCCCCCTTTGTGCAGGCCCAAAATGGCGATCGTGAAGGGCTGGGGCTGGTCACCATCGAAGCCATCGCCTGCGGCTGCCCGGTGCTGGTGGGCAACCTGCCGGTATTGGACGACATCTTCAGCCCGGCAGAACAGGCCCTGCGCATCGACCCTAAGGATACCGCCCGCTTTGCAGCGCGTATCCTGCAGCAACTCAACCAGCCGCACGCCGCCCAACAGCAAGCCGAAGCCCTACGCCAGCGCCTGATGCGGAAATTTGACTGGGAGCGGGTGGCCCAAGCTTATGCTGAATGGATTAACGTATGGATTGCACAGTGAGCATGGCCAGCCATGCTCAGTTTGAGCATTTTCACTGTGCTTTAGCACTTGTCGAGGAACGCGGTGAACCCATCCATGGGGGCTTGATGGCAGCATCCTAAGCTGCCAACATCCTTGACAAGTGCTCCCAATATCCTTTTTGGACTCCAAATTGACAATTGACCACATCCAATTGCTGGAGAATGGTAAGGGCATTCATGCAGAAAACTGATCTAAAATACCGTATGCTAGCCCGTTCAGCCCACGCCCCACCCGGCCAAATAAAGATGCAGACGCAAAGTCCACTGCCCCACGCCTCGCTAGACCTGACATCACGCGCCAAAAAGGCCCTGAAGATCGAGCGACTGCTGGATCTCCAGCCCAGAGAAGAACCCATCGAGTTATTAGAAATTGGGACAGGCTCCGGCGGCATTGCTCATTACTTCGCCAACCACCCACAACTCAATTGCAACGTCAGCGCCGTTGACCGCGTGGATCAACGGCAAATACACCTGGGCATTGACTTCAAGCTGGTGCAAGACACCCACCTGCCTTACCCCGATGGCCGCTTTGATGTGGTGATCAGCAATCACGTCATCGAGCATGTGGGGGAGGAGCCAGCCCAGCGGCATCATTTATCAGAAATTCGCCGGGTCATGAAGGCCGATGGCATCGGCTACCTTGCAGCGCCCAACCGGTGGATGCTGGTGGAACCGCATTACCAGCTGCCTTTTCTAAGTTGCCTGCCGCGTTCCCTGCAAACACCCTACCTCAGATTGTTTGGTCATGGAGAGGGCTATGACTGCTTTCCACTATCCAAAGCGAAAATAGAGTCTTTATTGAAGGCGGGATTTAACTACGACTTTCTTAGTTCCAAAGCAATATACACCATGATTGATATCGCAGACCAGAATACATTAGCACTCAAGATTCTCGCATTATTTCCGTTTACTCTACTGGATGCCGTTGGGACTATTAATCCTACGTTAATATATAGAATAATTCCAAAACGATAAGTTTGATCAAACATGCGTATTACACTACTATGCAAACGTTATTACACCAACAAAGACTTGATCAAGGACAAGTTTGGCAGGCTTTATCATTTGCCGGTACAGCTCGCCAAATTAGGGCACGATATAGTCGTAATCGCTATTGACTACCGCAATACAAAAGTCACGGAATGCACGCTTGATGACGTTAATTTTATCACCCTACCTGCCACAGTCAGCCAGCTTCCATTTCTCCCCTACAGGGCATACCAAGCCATAAGAAAAGCCCAACCAGACATACTAATTTGCAGCGGCGATAGCCATATTGGCTACCTTGGTTGGCAGATCAGTCGTAGATTAAAATGCCGATTCGCTTTTGATGTTTACGACTACTACCCAGCATTTAAAGGCAATCAGATCCCTGGAATGAAGACTATGTTCCGGATAGCCGTTCAAAAAGCTGAACTTGTTCTATGCGCAAGTCAACCACTTCAAAAACGACTTGAACAGTGGAACAACAATACATTGCTGGCTGAGAATGGCGTGGACAAAAGCTTGTTTCGTCCCATGGATAAAAAAGTAGCAAGAAGGAGGTTAGGCATAGACACGCACATACCTGTGATTGGATTTTTTGGATCAATTACACCTTGCAAAGGCCCATTACTTATTGATGCATGCCAGTTGCTTAGAAAAAAACATCCAACACTTCTGCTCTTGCTATCAGGCACAGTCAGCGAGGTAGACATTGGGCAACCATGGATAAGGTATTTAGGAAATGTTGACCAAACTAAGGTGCCCAATCTTATTGGTGCCTGTGATGTGGTCTCTTTGCCGCTAGATAGCCATCCTCAAAATGATGTTTCAGGTGCCTGCAAGATTGCCGAGTACTTGGCGTGTAAAAGACCTGTTGTCGCCACCCGCATATCAAGTCATAAGGATTTTTTCTCAAGTACCCCAGAATCACTCTGTGAACCCGACGTAGAAGATATGGCTAGGGCAATTGATGTGCAATTAACCATTCAATTAATAGAACCATTCCCTGAAGAACTAAACTGGGCAATAATAGCTCAAAAAATCAATAACGCGCTTAACACCTAGATGAGGTGATATCTGAAATGATCCTAGCTACTTCCTTCGCCTGTTCTTTTCTTGAGTACCTCGTCAGCAAGCCCTCGTCCGGACTACATTGGAGGCCTCCACCTTTATCCCATAACTTATAAAAGAAAAGAATCCCAGCCTCTATGCTAGCTACGTTTAGAAAGTCAGAAACAAAACCAAGATCACCATCTTCAATCAACTTTTTAAGAGGACCATCGCCGGAACCAATAACAAAAATTGGTTTTCTTGCCGCAATGTACTCAAAAATTTTACCTGTAAGTATTTCATCGCTGGTACTAGACTCAGTTGTATTGAACAACAGTAGTATATCTGACTGCAATTGGTAATTAATAGATTCGGCGTGAGAAACCACTCCTGTAAACTCCGTCCTAATCGATTTCGAAATCCCATCAAACATCCTAATAATGTCCTCAGAGAAACAACCTACAAATCTAATATAAAATTCTCCTGGTTCAATTTGCTGTTCTGCTATCAAGCTCTGCAGCGCTAACACAAATGATTCGGGACTACGATCCCCAGTCAAGGACCCGGTATATGTAAAAGTAAGAGAACCATGCTGTTGTTTTTCAGGCGCAACACCTGCATAGTCATCTGGATCATAGCCATTGGGTATAACGTGAACTTTTGTCGGATCAACCTGTTTGTTTCGACGGATAAAGTTATCCCTCATTGGATCTGATACTAACACAATAGAATCTGCATTTTTGGCAAAGATACGTTCATGCTGGAGTGAGATTAGTTTCACTAATGCATTAGTAAATGATGGCCTTACACCAGGTCTTTCGACTATCGAGTCCCTTATATCCATATACCACGGAACCCCAAATTTATTCTTTAAGTAAAGGCCGATAAAATGAGTGCTATTCGGTGGTGACGTAGTTAAAACCGCATCAAACCTAACTTCGTTATACAAATCACCTAGCTTATGCCTTATCGAGCGAAACCACTCACTGTATATATCCATCATAGGAAGTCCGCGCAGGCCTAAATAGTAAGACATAGGACGCAAACCTTGATAATTCACTTTTAATTGGTGGTGAGTCATAAGTTTATCAGCGCCAAACCTGTGAGTTGTTATGTTTTCCAAATCATTACGACTAATCAAGGACGCATCTTGAATATACCCCATACCATGGGCAGTAGTAAGAATTTCAACATCCACACCACAGGTTGGCAAGTATTTCGCCAATTTCACTACTCGCTGGACGGCTATACCGCCAACTGGAGGGTAATAATATGTTACGATTAATATTTTTATATTACGCCCCGGCATTTGATGTCTCCAATTGCGCTAGAAATATTCATTAAACATCAATTTAGGAATGGAGGTATCTCGCAATTTTCTTAGCCGAATTTCCATCTCCATAGAGCTTTAATGGCTGCCCAGGTTCAAGACTCATCAATTCAATGGACTCCAATATCAAGGATGCATCTGCACCCACCAACCGATTCCACCCCGCCTCAACCAACTCCACCCACTCGGTTTCATCTCGAAGCGTGACACAGGGCACGCGGTGAAAATAGGCTTCCTTCTGTACGCCACCGGAATCGGTAGCGATCACAGCAGCATTGCGTTCCAGCATCACCATATCCAGATAACCGACGGGATCAATGGTGCGCACTTGCGACAGCTGGATAGCCTGCCTTTCCAGCGCCTGTTTGGTGCGCGGGTGCAGGGGCAGCACCACGGGCATGAATGCCTTGGCGACCCGCTCCAGGCCTGCGGCTATCTCGCGCAGTCGGTTTGGGTCATCGGTATTCTCAGCGCGGTGCAGGGTCGCCAGCACATAGGTTCTGGGTTGCAACTGAAGTTGTGCAAGAATCCGGCTTTGCGCTTCTGCGATGCGGCTGTAGTGCAATGCAGCATCGTACATCACATCCCCCACTTGGAGAATGCGCTCATCCGGTATGCCTTCCCTTCGAAGTTGCACGGTCGCCTTGTCGGTTGGCGTAAACAACAGGTCAGAAAGATGGTCGGTAACAATCCGATTCTGCTCCTCCGGCATCCTCCGGTTGAAGGAGCGCAAGCCCGCCTCGACGTGAGCGACCGGGATATGCAGCTTGGATGCTGCGAGTGCGCCGGAAAGCGTTGAATTGGTATCCCCGTACACCAGCACCCAGTCTGGGCGTTCGGCCAGCAGCAAGGGTTCGAGCGTTTGCAGCATGGCGCCCGTCATGGCGCCATGACCACCGCCATGCACACCGAGATGGAAGGCAGGCCGTGGAATCTCCAGCTCCGCGAAAAACACATCCGACATCCCAGCATCATGATGCTGGCCCGTATGCACGATGCGTTCGCGAATGCCTGCCTGAGCCAAGGCGCGGGACACCACGGCAGCCTTGATGAATTGCGGTCGTGCGCCAACGATGGTGAGTAGATTCAAAACAGATTTTTCCATTCAGTGCGCCTTTGAAAAAAATCCCCCTCAGTCCCCCTTTGGAAAAGGGGGAGGCTGGTAAGTTCGTAGGTTGGGCAAAGCAATCAGCGTGCCCAACAAAGGCTGGCACCTGTGTTGGGCACGTCGCTTGCCGCTCCTTTGCCCAACCTACAAAAGCTTTTGCAAAGGGGACTGGAGGGGGATTTCCCAAGCTATAAACAGTGACGATTATTGCGCATATTTCAACCATTTATCGATAAAACGCTGTTGCTTAAGCTGATAAGCCAATGTCAACGATGTTTGCAAGGTGGTTTGACTAAGATGCCGGCTCAGGGCTTTATCAAAATAATTGAATGCCTGGTTAAAATGACCTTTTTGCCAGGCAATCATCGCTTTCAGATTATAAAGGTTATGTAAAATAACGCCATTGGTTGAATAACGCTTATGTTTTATCATCAAATCTGCGATTAAATCAACCGTATTGAAATTGACACCGTGGCATGGGTATTTTACTAACCAGGCGTGCAAATGCTCCGGTTGTTCGGATGCCCAGCTTTCATAGCGCGTTTGGGGGGCATTGGCCATCAAGCGGTTCAGGCGCTCGGTATGGTCGCCTTGTGGCGTGATGGCACAAGCCACTTTCAAAGCCTGAATTTGCAGGCCCAGGCTGATGGGGTTATTGTCATTGAATCGGTCTAATACATATAAAGCAGAGCCCAGGTCATGATATTTTTCTAGCTGAGTAGCAAGATATAGAGCGGCTCTGACCGACTTGGGGTTATCTAAAGCCCATATTTCTCCGGCCAATAAAGGCTGCCCCCATAAATGCGTGGTCATGCTGGTAATGCTGGCCATTAAAGCGATATAGGCGACTATGAAAAAGCGCAGTATTTTCTTGCTGTGCCGGGTGGTCATCACTGCGGCAACCAGCGCAAAAAATGGCCCGACTAAAGGTATATAGTTTCGATGCTCAAAATAAAGCTCTAACGGAATGGTGGTGGATTCTAATAAATGCCCCAACAAGTACCAAAGAACCGCAAAAGCAAACAGTGGATATTGTTTACGGTCAGATACCTTTTGCACTGCAATTTTCGGCGATGTCCAACGAGGCATCGGGGTGTTCGGCAAAGGCTGCGCCAGCATGGATGCTGGCGCAGAGCTTACAGGGATGTATTCACAGCGTCCTTTGACGAACACCCCGATGCCGAATTTTGATCTGCGAAGGGTATAAATAGCCGCGCCGGCAACAATAACCAGGCTGGCAAACAGGATCAATCCAAGTGGTATTTGCTCCGGTTCAAGCTGCCAAACATGATCATGAAATGGCCCTAAGGCCGATGGCATGGGAATAAAGGCTCTGAATAAGTACGTCCATACAATAAACCCTTCAGCGGCCAGCCGGGACAGCGCGGTAAAATCCCGCTGTAAAACCAGTGTTTCATGGTAGGGCACTTGGATGATTAAATAAAAACAGATCGCCAGCAAGGGTAAATAAAGAAAAATGGCCTGCCAGATTTTCCAGTGCCGATGATTGCAGTGATAGCGACTTTTGGCCAATAAAGTGACTTCAATAGCCAATATATAAAGCGGAAGCAACGCGCCATTTTCTTTTGTGAACATGGCAAGCGTGGTAAAAATGCCCACCACCACACTCAGCGCAAGACTCTGACGCTCAGGGTTATGGCCTGCACGCAAGCGAATGGATAAATAACACCATAAACCGAGAAAAACAAACAAGGCTGACAGGGTGGTCATGCGCTGAATAATCAACAATGAGCTTGACACCAGCAAGGGCGAAAGCAGCCACAGCACTCCGGTTAATACCGCAATGCCGGTTGCCTGAGCCGATGTAGAGGGATGGATGGCGCTTAAGCGTAATGCACACCCGGTAAGCAGGCAGCCATTGAGCAAATGTATATAAATATTCCATTCGGTCAGCAGTGCCAGTGAATGTGGCCAGGCATAATGCTGCAGCGCAAAACTGAATAATGCGATGGGCCGGCCTAACGGGCCGGCAATACCATGGGAAATAAAGGCCAGCGCCGAGTCCAGATCGTTAATCGTTGCCAGGTTCTGCAAATTGGCTTTATCGTCAAATTGCAAGCCCGCATTCAGACCCAGCTTATAAATGAGGCCGGTCACTAACAAACCCGCCCAGAATACTAACGCCCAGAACAGTGGTTTCAGCCGATAGAAATACCTTGAATCATAAGTCATATTGAAACGCTTGAAATAAATAAGGATCCCTTGCGGGGCTTGTTCTCGCTCCCACGCGCTGCACTCATCGCTATACAGACCTTTCAGAGTACGCATAGCGCAGTGAATCATCATGGGTTGTCATGATAGATGTCAGGCAGACGCAAAAAACCCCGGTTGGAGAATCCGCCCGGGGTTTTGGTTTGTGTCGCCGATGTCAGGTACGCGCAGCGTACCCTACCTGGCTTCAGGCAAGCCGTTTATCGGCAAGAAGAGGGGCGAAATTTGCTAGGAATGGTTCCGCCGCAAGTCCAATCAACCTGATTGGTAGTCGCATTCAGAGTGGGTGTTAATGTTATTGTTTGACCATCTGTTATGCCAGCGATGCTGCGAGCTGTTGCCTCAATTATACTGCCATCCCAGGTAACGGATGAGACATATCTGGACTCTTGCGCCTGGATTGAGTAAGTGGCAGCTGGTAAGGCACCGTCAACAGAGGCGGCTTCGGAAATGGTGGTACGCGCCGAGGAGGCCGCTAACATGACCTCCGATACTTTAGCCCTGGCGATATAATCCTGATACGCCGGCAGCGCGACCGCTGCCAAAATGCCGATAATCGCGACCACGATCATCAGTTCGATCAAGGTAAAACCTTGTTGTACTTTTTGCATGGGTAAATGGTTCATGATGAGGTCCTCATGGTTAAGTGAAGGGTCATTGGGCGGCTGGGTAGCGCCCTTTACGCCTGGTCAGCCCGTGGGCGTTGGTGAATATCAATAACGAAGGGTTATTCGTTACCAGACTGTATAAAGGCACGATACGTGCCATTGTCTCACGAGAGCGATGACGCGCCGCACGTCGTGGCCTGGACTTCATTTTATGACCTGGTGCGAGTGTCATGGCGTTTTGTTGTAGTGCGTTTGTCCATGAATTTTAGTGACACGCGGCGACTTGTCTGTTAAAAATGATGACAAGGATGAATTGTTAAAAAAGCCGGGCAAGGCGCTTCAGTGACGTGGGATAGCGATGGTGGATGAGGGGCATTTAAGTTTAGCCGCGGCGGCGGCTTTGTTGGGCGTTAGCGAGCGCACGGTGCGGCGGCGGTTGGTCGAGGGCGTGTTGCAGGGGGCGTCTGGTGGGTCTGGGCGAGCTAAGTCGGTGGTGGCGTTGGCGTCGCTTAAGCCTTATTTGGCATTTGCCGTCACCGAGGCCGAGGGCACGCTGCTGGTGCAGGCGGATGCGGGGCAAGCGGAGGCGCAGGTGGATTTGGCGTTGTGGTTATTGGCCAAGGATCAGGCACCGTGCGCGGTGTATTGGTTGCAGCGGGCGGCAAGCCAGGAGAGCGCCGATGCGATGCATGTATTGAGTGAGTGTTATTTACAGGGTCAAGGCGTGGCGGTGGATCAGAACCGGGCGCTGCTGTGGCTGGCACATGCGGCGGTGTTAGGACATCCTATTGCACAGGCGCAGGTGCAGGGGATGCGTTTTGATCAGGTGGTTTAGGTGTGGTTTTTCGTTTGTGTGAGCGTGTAGGTTGGAAAATCCCCCCCCAGCCCCCCTTTGCAAAAGGGGGAAGTTTAATGCTGACGCGTTTGCAAAAGGGGGGAGTTTAATGCTGACGCGTTTGCAAAAAGGGGGGTTAATGGCGACGCGTTTGCAAAAAGGGGGGGGCGGTGCCTTTGCAAAAAAAAGGGAGCCAGAAGGCTCCCTTTCTTGAGGTTATGACGTTGTGCTGGCTTAGAAGCCGATACCGATATAACCACCGGCGGTGAAACCGTCGGTGTTCACGCCGTCACCATCGCCACTGGTCAGGTGATAACGACCATCCATGCCGATGTAGATGTTGTCCCAAACTTTGTAGTCGGCACCGCCACCGAACATCATGCCTGGGTTGAGTACGGTAATGGATTCAGACGGTGGGCTGATGATATGAATGCCTAAGCCGAATGGGATGATCCAGGGGCGGAAATCACTACCTTTCATGAATTTGATTTTTGGCGCGGCAGTCAGCGACAACTGGCTGATGGTGATATCACGCGCCGTTCCTGGAACAGGGCTGCCGGTAACACCTTGCAGCAGTGGGGTTGGGTTGGTGGCCAAAGCGTTACCGTTGGCATTGCTGTCGAAATGTTTGTATTCAAACATCAATTCAGCCAGCACTTCAGTGTTGTCCATCAAGCCGAACAAATCGTCGTCCAGGCTGAAATCAAAACCAGCACCGATATACCAGGCATCCTGGTCGCCGCGATCAGCCTGGCCTGAGGTGGTGGGTGCTACGGCGCTGGCAATGGAAACACCGGTACGGTCGTTGTCGTTTTTACCAAAACCACCCCGGAAGAACACCATGTTGTTCTTTTCGTTGAAGAATGAGGTCGAGGAAGACTTAACCGACGCCATCCATTGATCCAGCTCCTGGACTTTAGCATCATTGTCAGAAGCCGTTTCGCTGGCGGCGACACGAACCTGGTTCAGTTCGTTACGCAAGGCGCGCAACATGCTGGACATTTGCTGTACTTGGGCTTCCAACGCTTCAACGCGTGCGGAATCTTCAGCCGCAACGGGTGCGGATACGACTGCGCCAGAGATAGCCAAAACAGCGGCAACGCTGGCAGCGATATTGTTTTTCTTCATGATTTACCCCTCGTGTGGTTTTAATAAAGTAACCTTTTTACAACAAAGGCCGGCTTACGGCGCTAATACTAGCAGCAAACCACCCAAACGACAAGTTTTGGGCGGTTTTTACTTGCCTTTATTTGTACTTAAATTTCAGCAACTTGAATAACACTCTTCGCCTTGGCGTGCGTATTTGTAGGTAATTTACAACATTTGTTGGTATTTTGTTGGCGTCATTTCCATTAGAAAAACAGGGTTTTAGGGTTGCAATCGGTGAGGCTTGAGGGGCGTCGCAACGGTTCATTGCTTGAAATAAATCCCCCTCAATCCCCCTTTGGAAAAGGGGGAGGCCGGCAGGAGTGCTTATGTTGGGCACGTCGCTTGCCGCTCCTTTGCCCAACCTACAACCCCCTTTTGCAAAGTGCCAGCATTAAGCCCCCCCTTTTGCAAAGGGCCAGCATTAAGCCCCCCCCTTTTGCAAAGGGGGGTTGGGGGGGATTCTCCAAATAAATCCTTTCAGTCTCTCTTTGGGAAAAAGGAGGCCGGAGGGTTAATCTCGTGTGCGCTGCCCCAGCGCGGCCCCATGCCGAGGCACAGCATCGCTGATGTTGAGCTGCTGTACGGCCCGGTCCAGGTTCTGCTCGGGATAGGTGATTTTGAAATAGCGATTGCCGGCCAGATAATCAGTGAAAAAACGCACCCCCAGCTCAAACGGAATTAACTCTGCCGCCACCGGCACCAGGGCTTGTTCGGTGTCAGTCAGTGCATTGATCGCCTGATAGCCGGTCAAAAAAGCCTGCGCCAGCGCAATATTAAAGTCGCCATCGTCCTGGCCTGCTAAAGAACGCAGACAATCGCCGATGTCATAATGCCAAAGTCCAGGCCCCACTGTATCCAAATCGACCATGGCAATGACCTTCACGCTGTGCCGATCAAACAGGAAATTATCTACTTTTGGATCGCCGTGCATGATTTTGGTGGCCAGCACACCGCTGTTGCGGGCATTCTCCAGCGTCTTGGCAAACGTTTTCTTACGGGCAATGCAGTCATGGCAAAACGCCACGCGCCAGTCGGTGCTGGCAGCAGGTACGGTGGCGGCCAGCGCTTCATAGGCGGCAACATAAACCGGCGTTTGATGAAAGTTGGCCAGGGTGGGTTTGAGCCGCTCGACCGGCACATCTGCCAGCAACCGGTGAAAATGCGCCAGCGCCCGGCCTAACGCCGAAGCGTGTTCGGCATGTTGAATGGTCGTCAGCGTTTGCCCGGCGTCAATATAGTTCATGGCGCGCCAGACTTCGCCCTGTGGCGTGTGATAAAGCCAGGCACCCTGAATTCCCGCCCGGAGTTCAGGCAATTGCAAGGCGGGCTTAGGCGGCAGGTATCGAGAAAAACACCGCCAGTTGTCGATAATCCGCACCGGCTCTGGAAACACATGATGATTCAGCCGCTGCAACACAAACACATCCTCGCCGGCGATCACTTTGAAGGTATCGTTGATCAGCCCCTGGCCCAGCGGTTCGAGCGTGTTAATCGCGGCCCCGTGAGCAAAAAAACGCGCCGCCGGGAGTGCCTGCATCAGGGCAGCCGGGCCTTGAGGGCTTGCAGCGCCTGGGCGCGGTGACTGAGATGGTTTTTCTGTTCCGGGCTAAGCTGGGCGGACGCGCAATCATGCCCGGGCACCCAAAACAACGGATCATAACCAAACCCGTTACCACCTTCAGGTTCGGTTAAAATGCGCCCCTCCCAAACACCTTCGGCGATAATGGGGCACGGGTCATCGGCATGACGCAACCAAACCAGTACGCAGACAAATCGGGCCGAGCGCCGCTCCCAGGGCACCTCGGCCAGCGCCGCCAGCAACTGGCGATTGTTAGCCGCATCATCGGCGCTGTCGCCGGCATAGCGCGCCGAACGCACTCCGGGGGCACCATGCAGGGCGTCAACCACCAGACCCGAGTCATCGGCCAACGCGGGCAGACCCGACAAACGCGCTGCCTGCCGGGCTTTAAGCAAGGCATTTTCGACAAAACTGGGCGCATCTTCCACCGCCTCGGGAATGGCAAACTCCGCCTGAGGTCTGATATCAATGTCCGGCAACAACGCCTGTAATTCGCGGATTTTGCCCCGGTTACCACTGGCCAACACCCATTGCCCCCCATGCCGTGTCATGACCGGTACTCCATGATCGCCGCCTTTTGCTTGACCATCAGCTGTTCGATACCATCCGAGGCCAGCGCCAGCATGGCATCGAGTTCTTCCTTGCGAAAAGCATGGCCTTCCGCCGTGCCCTGAATCTCGATGAACGCGTGATTATCGTTCATGACCACGTTCATATCCGTTTCCGCCTGACTGTCTTCGGCATAATCCAGATCCAGCACCGGCTCGCCCTGGAAAATACCCACCGACACCGAGGCAACCTGCCCGTAAATGGGATTAGTCTTGATTTTTTTCTTGGCCAGCAGCAGCTCAATGGCCAGCGATAATGCCACAAAGCCCCCGGTAATGGATGCCGTGCGCGTGCCGCCATCGGCTTGCAGCACATCGCAATCCAGGGTGATGGTGTTTTCACCCAGGGCGCGTAAATCCACCGCGGCGCGTAACGAACGCCCGATTAAACGCTGAATTTCCTGAGTGCGCCCGCCCTGTTTGCCTCGGCTGGCTTCCCGCCCCATACGGTCGTGAGTAGAGCGCGGCAACATGCCATACTCAGCGGTAATCCAGCCCTCGCCCTTGCCTTTCAAAAAACGCGGTACAAAACTGTCCACGCTGGCCGTGCATAACACGCGCGTGTCGCCAAATTCAACCAGCACCGACCCTTCGGCATGCTTGGTAAAACCACAGGTAAATTGGATAGGGCGTAATTGATCGGGCAAACGTCCGCTTGGTCTCATGGCTCACTCTATAAAGTATCAAAAATGCACCAAGTATAACCTACCCGCAGCTTGGTCAGGGGACGGAATCAACACTGGCGGCGCTAAACGCCTCGGCCAACGCCTCGATGCTTTGCGGGCGGTCTTCGGGCAATACTGCCATCGCCCAATCGATAGCCGCCAAAAAATCCGACGCATCACGATGTTTGAAGCTCTTGGCCAGTGGTTTGAGGGTATCGTGCTCTTGACGCTCGATCGCGACCGGTGGTTGTTTAGATTCCAGACAAGCGCGCATACTCGCGCCAATGGCATAAATATCGGTATACGGCCCAAGACGCGCATGGTCGTGATATTGCTCAATCGGCGAAAAGCCGCGTGTCATCACTCGGGTCGTTTTTTGCCCCGGCAGCTCCGGGTAATGCTGAATCGCGCCAAAATCCAATAACACCGGTGAATAATCAGGACGCAGCAAAATGTTCGCGGGCTTGATATCCAGATGCAGCCAACCGGTTTGATGAATAAAATGCACCGCATCCAGCAGTGGCCTGAAAATCTGCGCCAACAGCGGCACGTCAAAGGTCAATGACTTGTTCAAGATCAGCTTATCCAATGTTAAGCCGTAGTCATAGGTCATCACCATGTAAGCTGTGGCATTCGCGGAAAAGAAATTTTCCACATTCACGATATTCGGATGCTTGATACCGGCCAGCATTTTGGCCTCTTCAAAAAACAGATTGCGGCCATATTCAAACAGCACCCGAGTATCATCGCCACGGATCTTGACCACATTGTTCCAGGTGCGCTGCGCCAGGCGGCGCGGCAGATATTCCTTAATAGCCACTTGCACCTGGGTGCGTTTATGGCGCGCCAGATACACGGAACTGAAGCCACCATGCGCCAAACTGCGCTCGATCACATAATCATCGAGCATGGTGCCCGATTGCAGATAATTCCAGTTTTCCTGACTTACCGATGGTTGCGTGTCCACGTCACCTCCATTATCACCATGACTGACCCAAAGCCCGACTTTGCCCAGGCGCCTCGCCAGTTCGCAGGTTGGGCAAAACGGCAGCGTGCCCAACAAATGCCGGCGCCTAGATTGGGCACCTCACTTTTTGTTCCTTTGCCCAACCTACAATACTAACCCATGCCTCAAGCGCCCAGCCCTATTGCTATTAGGGTTAGAATTGCCCAACAGCCTGTCTGAGCCTAAACTGAAGCGGTCGATTCTGACCTCCTGCACATGCGCCCTATCGCACCGCGCCAAGGTTTATGGCAGGCGACTGACCCATTTCACCCCGGAATGAATCAATATGTCTCATCAACCCACCTCCGCACTGGCCAGCAAAGGCCTGGAATGGCAAAACTGGATTATCAGCAATCTGGCACGCGGCTGCATCCCCGCCACGTTGCTGCAACGTATGATCGACAAGCAATGGCCGGAAGATTTGGCCAGGCGCGCACTGGAAGAAGGACAGGCACAGCTCGCCAAGCCGCCGGCCAGCCGCCCCTGCATCACTGCCGCCAGCCTAAAAGCCTGTACTGACGCCCGGCCTAGGCAACTGCTCAGCCTGGCCAAGCCCTCTATCGTCTTGCTCGACGCCCTGTTAAGCCACGACGAATGCGACGCCCTGGTGCAACTGGCCCGGGACAAAGGCATTAAACCCTCACGCGTCGTTGACCGTGACGATGGCAACCGCGTCCCGCATGATGGCCGCTCCAGCAGCGGCAGTTATTTCACCCGTGCCGAATTGCCTTTACTGGCTCGCATCGAACAGCGTTTAGCCAGCATAACGCAATGGCCCGCCAGCCACGCCGAAGGCATACAGATTCTTTTTTACCAACCCGGGCAAGAATATCGCCCGCATTTTGACTGGTTCGACCCCGCACAGGCCGGCAGCGCCAAACATCTGCAACGCGGCGGCCAGCGGGTCGGTACCTTCGTGCTGTATCTGAGCGATGTCGCCCAAGGCGGCGGTACCATTTTTCCCAAGCTCGGCCTGGACGTTTTGCCCAGCAAAGGCGCGGGCGTGTTTTTTGCCAATGTTAATGAGCACGGTAACCCCGACCCCGACACCCTGCATGGCGGTGCCCCGGTCATCGAAGGCACCAAAATCATCGCCACCTATTGGCAACGCGAAACCGTTTACCACCGCCCGCACTCATGACCGACGCCCTGTTGCCAAGTAACAGACTGGCCCTGCCCAGCACTACCTCACCCCAGACACCATGACCGCACCCAGCCCCGACCTCGAACCCGGCGTTGCCATGATTCACGGCAACCAGATGGAACAATTACGCCAAGTCGCCGTACACTGGCTCAGCGCGCATCCTCTAACGCCTCTGGAAGACGAAATCATCCTGGTACAAAGCAGCGGCATGGGCCAATGGTTGAAATTGGGCCTGGCCGAAACCTCGGGACTGGGCATCATGGCAGCGGTACGCTTGCAACTGCCGTCAACATTTACCTGGCAAGCCTATCGGGCCGTGCTCGGCGCCAGCCTGCCCACCCAGCAACCCTTAGCCAAACCGTTGCTGCGCTGGCGTTTATACCGACTGCTGCCCAAGCTGGTCACCCAGCCGGAATTCACTGCCCTGGCGCATTGTCTCGGCCCGGAAGCGTCCAGCCTGAAACGCTTCCGGCTGGCCGGGCAACTGGCCGACTTATTCGACCAATACCAGATGTACCGCGCCGACTGGCTGGCTGACTGGCAAGAGGGCACCGATGTGCTTCAACAAGCCCACCTTAGCGCACCGGTACCCGAGGCCCAGCGCTGGCAACCGGCGTTATGGCGAGCGGTGCTGGCCGATTTGGGCACCAACCTGGCCAGCCGCGCCCAAATTCACCAGACCTTCTTACAGCAACTGGCCAGCCTTGAACAAAGGCCCGAAGGTCTGCCACGCCGCGTCATGGTGTTCGGTGTTTCCGCCATGCCCAGCCAGATACTGGAAGTGCTGGCCGGCCTGGGCCGGTTTTGTCAGGTGCTGGTGTTCGTACACAACCCCTGCCGCTACTACTGGGCCGACCTGATCGAAGGCAAAGCCCTGTTCAACACCGCCCGGCGCCGGCAGCCTCACAAAACCGGCCTGAACCTGGACGACCCTGGCCTGCTCACTGCGCCGCTGCTGGCCGCCTGGGGCCAGCAAGGTCGCGACTACATTCGCATGTTAGATGCCTTCGACGAACAAGTCCGATACCGGGATTGGCATTGGCCGGAACAGAAAATCGACCTCTTTCAGGATTACGGTGACCACCCCGATCAACGCAGCCTGCTTGAGCGGCTGCAACAATCGGTGCTGGATCTGGAAACCCTGCCCCAGACACCGGCCATGCTGATCACGCTCGATGATTCCATTTGCCTGCACAGCACCCACAGCCGGCAGCGCGAAGTAGAAATCCTGCACGACCAGCTACTGGCCATGTTTGAGCAAGCTGCGGCACAAGGCCAGCCGCTGGCACCGGAAGACATCATGGTGATGACACCCGACATCGACGCCTACGCGCCGCACATCGACGCAGTATTCGGCGCTCTCGACGCCAACGACAGCCGCTTCATTCCCTACCGCCTCACCAACATCCTGCAACGCGGCCGCCAGCCCATACTGCTGGCGCTGGAGCACTTGCTCAATCTGCCCAATGCCCGCTATACCGTCAGCGACGCCTTGGCGCTGCTGGATGTCGCCGCACTCAGAGCGCGTTTTGACCTCAACAGCCAGGCCCTGCCCAAACTGCGCCAATGGCTGACCGAAGCCGGCGTGCGTTGGGGTCTCGATGCCGTACAGCGCCGCCAGATCGTCAACGGCCTCCCCGAGCAACTGGACACCAACAGCTGGCGCTTCGGCCTTGAACGCATGTTGCTAGGCTATGCGGTAGGCGCGGGCCAAGCCTTTGCCGGCATCGAACCCTACCCGGAAATTGGCGGTCTGGAAGCGGTGTGGCTAGGCAGCCTGATCGACCTGGTCAACACCCTGGAGCGCTACCAACAACAACTGAGCCAAGCCCACTCCAGCACCGACTGGCAAACACTGTTAACCGCATTACTGGCCGATTTCTTCCAGCCCGATAGCGACACCGACCAGCGCGTACTCGACCACGCCCTGACCGCTCTTGAAGACTGGCACCGGCAAATCCAGGATGCCGGACTTAACGAAACCGATACACTGCCGCTGGAAGTGGTGCGCGACGCCTGGCTGGAAGCCATCGACACCCCCAGTTTGCAGCAACGCTTTTTAGGCGGCGGCATCACCTTCGGCACCTTAATGCCCATGCGCGCCATTCCCTTCCAGATGGTCTGCCTTTTAGGTATGAACGACGGCGACTATCCACGCACGCCTCAACGCCCCGGCTTTGACCTGATGGCCGAACGCGGTCAATACCGGCCCGGCGACCGCTCCCGACGCAAGGACGACCACTACCTGTTTCTGGAAGCGCTGCTGTCGGCACGGCGCCGCCTCTATATCAGCTGGCAAGGCCGCGACCCACGCGACAACAGCGCCCGTCCGCCATCGGTTTTAGTCAGTCAACTGCGCGACACGTTACAGCGCGGCTGGCAACTGCCAGACGACCAGGATTTATTGGACGCCATCACCTTAGAACACCCCCTGCAACCGTTCAGCCAGGCTTATGTCCAACCAGGCCGCAACCCGCGTTTATTTACCTACGCCCGGGAATGGTTCGCACCGCCAGCCAAAGCGACCGGCCAGCCCGCGTCACCGCCACCGCCCCTGCCTAAACACCTGCCGCTTAACGCCCTGGCCGGATTTATCAAACACCCGGTGCGCTATTTCTGCCGCGAAACGCTGAAAATCCACCTCGATCAAGCACGCCCCGCCGAGCAAGATAACGAAACCTTCAGTCTGGACGGACTGCTGCAGTATCAACTGAAAAACCTGCTGTTACCGGCGCTGAACAGCCCCGACATAACCACCCTGGAACACGATCTCGATGCCCAACAACACAAACTCAGCGCCCAAGGGCTGCTACCCTGGGCAGGCTTTGGCGACGCCGCCTTCCAGCCCGCACGCACCACCCTGGTCGAAGTTTTTAGCCGCTACCAAGCCCTGATTCAGCAAGCGCCCACCCCTCTGCCCAAACAGCCGCTGAGCCTGTCCCTCAACGCTCTCAACCTCAGCGGCGTCTTGTCACAGCTGCGCCAAACTTCCAGCGGCGAGCTTTGGACCATTGCCGTCAATGCCGCCAACCTGGCCGACAAATCCGGCAAAAATCTGTATTACCATAAACTTCTGGACGCCTGGGTCATTCACCTGGCCGCCTGCGCCAACAGCCATGCTCTCACCACCTGGCTGGTCGGCGCAGACCGCACCCTAAGCCTCGCCCCGCTGCCGCCTGAACAAGCACGCAACCATCTCGACACCCTACTCGACGCCTATCAGCAAGGCCTTGCCCGGCCGCTACCTATCGCCTGCAAAACCGCCTTCGCCTGGCTCACCACAGCGCCTGAACAAGCTGAACGCAAAGCCCTTGAAAGCTACCAAAACGACGCCAACCATCGCCCCAGCGAAGTTGACGACCCCTATCTGGCGCGTTTCTACCCCGATTTTGCCCGTCTCACCGACCCCAACCACACCCCGTCCTTCCCCACCTGGGCCGAGCGTTTATACCAGCCCCTGCTGGATGCCATCCGCTAACCCCGAGCGCGTGGGAACGAGGTCAGCTCCCCCCTTTTGCAAAGGCATCAGCATTAACCCCCCCCTTTTGCAAAGGCATCAGCATTAAACTCCCCCCTTTTGCAAAGGGGGGCTGGGGGGGATTTTCCACCTGGTTTTCGCAGGAACCAGAAATGCGGGCGAGACGCCTGCGCGCTCGGGAAGGTGTTGCCAGGATGTGATTTTGTTGTACCGTCAAGGATTGTTCTCGTCAAGTTAAGGACAGCCTCTCAAAGGGTGCTTGTGCACGCTGCATACCAATTCCGCCGCCGCCACGGTGACCCGGCTGACCGATATGGGCGTGGAGCCTTTTTTGGTGTCGGCGGCATTGCGCCTGACCATTGCGCAGCGACTATTACGCCGGCTCTGCCCTCAATGCCGCGAGCCTCGAGTTTTAAGCGAGCAGGACGCGATCATACTGATCGCGCCCGGAATTGGCAGGACAGCGTATTTTTGCGCCGGTAGGTTGTGTGTATTGCGGTAATAAGGGTTTTGCTGGACGGGTCGGCCTTTATGAATTATTGCCGATTCGGCCCGACTGGGCGCGCGCCGTGGCCGAAGGCCAGGGTGAAAGCTTTTTGGTTGAAAGCATGGCCAACGCAGGCCTGGCCAATCTGGCCGATGTGGCGATAGAAAAAATGTTGCAAGGCGAAGTGCCACTCAATGAAGCGCAGCGCGTACTGATTTCCTGGTAATCATGACAGCGTTTAGTTATTCAGCCCGCGACCGCAGCGGACGCCTGTTAAACGGCGTGGATGAAGACTTGGATGCCCGGCTGGTGTCGGCCGGGCCGAATGGCGTGCTCGATACCGCTATCGCTGATACTGATGCGAGTAACCGTAACGATGACCGAATGCTGTTCCTGCGCCGGCCAGATACGGGCAAGAATTTATCCTGTGGCGATCAGTAGCCCATTGCCGCAGCCCCCGAGAGCGTGGAACAAGACCAGCACTATGAATAGTGACCGTCGGCTCATCTTATGCACCTTTGGCTTGGTGGCTTTAGAGTCTGCGGGATCGTATTCAAGCTGTTTGTCTCAGCCACTTCAAGGTGTTGGCCATGCCTTGATCAAAGTCGATGCCAGGCGTAAAGCCTAATTGTTGCCGGGCTTTGTCAATAGCAAAATCCTGGTCGATACCAAGAATCTGTACCGCTTGCCGGGATAACAAAGCCTGCGTTTGCCAGCCGGTGAGACGGCGAATGTGCCGATAGCCAAGTTCCAAAAACGCGCCCAACGCCCAGGCGAGCGGGTAGGGCAGATTCAGAACCCGATAGCGTGCGCCAAGGCCTTTACCGATTTGGCCAACAAACTCGGCCCAGCTGACCTGGCTGGCATCGGCGATGTTGAAGGTTTCGCGTGCCGCCTTAGGGTTGTGCAGCGTTAGCTCGATGGCGTCGATCAGGTTGTCGATATACACCAGACCTGCGTTGCTTTGTCCACCGCTGACCAACAGCATAAAGCCGGATTGTACGGCTTTGCCGATTTCGCCGACCAGGCTCTTGGAGCCGGGGCCGTAAATGGTTGCGGGGCGCAGAATGGTGTAATTCAGGGCGCTGGCAAGTAGCACCTGTTCGGCGGCTTTTTTAGTTTCCGCATACCAGTTGGAAAAATGCAGGCTGCCGGGGTCGGCTTCGCTGACCTTAGCCGTGCCGGGGTGTCCATAAACATCGGTACTGCTGATATGGATGAATTGTTTGATGCCAACACGTTGTGCCGCCTCGACCAGCGTTTGCGTGGCTTCGACGTTAGCGCGACGAATTTCCGCTACCGTGCCCCAGTCGGAAACCATGGCCGCGCAATGAATCACGCTGTCGCATCCGGCCAGGGCGCTATCGACAAAAGCGGCATCGGTGAGCGCGCCTCGGGTCAGACGCAGTTGGGGGTGGATTAACGCGCCGGCATCCGAGCTGGGTCTGAGCAAGCAGACGACGCGATGTCCGGCCTCTGTCAACCGCTCGACCAGACGCTGGCCTACGAATCCGGAAGCGCCGGTTACGGCGATGGTCTGGGCTTCGTTCATCAATCCCCCATTTTCAGGGTGCGTTTGGCAATCTGAAAAATGGTTTTCCAGTTTTCGCTGCTGGCTTGTTCGCTGTTGCGCAAAATCACTTCCATGGCGTTTAGGAAATGATCGACATCTTGTTCGGTTATGACCAACGTTGGCAACAGCTTGATAACATCGTTATGGCCGGAAGCCATGGTGATAATGTGGTGATCACGATGCAGAGGAATGACGATCAGTTGCGGGAACAGGCCGGCGCTGGCAGTATGAATCAGCTTCCATTCCACTTTGCTGCGTAACGATTCGGGACATCCCAGCTCGAACCCCACCATCAGCCCCATACCGCGCACATCTTTGAGCAGTGAATAACGCGCTTGCAGCGCTTTCAAGCCATCGAGCAGGCGTTTGCCCATGCGTTCGGCATTTTCCACCAGTTTGTCATGCGCCATCACTTCCAGGGTTGCCAGACCGGCCACCATGGACAGCCGGTTACGGCCATAAGTGGAATGATGTACATAGCAACGATCCAGGGTATTGAATACTTTATCAAAGATGCCCTTGCGCGAAATCATCGCGCCCACCGGCATATGGCCGCCACTCAAGGCTTTAGCAACCAAGACAAAATCCGGCTCGATGCCCCAATGCTCCAGCGCGAACCAGCGTCCGGTACGCCCAAGGCCAGTCTGAATTTCATCAAAAATCAAATAGGTGCCGTATTTGCGACATAGCCGTTCGACTTCCTTGAAATAGCCTGGGTCGGGCAGGGTGACGGCGCGGCCTTGAATCGGCTCGACAATAAACGCCGCCACATCCTTGCGGCTGAGTTCTTGTTCCAGGCGCTCCAGATCGTTGTAAGGGACTCGGTCACAGTCAGGGAGCAACGGGCCAAAACCTTTGCGGAAATACTCTTCACTCGATACCGACAAGGCGCCGTAGGTCAGGCCGTGATAACCGCTGTCACACGACAACAAGCGGGGCCTTTTAGAAGCGCCCCGGGCGAATTTCAGCGCCGCTTCCACCGTTTCCGTACCCGAATTGGTGAAAAAGACACGATCCAGCCCATCGGGCAAGCGTTGACACAAATTTTCCGCCAACATGCCCGATAAAGTGGAATGGTGAATTTGCACGCCATCGGGCATATTTGATTGCAAAGCCTTGATCAGGGCGCGATTGATGGTGGGATGATTGTGGCCTAAGCTGGCGAAACCTTCACCGCTGTGCATGTCCAGATAAGCATGGCCTTGATCGTCATATAAATAATTACCTTCAGCACGGGTATAGTGTTTGTTGAACCCTAAAATATCCATCACTTCGATAAGCTTGGGGTTCATATACTCGCTAGCTAATGCGTAGCTATCGGTATGGCGTTGTTCGTACTCGTTCAAGAACTTCATGTCAATGTCCCAGGCGTTGTCGGTGCTCACGTTATGTCCTATGGTTGTCAGGTTAAGGTTGCAGAGTGGATTCGGCACGGTTGTAGCGGCATGAGCAACTTGATAATGCACGCAGTCGGTAATGCGCGTGCCCGCTTTTGCCCACAAGGCCATGCCTGTGTTTGCAGCTGATCAGGGCCGTATTGCCGTTTCATGT
The DNA here is from genome assembly GCA_032251045.1 of Methylococcales bacterium. GTDB lineage: Bacteria > Pseudomonadota > Gammaproteobacteria > Methylococcales > Methylomonadaceae > JAVVEW01. The sequence goes on from JAVVEW010000029.1 coordinate 24,208, forward strand.
TCATCCCGTCTCTGCAGGTTGCGCTGCAAACAGCGGTGAATATGAAAGGGCAATACACCCTATTATACCGGTCAATGTGAACCTTGGCAGGCTCTACCAACTCGTTGCCGATCTCTTTTTGGCTTGCTGCAAAGTGTTGGGCTGAGGTTTGTCACGCTCAAATTGTTATGTTATAACGTAACAATTTGAGCCGATACTGGAATACTATAATGACTGTGTTAATGGATGTTCCTGTTGATTTGATTGCCGTCCGGACAGCTGATCCGGTTGATCTTGCCGCAATTTATGAGGATGGCATCAATGTCTGTATCCTGGAACGCAGGGTGCTCAATCACCGCTTGCTGACTTTTGTAGAGTCAGTATTGGCAAGAACCGAAACCATACTTGAAACCCGGGTGTTGTCGGTTCAGCAATTTGATTTTGCCAGCCTGCTGCCTCAGCTGGCTCGCTTACCTGGCTATCAAGCTTTTTGTGACGATCTGGCCTGGATAACGCATGTATTCAGTGACTTGTTCGAACTCGACCAGGTGGGCCTTCGCCTGCGCACGCTGGACAAACCGATGTGCCCGAAATTTCATGTCGATCATGTGCCTTGCCGTCTGGTGACCACCTACGGCGGCGTTGGCACCGAGTGGCTGGAAGATTGGGCGGTCGATCGCACTCGGCTGGGCGTCAACAGCCATGGCCTCGATGACGTTCGATTCGGTGTGGTCAAAGACCCTGGCGCAGTTCAAACCATGCCTGCCTATGCGGTGGGACTTTTGAAAGGAACCCGCTGGGAAGGCAACGAACAACAGGGTGCGGTACACCGCTCACCGGCAACCGCTCCCGACTGTTCGCGCCGCCTGCTACTAACCCTGGACTTTGCTCAATGACCTCGACCAACCTGACCCGTCCTATCCCGGTCACCGTACTCAGCGGCTTTCTCGGCAGCGGCAAAACCACGCTGCTGAACCGGCTGCTGGCCAAAGCGACGGATGCGGCGGTGATTATCAACGAATTCGGTGAAACGCCCATCGACCCAGCCTTGCTGGATCAACACAACATCCCGCTGACCACGCTGTCCGGCGGCTGTTTGTGTTGCCAGGTGCGCGGCGCGCTGGCGCCGATGCTGAAAAACCTGCGCCTGGCTTATGACGCCAAACAGACCAAACCTTTCCAACGCGTGTTCATCGAAACCAGCGGTGTCGCCAGTCCCGAGCCGATTCTCGACACCTTGCTCAACGAGCGCTGGCTCAGATCGCGTTATCACTATCAGGGCTTGATCACCACGGTATCGGCGCTGGCCGCCGGGGATTACCTCCAGCGTTTTCCGGAAGCGCTTGCGCAAATCGCCTGGGCCGACAAACTGTTGCTGACCCATGCCGATATCGCAGACACGGCAACCGTCACCGCCTTACGTCAGCGCCTGAACACATTGGCCCCGGCCACGCCGATTCACGAATCTGCTGAACCGGCACAACTCCTGGCCTTCGGCCAGCTGCTACGGCCGCAGGTCAAGTCACCCGCAGGCAGCGTGCCTGAACACGGCTTCCGCAGCGTCGTTATGCCATTCGAATACGCTCTCAACTGGCAAAAACTGTCATCGGTGCTGACCGCCTTGCTCAACCAACCCGACAGCGCCATGGTCAGAATCAAAGGCGTGCTGCGCACCGATCAGCACGTCGGCATGATTGCGGTGCACGGCATTCCCGGCACTTTATTTCCGCCAACGCCGCTGCCCGAGCGTGACCTGGCCGACCGGCGCGGGCGGCTGGTGTTGATAACCACCGGCGACACGGCACCGGTCGTGGAATACCTAAAACAGGCATTGTCTTGATAGGCTCAACCCTTCCGAACGAGGCTTCCAGGGCATAACCCACCGCTGATTCAGGCGATCAGGGGTTTTTAGCCCGGCACTCGCGCAACAGCAAACGCTCATCGGCCATATCGTCGGCCGGCCGGAAGGTCAGCCGACCGGTATTGCCCTTGCCATGCCAGCGCAGGCTTTTTTGTTCGTCCAGGGCAATGTACCGCGTGCCCGAGGCGGCTGGTCGGTTCTGCATCAGACTCAACAGACCGCGATAGCTCAGCGCCGCGAACGATTCGCCCGAATCCAGCACCAGATAGGCGACCTGGAGCTCGGTATCGTCAGGCTGGCAACGGTAGACAACGGTGCGGCTCTGCCAGTCCGCGCCCTCAATCACGGGTGTGGTCACTGGCGTCGCATCGAGCTCTAGCGGGTCGTTCGGAGTACCCCCCATCGAACAGGCCGATAGCCAGGGCAGCAGTGACAATATGACAAGCAAGCGGTGCATGATGACCTCACAATTTGGCGGATGCGATCACAAGCATTGATTTTACTGCCTGAATGCTGGCTTTCGCTATTGCACCCGACCGGTTTCGTTGGGCAAAGCGCGATAGGCGAGTCCAGGGTAAGCTAACTGTTTATGGCTAAACCCAGGCCGCTTGGATCGACAGCCCCTGAAAACCCGCCTAAACTGAATTGCTGACGGATATTACCCTAAAGAGAAAGACATGCCCATATTCACCCGATTTTTGACCATCACCTGCCCTGAACAGCTGCCCAAGGAGGCGGACGGCGGCAATCCTGAATTCGAAGTCCGGTTCGAAGCCGACGGCGACATCCCGTTTCCGCAGGTCATCGTCCATGGTGATGGCCGCCAAAAGCTGATCAATGGCGATGCCATCAAGGCGCAGGCCAACAGCGACGGCGCCTGCACTTACCACACGACCGTGCCGGCCGGTTTGTTCCAGCACCATCGCATCTGCGTGCAGATCGAAGGCTGCCGCAGCGCCGACCTGAGCCGGGCGCAAGGCGACGACTGGATCAAGACCTGGCGTGACCTGACGCTGAGCGCGCCGACGCAGCCCAAGCGGCGGGTGTCGGTCGCGGCCAACGGCTCGGTGCTGTATTTCGGCATTCACAAACACATGCACCAGCCGTATTACCGCGCCGCCGACCCGGACTATTGGGACGGCGAAAAAGACGACATTTTCGGCGCACGCGCCGGCAATTACACCGGCTTCGTACCCGCCGCGATCCGCCAGTACATCGACGGCGGCCTTGCGCACGCCGGCCTGTCATGCAGCTGGAGCGGCACCTTGATCGAACAGCTGGACCGCTGCGCCGCCACCGGTCGTTGTGGTGGCCGCTTCGCCGCCTGGCGGGACGAACTGCGCGGCATCGCACAGGAGACCACGGCGCTTGGCCATCCGCGCTTGAGTTTTTCGGCCTTCGGCCATTTTCATCCGCTGATGGCGCTGATTCCCGAACGCGATATCGTGCGTCAGATCGACTGGCACCGTAAGACAATCCGCGCCACTTTCGGTGTTGACGCCTCGCGGGTATTGTTCCCGCCAGAAACCGCGTTTCATGCGCGCATGATTCCGGCGCTGAAAAAAGCCGGCATCGAGGCGGTCATTTACGACTCCATCCACCGCTACCGCGCCTGTCGTGACTACCCTTACGCCGGCATCGGGGAAGGCATGTTGCCGCCGAACCCGGCCGAACAGGTCAACCCGCCGGTTGATGACTGGCTGCAACTGACCGGCATCTGGGCCGGCTCTAAAGTCGCGCCCAGTCTGATGCGCCCGGAGTGGGTCGGCTACGAAGACCCGGACGGCACCGTACACAGCCTGATCGCGGTGCCGGCCGAACGCTACATCGGCAACGAAGATGCACGCGGCGGCTTCGGCGCGCTGCAATATCCCGACGTACTTGGCCAGCTTCACGATCGCCTACTCGAAACCGGCGGCTTCGACCCGAAGCAGCCGCCGTTCTTCCTGCTACATTCCGACGGCGACAACCACGGCGGCGGCGCCGACAGCTATTACCATCACAACACCCAGCAACTGGTGCGCTGGCTGCATGAAGACCCACGCTTCGAACTGACCACGACCGAAGATTATCTGACCCGCTTCCCGCCCGACCCTGGGCGGCTGGCGCATATCGAACCGGGCTCATGGAGCGGCGCCGACAACGGCGATCCGCAGTTCATGAAATGGTTCGGCGGCTATGACCGCCCTTATTCGCCCGACCTGAACTCCTGGGCCGTGCTGACCGCGTTGCAGAACCTGGTGCACAGCGTCGAGGATGCGCTGCCTGAGCATCCGGCACTGCCGGAAGCCATGCGCCTGTTGCTGACGGCACAAACCAGTTGTTACTGGTATTGGACCGGCCAGGGCATCTGGGACCGTCAGGTCACCGACGCCGCCAACCGTGCCTGGCAACTGCTGGCCGACGCCGCCCGGACGCTGGCCAGTAGCCGGCGCGATTTGACCGCGCCGACCCTGTTCGCGCCCTGGGTAACGCCGGAAAACCCCGGCGGACAGCGCTGGGGACAAGGCTGTCTGCAAAGCGCGCCCCGCGCAGCGACGCTGCACACCTTCATTCACGACCTGAGCGGCACCGTGCAGGCCGTGCTGGTCATGCGTGGCGAAGGCGGCGAAACCCGTTTGCCGCTGGTCAACCACGGCCCCTATCCCAGCCAGACCGGCGCTAAGGTCAGCGCCGATTACTTCACTTGTGAACTGCCGGTCGGCGCCGGCGATATCCGCTATTACCTGGAAGCTGAAGACCAGGCCGGCCATGTAGCCCGTGGTACCTTGGAACGACTGTTTCTGGCTTGATGGGCTTCGCATTACCGTCTATCAGGCATCAGCCGGTATCATTGGGCACATCGCTATCGCGTCTTTGCCCAATCCAGCCGGCTAAGCCCATGCTTGGCCAGCTTGGCATAGACGGCACGCGGCGTTAGCTTCATAGCAGCGGCAATCTGTTTGACATCGCCTTGATGACGGTTCAAGGCATTTTGTAGAAAGTTTTTTTCGTGCTCATCCAGCGCCCGTTTGCGACTGGCCTGCCAGTCGTCCGCCTTGCCCTGGCCACTGCCAGGCAGCTCTAACTGATCCAGCACTTGAGAACGGCAAAACAACACGCTTCGTTCCAGGATGTTTTCCAGCTCCCGAACATTCCCCGGCCAGGGATAACACTGGATCTGGTTCATCACTTCAGGCGATACCGTTCTAATCTGTTTGCGATACTTTTCGTTGAGTCGTTTCAGGATCAAATCCACCAGATCGGGCAGATCTTCGGGCCGTTCGGCCAAGGCGGGTATGCCTAAACGCACCACATTCAGACGGTAGAACAAGTCCTGACGAAAGCTTTGTTGCTCAACCTGTTGTTCCAGTGACTGGTTGCAGGCGGCAATGATTCTGACGTTCACCTGCAAGGTATGTTTGCCGCCGACGCGCTCGATCTCGCCTTCCTGCAAAGCCCGAAGCAGGCCCGTTTGCGCGGCCGGTGACAAGGCATCGACCTCATCGAGAAATAAGGTGCCACCCTCGGCGCGCTCGAAAAAACCACGCCGGATTTCCGTGGCCCCGGTAAACGCACCCTTTTCATGACCGAACAAGGCGCTTTCGATCAAGGTTTCCGGAATCGCGCCGCAATTGATGGCGATAAATGGACGCTGGCTACGCTCGCTCAAGGCGTGCAGCGCTCGGGCGATGAGTTCTTTGCCGACACCGGTTGGTCCCTCGACCAATACGGTCGCTGGCGTTGGCGCCACCACCTCCACCTGCCGCAGAATGGTTTGCATGGCAGGTGAACGGGCAATAATGGCGGGCTTGGCTTTTAGAGCTTGCTTCGGGCCTCGCCACCAGATTGAGCGCATACGCTGCTCGATCCGGTCATTGAGTGCGCGGGCCTCAGTGGTCGGCGTGTTTCGATATTCCAGACCGGGCTGGCACTGCGCAGCATCAGCATCCAGATGAATACACACTTCACAACCGCCATGACCGCGAGCGATGCTGCGCTTGATTTCCACCTTGGCATAACCGAAATTGCGCGCGGCGATGCCGCCGAACACGCTGGACGTCATCCGGCACAACTCAGGAAACAGACTGACCTGCTCGCCGAAAGGACAGCAATCATTGACCACTGTGATCGTTTCGGGCTGCACTGAGTCCAGCGAGAAGCCGCCGCCGATGCGGTTTTTCAGCGCCAGAATCAAATCAATGTACTGTTGTTGCGATAAGGTTTCGGTTAAACCGTATTGTTCGCGGTAACTTTGTTCGAAAAACTGGCCGGCACCACGGGCAATATGTTCGATCAACGATTGGCAATAATGCTCGCCTTCGGCTTCAGTAGCTTGCATCAGCTCCATGATGAAGGTTTGCAAAAAAAACAGCGGCGACAGTTGCGAGAAGGTTTGCTTGCTCATCATTTTTGAAGTTTTATTTCACAAATTGAAGTTTAACTTCAAAAAAAACGGGGTCAATGGCCATATCCAGCGGTCAGACGGGTCTGCGCCTGTTCAGTGGCTAACTCCATTTAAGCCGATTGTCCGGACGCTGCAGTCAGTTGAACAGTCCGTTGGCGGTAATGCCACCACATTGATCCAGACGATGGCATCAACTTTGCTGCCTGGATAGGTTCATAACAACACTAACACCAGGAGCTAAAATGACTGATAACAAACCGCCTCTCGACCCTCATCCGTTAAGCGAATATGTAGCGTGGGCCGGCAACCGCAATCGTGAGCCGATTTTAGGCGTACTCAAGGAAAAACTGCCAAAACAGCCTGGACGGGTGCTGGAAATGGCCAGCGGCAGTGGCATGCATATCAATTATTTCGCACCCAATTTCAAACACCTGCATTTTCACCCCAGCGACATGGATGAAGCGGTTTTTGATCACATTAAACAACGGCGTATGGATCATGGTCACGATAACATCGCCGATCCAGTGCATCTGGATCTGACCGATCCCGAGAGCTGGTTCAATCCCGGCGAGCCCGGCAGTTTCGATGCCATTTTCTGTATCAATATTTTCCAGGTAGCGCCGATCAGCATTGCCGATGGTATGATGCAGTGCGCCGCGAAATTGCTGAATACTGAAGGTATTTTATTGATTTACGGGCCGTTTCAGATTGAAGGCCGATTCACCACGCCATCCAACGAAGACTTTCATAAAACCTTGAGTGGCTATCAAGTGCCGGAATGGGGTTTGAAAGATGTCCGCGACCTGAAGGCCGCCGCTGCGCAGCATGGCATGCAATTAAAAGAAATCATCGACATGCCAGCCAATAACTTTTCTTTGATTTTCAGTCGAACCTGAGGAGGAACGATCATGAGCAACACAGTCAACGAAGTCCTGGCCGCGAACCGCCAGTACAGCAACCAATTCGATAAAGGCGACCTGCCCATGCCGCCGGGCCGCCAATTTGCCATTCTGACCTGCATGGACGCGCGCCTGGACCCGGCCAAATACGCCGGTTTGTCCGAAGGCGATGCCCATGTCATCCGCAACGCCGGCGGCCGCGCCAGTGACGATGCCATCCGCTCGCTGGTGATTTCTTATAAATTACTGGGCACGCGCGAATGGTTTGTGATTCACCATACCGACTGCGGCATGGAAACGTTCACCAATGAAATCATGGGTGATCTTCTGGCCAGCAGCCTGAAAACCGCCAGTGTCGATGCGTCCGGCTGGCATGACTCCGGCCAGGGGCCGGGCTGCTGCGATGGCCGCTATATCAACTGGCTGACCATCAAGGATCAGGCGTTGAGCGTCCTGGAAGATGTCGAACGCATTAAAAACCATCCTCTGGTACCGGGCGACATTCCGGTTTACGGCTATATCTATGACGTTAAATCCGGCCGCCTGATCGAAGTGCCGGAGGCCACCCGAGTCGGCCGGGCAGGCTGATGACAGAACGCTCCGCGCTGGTGTTGGGCGTGGGTCCGGTGAAAGGGTTGGGCGCGGCTTTGGCTCAACGCTTTGCCCGCGAAGGGCTTAACGTGGTCATCGCCGGCCGCAGTCCAGCCAAACTGGAACAGGTTGCCGAACTTATTGACGGGCAAGGCGGTGTGGCTGTGCCGGTGGTCGCCGATGCTACTGAACCAGCGCAAATGACTGCCTTGGCCAAGGTACTGACCGAGCGCTGCCCGCCGCTGACCTTAGCGGCCTTGACCGTGGATCGCAATCAACCGGCGCCGTTTCTGGACACCGATGTTGCGCTGTACACCGATTTATGGCGACAAAACAGCCTGGCAGCGTTTTTATTCGCGCAAACGGTGATCCCGTTGATGCTGGCGCAAGGCCAAGGCACGTTGCTGTTCACCGGCGCCACCGCCTCGCTGCGCGCCAAACCACCATTCACCGCCTTCGCCTCGGCCAAAGCCGGGGTGCGCGCCCTGGCGCAAGGCCTGGCGCGGGAATTCGGCCCCAAAGGTCTGCATATCGTGCATTGCATAATCGACGGCGTGATCGATGGCGACCGTGCCCGGCAACAGTTTCCCGATTTCGTCGCCGGCAAAGGCGAGGACGGCTTGCTGGACCCCGAGGCCATTGCCGAAACCTATTGGCAGTTACATCAACAACCCGCCAACGCCTGGAGCCATGAACTGGATCTGCGCCCATTCAAGGAGTCGTTCTGATGTCAACCCAAGCGGATTGGCGGCTTGAAGGCCGCTACTTTGAAACCTGTAACTGCGAAACCGCTTGCCCGTGCATCTGGCTGGCCGACCCCAGTGAAGGACAATGCAAATTACTGGTCGCTTGGCATATCGAAACCGGCCATTATCAGACAGTCGGGCTGGATAATCTGAATGTCGCACTGGCCTGTTTCGCGCCCGGCAACATGATCAAAGGCGGCTGGCAAGCGGCGTTATACCTGGATCAGCGCGCCAGCCCGGCGCAAACGCAGGCCCTGCAAACGATTTTTTCCGGGCAAGCCGGCGGCCATCTGGCGATGCTGATGCAGCTGGTAGAAGGTGTCTGGGGCATTCGTCAGGTGGAAATTGACTATCATGACGACGACCGCACACCGCGTTTGCGCATTCCCGGCATCGCCGAAGCGGCCATCGAATCGATTCAAGGCATTGCCGGCGGCGACAGCCGGATCGAGAATCCGCCGCTGTGCGTG
>JAVVEW010000002.1:0-102463 GCA_032251045.1 Methylococcales bacterium
AGATGCTGGCGGGGCGCGGGGAAACTGCGCAGATATTGATAAAAGTCATCGAGAAAGTCCATATCCCGGTTTTCTAACCGGGTATGGAGTTGTTGCAATCGTTTGATTTCATCAGGCGTTAATTGAATCAGCGCCAGACGTTCGGCCAGCTTTTCGGCATTGTTAGCGGGAAGCTCGAATGAATTCATAAGACATCGCATTTTTGTTTTTATGAGCTTTATCTTAACGCGATTTCAACCAAGATTCACGCTCGATCAATAAGGTTATGCGTGCGGCATTTAAGTATTCTCGATCTGCACCAGACCGTCAACAATGCGAACGGCATAACAGGAGACATCTTCATAAGCCGGTGGCGCGGTGACTTTACCGGTTTTAATGCAGAATCTCGCGCCGTGACGCGGGCAGATAATATCATCCCCCTCGATCACACCCGAGGAAATGTCGCCGCCATCATGGGTGCAAACATCGGCCAGGGCGTAAAAGGCATTGTTCTGTTTGATTAACACCACATCTTCGCCATCGATATCGACCACTTTATGCTCACCTTCGGCCAGCTCGGAGACGGCAGCAACGGTGACCCATTCAGACATAATTTTCTCCTTTGGCTAAATAAACATCGAAGCGCAGCAGTTTGCTGGCAAGGGACAGGTCTGGTTTGCCGGCCAATGGCTTCGCCCAGGTCGGGCTTTTAACCACCACCCGTTTAGCGGAACACCTGAGTGCGACCGCCAATAGCTCAAGCTTGTCTGGATCGCCATCGAGCAAGGTATCTAATAGCTGCATGGGCTTTTTCGCCAACGCCGAACTTTTGCGTTTGGGCGGAAACATAGGATCAAGATACACACAATCCACCGGCGGCAGACTGGGCAGCAGCACCATGGCATCGCCAAAAAGCAGCGTGGGACTTGGCATGTGGGGATAGGCCTGGCTTAACCGGGCAACAGCGTCTTCCAGCAAGGCGAACAACAGCGGTTGGCGCTCGATAATGGTCACGGTCAGGCCCATGCGCCATAAAGCCAAGGCATCCTGACCAAAACCGCCGGTGGCGTCGATCATGGTTTGGCTTTGGCGGCCAATCGCCTGCGCCAATGGACCCGTTTTAGGGCCGGGAATGCGGCGCGGCTCGCCAGGCCTTGGCTGAATGTTGACCGTGACGCCGCCACGAGCGTGATCCTGCAGATACAGACCATCGGTCTTAAAGTTAAGCACCCAAGCGTCTTCTGGAAACTCAGCCTCGGTGTTCAGCGGCAGCTGCAAACGCTCGGCAAGCTGGACATGGCGAAGCCGGTCTTCCCGCTCCGGCGACCACACCAGAACCTGCCTGGCGGTCACTCGGTGGAAACCGGCGTTGTCTGGTCTTTCAGTGCCGCATCCAGGGTATGCCAGGCTAAGGTCGCACATTTGACTCTAGCCGGATACTCGCGCACACCAGCCAATACCGCCAATTTACCCACCGCTTCCAGATTGACCGGATCGTTTTGATCAGTGGTCATTTTGTGGAATACCTTGAATAAATCGTCGGCTTCGGTAGCACTTTTGCCTTTGATGATTTCCGTCATCAACGACACCGAGGCGGTGGAAATGGCGCAGCCTGAGCCTTGAAAACTGGCATCTTCGATGGTATCGCCGTTCATTTTCAGGAACAAAGTCAGCCGATCACCGCATAACGGGTTAAAGCCTTCCACCTTGCGGTCGGCATCGTCCATAACTCGGAAGTTGCGGGGGTTGCGGTTGTGGTCAAAGATGACCTCTTGATATAAATCGCGTAAATCTTCAAACATTTGAGTCTGTATCTCGGTTTGTTTTAGTTTAATTGATAACGCAGGAACGACACTATACTCATTGCAGATCAAACATCTGGCATCAGAAGTCCGTCAAAGAACGCTGTCAATACGTCCGTATAAGCTCTACGGCTGATGCAGCCTTTGCCGAACACCCCAACGCATTGTTAGGCATTGCCGATGTGAAGTGCCAAAGGTATGGAACAAAGTTATCGCGACCGGCATCTGCCCTTAAGCCGATGAAGTCCCGTTTCTCTATAAGAGCTTGATCGCGGCAATAACGACCCCCCCTACTGAAACGGTGGTACCGAACGACCAGACCATGAACCGGTCAATACGGGTGGTCAGTTGCTCAAAGCGTCTATCCACCTGTTCGAAGCGTTTTTCCATCTGTTCGAAACGCTTATCGACCTGCTCGAAACGCTTATCGACCTGCTCGAAGCGCTTGTCGACCTGCTCGAAACGCTTGTCGACCTGCTCGAAACGTCGGTTCATTTCTTGTTGCATCAACTCAAAACGCTTGTCGCTTTCTTCAAAGCGTTTTTTGACTTGCTCAAAGCGCTCGTCCATGCGCTTAAAGCCTTCTAGCATCAAATCACGTTGATGTTTAAGCTCTTCCTCGACGCGAGTAGCGCGTTCACGCAAATCGATTTCATAACGCACATTGGCGTTTTTTACCTCGGGCCGCTGGTCGATCACTTGATTTATCAAGGATTCGATCTCCCGAATATCCTGTTCAGCCAAAGCCATAACTTATCTCCCGACCTTTTTCGGCATTATAACAGTTCGGGCTTCACTGGAAGATTTGTGAACACGCCAGGTTTTCAGGCAAACATCTCGATCAGAGAGGTGATACCGGCCATTAAATAATCAACTTCCTCAAAGGTGTTATACAGCCCGAACGAAGCCCTAGCCGTGGCCGGAACATTAAAGAAATCCATCACCGGCATGGCACAGTGATGACCGGCGCGAATGGCTATCCCTAAGCTGTCCAGCAGGGTGCCGATATCATGCGGATGCACGCCGTCGATCACGAACGATACAATCGCGCCTTTGTGGTCGGCCTCGCCAATCAGCTTTAAGCCATCAATCGCTTTGGCCTGCTCGGTGGCATAGGCCAGAAGCTCGGCTTCGTGAGCCGCGATTTTTTGCATATCCAGCCCGGTCAGATAATCGATGGCGGCACCTAAGGCAACGGTATCGGCGATATTCGGCGTTCCGGCTTCGAATTTATGCGGCAAACCGGCATAGTCGGATTTTTCGAAGGTCACGGTGCGGATCATGTCGCCGCCGCCTTGATACGGTGGCATGGCTTCCAATAACGCCTGTTTGCCGTACAACACGCCGATACCGGTTGGCCCGTACAATTTATGGCCGGAAAACACATAAAAATCACAATCCAGTTGCTGCACATCAACCGCCTGATGCGGCAATGCCTGCGCGCCGTCCAGTAATACCGGGATGTTTTTGGCATGGGCCGCTTGAATGATAGCCGCCACCGGATTGACCGTTCCCAAGGCATTGGACATATGCGCCACCGCCACCAGTTTGGTGCGCTCGCTCAATAAGTCGGTGAAGCCCTCGAATATAAGCTGGCCCTTGTCATCAATCGGCGCGACTTTCAGCACCGCGCCGGTTTGTTGGCACAACAACTGCCAGGGCACAATGTTGGCATGATGCTCCATGGCAGTGATCAGAATTTCATCGCCCGCACCAATTTGAGTTCGACCGAAACTGGCGGCCACCAGATTGATGGCTTCGGTGGCGCCACGCACGAAAATAATTTCCTTCTCGGAGGCGGCATTGATAAAGGTTTTGACCTTATCCCGCGCCGCCTCGTAGCGGTCGGTGGCGCGCACGCTTAACGTGTGTACGCCCCGGTGAATGTTGGCGTAATCGTTTTTATAAAATTCGCTTAACGCATCGATCACCGCCAGCGGCTTTTGCGTGGACGCGGCGTTATCCAGATAAACCAAAGGCTTGCCGCGAATCTGTTGCGCCAGAATGGGAAAGTCGGCGCGTATTTGTTCGATGGGATAGTTCATAATGTTTGATGGCTGGGTAATTTATCGCACTATCGGCGGATGCGCTTCATTTAGTCTTACGACTGAGCTAACTCGCCGCAGTAGAAGCAAAACTCCGTCAGGTTTAAGCGCCTTGTTCGAGGCCCGCTAGGCATAGACAAGACGGCGTCCTTTCGGCTGTGGAATAGGGTCTCCGAATTCATGAGCTGTATCAAGCCAAAGTTGCATAGCCTGTTGAGCATTGACCAACGCCTCATCCGGTGATGCGCCATGTGCCATACAACCAGGCAATTCCGGCACATCGGCGATGAATGATTGATCATCATCGCTCCAGTAAATAATCGTTTCGTACTTATACATAGCTAAACACTCGCTAAATGGTATTTCAGCAGTATGGCGCGAATCTGTCTTACTTGATACGGCTTAGCCTTGCTTCCCGATCGCTGCATGTTTATCTTTTCCTCAATCCCTTGCTTTCGATAAAGGTGATGACTAGCGCGAATACGCTCATCAAAGCCAAGATGAATCAGCAAACCTCGAATATCCTCAAATGCGATATTCGCATCGGCAGTACCTTTAAGGATTTTTTCAATGAATTTATCGTGCTTGCCCATGCCACATCCTACGAACGTGGTAATTTGTCGCACTATCGGCGGATGCGCTTCGCTTATCTTGCTGACTGACCGGCTGAACGTTTAGCCACTTCGATCAGCTCGCGCAAAGCCTGATTGACGGTCTCGGCATCACTGAACACTGCCGCAACATCCGGATCCAGATGCACAAAGCTCGAAAACTGCCGACGTGCCGGCCCCATTCTTCGGAGATTGAGGTTGTTAAGATCGTATTCCGCTCATAAATCATCTTCATTACTGTTCATAGGCTTTTCGCTCCGCCTTAGTTGCTGATCTTGCACTGATCAATCGAATCATGTCTTCACGTTCGGTACAAGCTACAAAAAGCAAACGCCCTTGCGCGCTTTTACCCAAGCGGATGTATCTATATTCTTTAAGAGAATGATCCGGATCATAGAAATCGAGATAAAACGGATCAGAAAAAACGGTTTCAGCCTCCGCAAAAGAAACACCGTGCTTGGCGAAATTAGCAGCCGCTTTCTTTTCGTCCCATGAAAACTAAATTAAAGCCAATCGACCGGCACTTTATGCTGCGGAAAGCGTTCCAGCAAGGCCTTCAACAACAGCGCATGAGTGCCTGAGTGGTCGATTCTGCCGATCATTTCGTTGGCAAAGGCAAAGGTCAGCATATTCCGGGCACTGTCTTCGTCTACGGCGCGTGATTTCAAATAAAACAACGATTTGTCATCCAACTGACCGACGGTGACACCGTGGCTGCATTTGACATCGTCGGCGTAAATTTCCAGTTGCGGCTTGGTGTCGGCCTCGGCGTTGTCCGATAGCAGCAGATTGCGGTTATTCATTTGCGAATCGGTGCCATCGGCGCCTTGCTCAACGACAATACGCCCCTGAAACGCGCCGCGCGCCTTGTCCGCCAACACACCCTTGTAAAGCTCACGGCTCACGCTGTTACGGCCCCGATGGTTAATGCGGGTTAAGGTATCCAGCACTTGCTTATCGCCGCCGACATACAAACCATTTAAGACACATTCGGCCGCTTCAGCCAGGTCAGCGTAAATATCAGTGCGCGCAAACGCCGCGCCGAACGCAAATTGATCATGCCGAAGCTGGGCGTTTGCCTGCTGACGGCAATACAAACCGCCAAAATGATAGGACTTTGTTGATTGCTGTTGAATTTTCGTCAGCTGCACTTCGCTGCCCTGCCCGGCAAACACTTCGGTGACATGACAGCTTAAATAGGCCACATCGTCACCGGCAAAGGTTTCGATAATCGAAGCATGGGCATCGGCACCGACAATAATCAGATTGCGGGTAGCGACCAAGGCTTTTTCCTGGCTCACCCAGTTCAGGACTTGAATCGGACGATCTAAAGTTTGCCCTTGGCTCAGCTTAAGATACAGACCGTCGGTGAACGCTGCGGTGTTGTAGTGAATAAAACCGTGATCGGCTTGATTGTGCGCCTGACCTAAATAATCAGCCGCAGCCGCATCTGCCGCCAGCGCCTTGCCTAACGGCTTGAACGCCACACCACTTACTGAGTCGGATAATTCCGGCCGGAAAAGGCCATCGACCAACACCACAGTGTGCGCGCCGTCGATTTTATAAGCCGAAAGTTGCCTAGGATCGACCTCAACCGGAGTCGCTGAACCGGGTTGAAACTGCTTTTTCTCGATTGCCGCGACATTGCTGTAGCGCCAGTCTTCGGCGCGCGGCGATGGAAAGCCTGAACCTTGAAATTGCTGCAACGCTTTTGCGCGTAAAGCATCCAGCCAGCTGATATTCCAGGGTTGGGCGTTCAGGTTGACCGCGTTCATGCCACCTCCTGGTGCTGTTCCAGCCAGCCATAGCCTTTTTGCTCAAGTTCCAGCGCTAAATCAGGCCCGCCGGATTTAACAATCTGCCCGTTGGCCAGGACATGAACAACATCGGGTTTGATATAGTCCAAAAGCCGCTGATAGTGAGTAATCATAATGAACGAGCGTTCCGGCGAGCGCAACGAATTGACGCCATCGGCAACGATTTTCAAGGCATCGATATCCAGCCCCGAATCGGTTTCATCGAGTATGCACAGTTTCGGTTCCAGCACCGCCATTTGCAGGATTTCATTGCGTTTTTTCTCGCCACCGGAAAAGCCTTCGTTGACCGCCCGGTAAAGGAATTTTTCGTCCATATCCAGCAGCCTGACTTTTTCCTTGACCAGGGTCAGAAAATCCATGGCATCGACTTCCGGCAAGCCCCGATGCCCCCGCACTGCATTGAGCGCGGCTTTCAACAAATAGATGTTACTGACACCGGGGATTTCCACCGGGTATTGAAAGGCTAAAAACACCCCTTCCCGGGCACGCAGCTCCGGCGCCTTGGCCAGCAAATCTTCATGTTGATAGGTCACCGAACCCTCGGTGACGGTATAACCGTCGCGGCCCGACAACACATGCGACAAGGTGCTTTTGCCGGAGCCATTCGGCCCCATGATGGCATGGATTTCGCCAGGCTTGACGGTCAGATTGATACCATTGAGAATGGCTTTGTCATCAATGGTTGCATGTAAGTTTTTAATTTCCAGCATGGTAATTGTTCTCTTTGTCATGAAATTCGACAGCGTTATCAAGTAACACTTAGTAACGATGAAACGGGCGGTATTGTTGGCAAGGCCTAACGCCTAGATCCTTACAGATTTTTCTGGCTAGAATATCGCTGATTTCGACGTGTCTTGGTACAGCCACGCCTGTTTTGCTCGGCATTACTCCACCAGCATGCCGCCCACCTTCCCTGAGCAAAAAACAACCTTGCGACTTTAAATATCGAATCAGCTTCGATCGTTTCACACCATAATCCGCTCTTCCTGATACTCAGAACCTGCATTCAGTAAAGCCTCTTGACGGTTTAACTGCAAAGCCTCCTGCAAGGTTAGTTTGAGCGTTTCCAGTAGTTGTTCCCGGCTGTATTCCTGACAATTCACCCCCGGCAACTCTTCAATCCAGCCAATCCAGACATCGCCGTCTTGTTTAATCAGTGCAGTATAATCACGATTCATCATTCACCCCACCGCCCCTTCCAGGCTGATACCGAGCAAGGCTTGCGCTTCAACGGCAAACTCCATTGGCAATTCCTTGAATACTTCTTTACAAAACCCGTTGACGATCATCGATACCGCATCTTCGGCCGATAAACCGCGTTGCTGGCAGAAAAAAAGCTGATCTTCACTGATTTTTGACGTGGTTGCCTCATGTTCGACCTGGGCCGAAGGCTGCTTGACCTCCACATACGGAAAGGTATGGGCGCCGCAGCGGTTACCGACCAGAAGCGAATCGCATTGGGTGTAATTACGAGCGTTTTCCGCGCTTTTCAAAACCTTTACCAGGCCGCGATAGGTGTTTTGCGCTTTGCCGGCGGAAATCCCTTTAGAGATAATCGTGCTTTTGGTGTTCTTGCCGATGTGAATCATTTTGGTGCCGGTATCGGCCTGCTGATAATGATTGGTCAACGCCACCGAATAAAACTCGCCCACCGAGTTGTCGCCGGTCAACACGCAGCTTGGATATTTCCAGGTGATGGCCGAGCCGGTTTCCACCTGAGTCCAGGATACTTTGGCATTTTTACCCCGACAATCGGCGCGTTTGGTGACGAAATTGTAAATCCCACCCCGACCTTGTTCGTCGCCCGGATACCAGTTCTGTACTGTGGAGTATTTGATTTGCGCATTATCCAGCGCCACCAATTCGACCACGGCGGCATGCAGCTGGTTTTCATCGCGCATCGGCGCGGTGCACCCTTCAAGATACGACACATGACTGTCTTGGTCGGCGATAATCAAAGTACGTTCGAACTGGCCGGTGTTGGCGGCATTGATACGGAAATAAGTGGACAATTCCATCGGGCAGCGCACCCCTTTGGGAATGTAAACAAACGAGCCGTCGGAAAATACCGCCGAATTCAACGCGGCAAAGAAATTATCACCGGCCGGCACCACCGTGCCCAGGTATTGCTCGACCAGCTCCGGGTAATCGCGCAAGGCTTCGGAAATCGGGCAGAAAATAACGCCGGCATCTTTCAGCTTGCCTTTGAACGTGGTCGCCACCGATACGCTGTCAAACACCGCATCCACCGCGACGCCCGCCAAACGCTCCTGTTCATCCAGCGGAATACCCAGTTTTTTATAGGTTTCCAAAAGTTTGGGATCGACTTCATTCAGGCTTTTCGGGCCTTCTTTAACTTTTGGTGCCGAATAATAGCTGATTGCCTGGTAATCGATCGGTGGAAAATTAACAAATGCCCACTCCGGCGATTTCATGGTTTGCCAGTGCCGGAACGCTTTCAACCGGAACTCGGTCATGAATTCAGGCTCCTGCTTGATTTTCGACAACCGGCGAATCACATCTTCATTCAGGCCCGGGGCAAAGCTGTCGCTTTCCATGTCGGTGACAAAGCCCGGCGTGTACTCCCGGCGCATCAATTGTTCAATTTCTTTCACGGTTGCGGACATAATAAATTCTCCTTAACGATATAAACTGGCGACCGGCACCAACACTTCATCAACCGGCGCTTTCGGCCAGGCCAGATCCGCCACGGTAACCGACTCTAACGCGTCCTGAATCTTGCGGTTGATCGGCTCCCAGACACCTTGAATCTGGCAACCTTGCGCTTGCTCACAATGCTCGCCATGCGCGCTGCATTCGGTCAAAGCGACCGGCCCTTCCAGCACATCGATCACCCAGGCAACAGTAATCTGCTCGGCCGGACGCGCCAGACGATAACCGCCCTTAGCGCCCCTGAGCGACACCACCCCACCGGCCTGAGCTAGTTTTTTCAGTAACTTGCGTACCGTCGCCTCACCCAAACCAGTCGCCTGAGCCACTTCCACCGAGGTGTGTACGGCCGCTTCCTTTTGTGCCATGAAGCTTAGAATCACTGTCGCATAATCGGTCAACTTACTTAAACGCAGCATAAAACTCTCTCGCCTCAATTGAGGACTATTTTAGTGCTATTTAATTCCAGAGTAAAGTACTAAGTTATTATGTCGATCCTGCCGGCAGATTATCTAACGCTTACGCGCCAGACGCTTAGCCTGCTTTTCCGCCTCCAGGCGCTCAGCTTCGGCTTGCTCTTGCGCGACTTGCACTGGCATTTCCCAGGTCATTCTCCCAAGCTGTCCGGCACGAATATCATTGATCAACAATTGCGCGGCCAGCTCCAAATCCACCACGCCACCTTTGCGCAAACAGCCACGCTGTCGGCCGATTGCGGTTAACATCATCTCGGCGCTGTGTGTCCCAACTTCCAGGCGATAACGCGCCGCCAGCGCATGGGCATACTCCCGACTTAAAAACTCCAAGGCGTACAAGCCAACTTCGGTAAAAGTGAACGCAGTAGGCTTGATCGCACCGGTGGCCGCCAGCCGGTAACCGGCATGGGGGCTGATCAACTTAGGCCATAACAAGCCAGGACTATCCAACAGCACGACATCCAATTCCAGAGCAATGCGTTGCAGGCCCTTGGTGATGGCTGGCTCGTCGCCGGTCTTGGCAATTTTCTTGCCGGTTAACAGATTGATCAGGCTGGATTTACCGACATTGGGGATGCCCATGATCAGTGCGGTGGTCTGTTTGCGGTCATCGTGCCGACCTAACAAGGCACGACACACCTTAGGAATCGTTCGCAAGGCGGTAGCATCGTTCAAAGCGCCGACCACTACTTGCTGGCGCTTTGAGGTCAATGCCGACAGCCACGCCTCGGTACGTACAGGGTCGGCCAGGTCGGATTTAGTCAGCACTTTAAGACGCGGCTTTTCCGGCGCCAGCTCGGCCAGCATGGGGTTGGCGCTAGACGCCGGCACCCGGGCATCCAATAACTCAATGAATAAATCGATTTCCGCCAGTTTTTCCTGAATTTCCCGGCGCGCCTTGTGCATATGCCCCGGAAACCACTGTATCGCCATTACTTCAATCCTTGTCCAAATTGCCGTCATCGGTCGATGATTTCAGCAATATACCTTATCATTTAACGCCATACTTGGCATGGTCATAAAATTCGTCAATAGACCTAAGCGAAGTAGACCTTTCATAACAAAAATCAAACGAGGGACACCATGAGCGAACACACCTCCTGGGCTAATCGCCTGCAAAGTACTGTATCGACCGGATTCGTTAAACTGAAACAACACCCGAAAACGCAAGCCTTAACCAGTTTGCCAGAGCCGAAACGCTCGCTGACTTTGCTAGGCTTGTTTCTGCTCAGTCAAGCGGTCATTTTCGGCTTGCTGTATCTGTTTTTCGGTCGCATTGTGGTAATCGGCTTTTTCGCCAGTATCCTGGCGGGACTGGCCACAGGTGTCGGCGCGTTGCCGGTGCTTTTCTTCAATAACATTTCCAAAAATCTGTTCAATTCACTACTGGGCGCGGCTGCCGGGGTGATGCTGGCGGCGACGGCGTTTTCCTTGCTGGTGCCGGGCATGGATTTCGGCAACCAGATCTGGCCTGGCAAAGGGCTGTGGGTGGTGGCCATGGGTATGTTGTTAGGCGCTGGCTTTTTGCATTATGCCGACCGGCAGTTGCCGCATATCAATTTCGGCGACAGCCCGGATCAAAAACTCGACTCACTGAAAAAAATCTGGCTGTTCATTATCGCCATCACCATTCATAACTTTCCGGAAGGTATGTCGGTGGGGGTCAGTTTTGGTGCCGGTGACATCAATAACGGTATCGTGCTGGCCATTGCTATCGCCTTGCAGAACATCCCCGAAGGGCTGGCCGTGGCCTTGCCCTTGTTGGGCCTGGGTTATTCAAAAAAATACGCCATCGGCATCGCCACCTTGACCGGCCTGGTCGAGCCGATCGGCGGTTTGCTGGGAGTCACCATGGTCACGGTGTTCAGCCCAATCCTGCCGATTGCCATGGGTTTTGCCGCCGGCGCCATGCTGTTCGTGATCAGCGAGGAAATCATTCCCGAAACCCATGCCAATGGCCGTTCGCGGCTGGCGACGTTTTCCCTGATGGTTGGCTTCATCATCATGATGGCGCTGGATAATTTACTGGAATAAGCACACATGGAGCTAATCAACACAGTATCGGACTGGCTGGCCCGTATCAACAGTCTGGAGTGGTCGCAGCTGGCGACCGGTGCCGGTACCACTTTCTTGCTGATCGCCGCCGCCGAAATCGGCGACAAAAGCCAATTAGTGTGCATGACGCTGGCGGCCCGACACCGCAAAGCCTGGCCAATCATTCTGGCGGCGTTGGCGGCATTCGGCTTGTTGAATTTATTGGCGGTGATGTTCGGCGCGGCCATTGCCCGCTGGCTGCCGGAGTTTGTGGTTGCCGGCGCGGTGGCGCTGTTGTTTTTGTTGTTCGCGCTGCAATCGTTATTGTTTGAGGAAGAGGATGACGACGATGACGGCCCGAAGCTCAGTCATCACGGTTTGTTCCTGACCACGTTCCTGATGATCACGCTGGCGGAATTCGGCGACAAAACCCAGCTGGCCGTGGTCGCGCTGGCCAGCACCTTCGCGCCGGTCTCGGTTTGGCTGGGGGCAACGGTGGCGCTGACCTTTACGTCAGCGCTGGGCGTTTGGGCCGGCCAAACGGTGCTCGGCCGATTGCCGATTCACTGGCTGCATAAAATCAGCGGCCTGTTGTTTCTGGCGCTGGCCGCCCTGGCCGGCTATCAGGCCTACACCGCCTTCGACCGGGACGAATGGGTCAATTTTTTGACGCTCTAGGGTCGTAACGGCGAACGGTCGGCAATTGCCGCAATACTCAACCATCACTCGGCAAAATCTTGCCTCCGGTCTGAATGCTTACGTATCGCTGATCGCGCCACCCAGCAGAAATGCCGGATGCGCTTAACGCTTATCCGGCCTACCTCCTTCGCGTAGGGTGGATAAACGAAGCGCATCCACCAGGGTTGAGGGTTAAGACGGTATCTTTTTCGACGGCCTCCCATGGAGGCAAAGCTCGAACAACTTGAGAAATACAAGATGGCGTAACCGTCAATAAAATTACGGCACGAAAACTGCATGAAATCCCGGCAAACACTGTCAGGAGGTTTCATCATGGCTATCAGTTTCGATAAAGCACTGGGTATTTTGCCCAAAGCGCTGGTACTGCAAGACCAGCGCAGTCAGGTACTGGCCGCCAATCTGGCCAATGCCGACACACCTAATTTCAAAGCCCGCGACCTGGAATTTGAATCCATGTTACGGCGGGAAATCCAACCTAACGCCAACCAACGTCCGGTGCGACTGGCCAGCACTCATGCCGGCCATATACGTGCCGGGAATGAACTGAACGGCGGCAGTCTCCTATACCGAAATCCCAATCAGCCTTCTTTGGACGGCAATACGGTCGAAGAGCAAGTGGAGCAAGCTAAATATGCCGAAAACGCTTTGCGCTATCAGGCCAGTTTACGCTTTATCAACGGCACCTTTTCCGGCTTGAGCACAGCGATACGAGGAGAAATTCGATGAACCCGTTCAAAATCTTTGATATTTCCGGAAGCGGCATGAACGCACAATCGCTGCGCTTGAATCTGGTTGCCAGTAACATTGCCAACGCCAACTCGATCTCCAGCAGCATCGATCAAACCTATCGTTCCCGGCAGCCGGTATTCGCTGCGGAACTGCGCAATGTCATGAGCCAGCAACCGGCCACCAGTTCAGTGAAAGTTTTAGGCGTGGTGGAAAAACAATCGCCACCGATTCAGGAATATCTGCCCAATCATCCCATGGCCAATGAAGATGGCTATATTTTCAAACCTAACGTCAACACCATCGAGGAAATGGCCAATATGATGGCCGCCTCGCGTTCCTATCAGAACAACATCGAGGTATTGAACACGGCCAAGGAGCTGATGTTACAGACCTTGCGTATCGGTCAACCCTAAGAGGGTAAATCATGAACATTGACAAAACATTCGCTAACTTAGGGGTCAGAACCACAGCCGATGCCGCTGCCGCCAAAAGCGCGGAACAAGGCCAGTTGCTGCAAGAGGATTTTCTGAAACTAATGACCACTCAGCTCAGCAACCAAAGCCCGCTGGACCCTGCCGATAACAGCCAGTTTCTGGCGCAAATGGCGCAGTTTGCCACTGTTTCCGGCATCCAGGATTTACAAAAATCGTTTACCGAGTTTGCCGGCGCGATCAGCTCCAACCAAGCGCTGCAAGCTTCCAGCCTGGTCGGTAAAAATGTACTGATCCCAAGCAATAACGCGGTGCTAGGGATTACCCAACCGTTGTCCGGTCAGGTCGAGCTGAAC
This sequence comes from Methylococcales bacterium, assembly GCA_032251045.1. Lineage (GTDB taxonomy): Bacteria > Pseudomonadota > Gammaproteobacteria > Methylococcales > Methylomonadaceae > JAVVEW01. The sequence goes on from JAVVEW010000002.1 coordinate 13,650, forward strand.
GGCGCCACCGATGATGTGGTGATCGAGATCGCCAGCTCAGGCGGGGTTAAAGTCCACGAACTGCATTTAGGCCCTAATCTGCCCGGCGCCATTCCATTTCAGTGGGATGGCCAGTTAGCCGATGGCAGCCAAGCCGCGCCTGGCACTTACCAGATCAGCGCCCGTGCCGGCATTAACGGCCAAACCACCGCTCTTGAAACCTTTGCCACCGCCGGTGTGCAGGCGGTGAATCTAGGCGGCAATCAAGGCCTGCAATTAGAGCTTAAAGGTCTTGGCGCGCAACCGTTCAACCAGGTCAGGCAGATTTTTCAGTAACTTAAGGAGAAGCATCATGTCATTTGCAACCGCTTTAAGCGGCTTGAGAGCCGCATCGACCAGTCTGGACACCACCAGCCACAATATCGCCAACGTCAATACCACCGGCTTCAAACGTTCACGCGCCGAATTCGCCGATGTTTTTGCCACCAGCTTAGGCGGTGTGGCCAGAACGCAACCGGGTGCCGGTGTCAAAGTCACCGAGATCGCTCAGCAATTTAACCAGGGCACGGTTGAATTTACCCAGAACAGCCTGGATCTTGCGATCAGCGGCAATGGCTTTTTTGCCCTGGCCGACACGCCAGATGCCCCTGTGCCTACCGCCTACAGCCGTAACGGTGCGTTTCAACTGGATGCGGATGGCAATGTGGTCAATGATCAGGGCCGGTTTTTGATGACTTTTGCCCCTAACGGCGACCGCGTGGAAGATGGCTTCAGTCAAGGGGTTTTCCAAACGCTGAAGATCGACACGTCACAAGGCTTGCCCAGAGCCACCGAAAATATCGATACCACGTTGAACCTGAACGCGGCTTTGGAAGTACCTGACACCGCGCCTTTCGACCCCACGGACCCGACCTCTTTCAACAGCACCACCTCAGTCACTATTTTTGACTCCCAGGGCAATGACCACACCCTATCCACGTTTTATGTTAAAACCGATGCCAACACCTGGGAGGCCTATTATTTTGTCGATGGCTTTGGCTTGGATATTGACCCGACCGCCGACCCGGCCGACCCGGGCGACCCTCTTGCCAATCCCCCTATTCCACCGACACCGGTCACTTTAGGCGCATTCGCTGACCCAACAACCTCTAATGTTCCCGGTCAGCCGGTGGAAATTCTTTTTGATAACCTGGGGCAAATCTTATCCATCGATGGCGCTGGAACGGCGGTGAATTTCGCCAATGTTAATTTGTCGCAGATCAATCCCAACCTGAATGTCGCAGACCTGAACTTTGACATAAACCTGCTCGGCTCCACGCAATTTAACTCGCCGTTCAGCGTCAACAACTTAACTCAGGACGGCCTGACCGCAGGCAATCTCAGTGGCCTGGATGTTTCCAATGAAGGCGTTATTTTTGCCCGATTCACCAACGGTGGCACCAAACCTTTAGGGCAAGTTGCGCTGGCTCGGTTTCCCAGCAACCAGGGTCTTAGCAAGATAGGCGATACCACCTGGACGGAAAGCAGTACCTCAGGCCAGCCGGTATTTGGTGCTGGAGGCGGTAATAATTTTGGCTTGATTCAGTCCTCGGCCCTGGAAACATCCAATGTCGATATCTCCGAAGAATTAGTGCGCCTGATTATCGACCAACAAGCTTTCCAGGCCAACTCACAAGCCATTTCAACCCGCGACCAGGTTATTCAGGCCGTCTTGAATATCTAATTCACGTCACAGGAGCACCGCTATGGATCGCAGTTTATTTATTGCCATGAGTGGCGCCAAACAAACCCTGTTGGCGCAATCTGCCAATGCCAATAACCTGGCCAATGCGCAGACCACAGGCTTTAAGGCTGATCTCAATCAAATGCGTAGTCAATCGGTATTTGGCCCCGGCTACCCCAGCCGGGTTTACGCGCAATCGGAACGTCCAGCCATCAACCTGAACCCAGGACCACTGCAAACCACCGGTAATGATCTGGATATTGCCATTGCCGGCTCAGGTTTTCTGGCGGTACAAACCCCTGACGGCAACGAAGCCTACACCCGGAGTGGCGACCTGAGACTGACCGCCGAAGGTCAGTTACAAACCCGCACCGGCCTGCCGGTCATCGGTAATAACGGCCCGATTGCCATTCCGCCATCCAGCAAAATCACCTTCCACTCTGACGGTACGATCAGCATTGTGCCGCTGGGTAACAACCCCAACGCCCAGGCCATTGTCGACCGACTCAAGCTGGTCAACCCTCCCCCGGCCGATCTTTACAAACGCGAGGACGGCCTGCTGCACCTACGTGACGGCGGCGAAGCCGACCCTGACATCACGGTTAAAGTTAACCAAGGCCTGCTCGAAGGCGCCAATGTCAACCCGATTCAAGGCATGGTGGACATGATCGAATTGGCACGTAATTTTGAACTGCAAACCAAAGTCATGCAAAGCACCGATGAAAACGCCGCCGCCGCCGCCGAGTTACTAAGAATGGCATAAATTCTGCATCATCTAGGCCAACTGTCAAAAAGCTAACACCAGGAGGCCTACAATGACTGAACGTGCTTTATGGGTGGCCAAAACCGGCCTCGATGCCCAACAAACCCGCATGGCGGTTATTTCCAATAACCTAGCCAACGTCAACACCACCGGTTTCAAAAAATCCCGCGCAGTTTTTGAAGACTTGCTGTACCAGAACGTCCGCCAAGCCGGCGCACAAACCGCGCAAGGTACGGAATTGCCGACCGGCCTGCAACTTGGCGCCGGTGTACGCACCGTCGCCACGGAAAAACTGCATAGCCAGGGCAACGTGCAACAAACCACCAATCCTCTGGATGTCGCGATCAGTGGCCGGGGCTTTTTCCAGGTACTGATGCCCGATGGAGATATCAACTACACCCGCGACGGCTCCTTCAAGATGAACTCTATTGGCCAGTTAGTGACTTCCGGCGGCTTGCTGCTGGAACCGGCCATTACCATACCCAATGACGCCATCAGCATCGACATAGGCCGAGATGGCACGGTTTCCGTGTTACAGCCGGGCAATGCCGCACCGGTTCAGGTCGGACAGATTCAAACCGCCAGTTTTGTCAACCCGGCCGGCCTGGAACCGATCGGTGAAAATCTGTTTCGGGAAACTCAGGCCAGCGGCGCGCCGGTGTTAGGCATACCTGATGAAAATGAATTCGGTGCCGTGTTTCAAGGCATGCTGGAAACCTCCAATGTCAATGTGGTCGAGGAATTGGTCAATATGATCGAAACCCAGCGCGCTTATGAAATGAATTCCAAAGCCATCTCCACCACCGACGAAATGCTCGCCTTTGTTACTCAACAACTTTAGGAGTTTGGTCATGATGCTTAATTCACGAAGGTGGTTAATGACCCTGACGCTACTGATGACCGGTTGCGTCAATATTCCGCCCACACACAATCCAGACTTTGCCCCGGTGATGCCGACGGATTTGCAACCGCCACCTAACTACAGCGGCTCGATCTATCAGGCCAACCGGGACGTGCGCTTGTTCGAGGACAACAGCGCCCGCCGGGTAGGCGACATTTTGACCGTGCTGTTACAGGAAAATCATAACGCCAATAAACAAGCCGATACCGAAATCGACAAATCCACCAACACACGCGTCACCGCGCCGATGTTATTTGGCGCCCCGGCAGCCAGTTTGTTCGGTTTTGATCTGGAATCGGAACTGAGCACGCAGCATCAATTCGAAGGTGAAACCGAATCGCAACAAAGCAATCGTCTCAGCGGCAATATTTCTGTCACCGTGGTTAAGGTCTACGCCAACGGCAATTTGTTCGTGCGCGGCGAAAAGCGCATGAGCATGAATCAGGGCGACGAATACATTCGTCTGTCAGGTCTGGTCAGACCGGCGGACATTGCCACCGACAACACCGTGCCATCCACCAAACTGGCCGATGCCACGATTCAATATGTCGGTGACGGCGCACTGGATGATGCCAATCGTATGGGCTGGCTGGCACGCTTTTTCATTAGCCCCTGGTTTCCGTTCTAACGGTGAGGTCTACCATGTCTATCAAAACAATGCTGCTCACCTTACTGCTGATGCTCAGTGCCAGCGCGCAGGGCGAACGTATCAAGGATCTGGCCACGCTGGCCGGTGTCCGTGACAACCAGCTGGTTGGTTACGGTCTGGTGGTAGGCTTGGCCAGTTCCGGCGACAAAACGCTGTTCACCGGACAAACCCTGACCAATATGATGACCCGGCTAGGCATTCGCATGCCCCCCGGCCTGGACCCACGCGCCAAAAACATCGCCGCGGTGATGGTCAGCGCGCATCTGCCGGCGTTCGCCAAACCCGGACAAACCATCGATGTCACCGTTGCCTCGGTTGGCGATGCCAAAAGCTTGCGCGGTGGTTCTTTACTGATGACCCCTTTGAAAGGTGCCGATGGCCAGGTGTATGCCATGGCGCAAGGCAGCCTGGTGGTTAATGGCTTAAGCGAAGCCGGTCTCGATGGCTCGCGCATCACCGTGAACACGCCAACCACCGGCCGCATTCCCAGCGGCGCCACCGTTGAACGCACCGTAGCCAATCCGTTTAGCCAAGGCAATCATCTGGTCTTCAATCTCAACAGCCCTGACTTCACCACCGCGCATCGCATGGCCGAAGCCATTAACAATCTGCTCGGCCCCGACACCGCCCGGGCGCGTGATGCGGTTTCTATCAAAGTCAACGCACCGAATAACCTGAATCAAAAAGTCTCGTTCGCGGCGCTATTGGAAAACATTGAAATCAAACCCGATGATGCACCCGCCAAAGTGATCGTCAACTCACGCACCGGCACCGTGGTAATCAACAGTAAAGTCACCGTGCAACCGGCCGCTGTCACCCACGGCAGTCTGACTGTGACCATCAGTGAAAATCCAACCGTCAGCCAGCCCGAACCGTTTGGCCAGGGTGAAACTGCCGTGGTGCCGGATTCAGAAGTCACGGTGGAGGAAGCCAACAATCGTATGTTTGTGTTCAATCCCGGCGTGTCGCTGGATGCTATTGTCAATGCCGTCAACCAGGTGGGCGCCTCGCCCAGCGATCTGGTTGCCATTCTGGAAGCATTGAAATCAGCTGGCGCGTTGCGTGCGGAATTGATTGTCATCTAGGAGACCTGTCATGCTACCGGTACCCGTTCAAAATCAAGCTGCCTTATACAACGACTTTAACGCCTTGGCCAAACTCAAGCGCGAAGCGGTGGCCAACTCGCCTGAAGCACTCAAAGCCACCGCTCAGCAATTCGAGGCTTTGTTTGTCAACCAAATGTTGAAAAGCATGCGCGAGGCCAGTTTAGGCGAAGGTTTGCTTGATTCTGAACAAAGCAAAATGTACCAGGAAATGCACGATCAACAGTTATCGGTGGAACTGAGCCGGCAATCCAGCCTTGGCCTGGCGGATATGATCGTCAAACAACTGGGCGGCGAATCCGATACATTAACCACGGACTCGCGCAACCTCGACCACTATCGTCAGCATCCGGTAACACTGCCTCAGCCCGCGCCCCGGCCATCTGCCGTGTTGCCAGACACCCAACTGCCATCAAAACGCCATACCGCAGCCTCTCAAGTAGCCGCGCCGGTCAGCACGGCCGAGCCGCAGCGCCCGGCATTACCCCAACGCTTTGACTCACCACAAGCCTTTATCGATGCACTGTATCCTGCGGCAGAAGCGACCGGACAGCGCCTGGGCGTTGATCCCAAGCTATTGCTGGCGCAAGCCGCTTTGGAAACCGGCTGGGGCAAAGCCATCATTCAGCGTGGCGACGACAGCAGTTTTAACCTGTTCAATATCAAAGCCAGTGGCAACTGGTCAGGCGATAAGGCTCGGGTTGGCACCTTGGAATACGAAAATGGCGTAGTTCAAAAAACGCATGCCGACTTCAGGGCTTATCAAAGCTATCAAGACAGCTTTGATGACTATGCCAGACTGCTGGAAAACAACCGCCGTTATGCCAACGCCTTAGCCAACAGCGACAACCCCAAAGCGTTCGCACATGCCTTGCAAAAAGCAGGCTATGCAACCGATCCTAACTATGCCAACAAAGTGTTGAGCATCTATCAAGGCGACACACTCTCCAATTGGCAGCCGCCACTGACCCTGGCGCATAACCGGGGAGGCTTATAATGAGCGGAAGCATTTTAGGCATTGGCATTTCCGGATTGAAAGCGTTTCAACGCCAACTGGACACCACCAGCCATAACATCGCCAACGTCAATACCGAGGGTTTTAGCCGCCAGACGGTCACGCTATCGGAGCGTGACCCTATCCTGACCGGTGGCGGTTTTCAGGGTCAAGGCGTTGACGCCACCAATATCAAACGCAGTTATGATCAATTTCTGGCCACTCAGGTCAGATCCTCGCTGACGACTTTTCATGCCAGCGATCAGTTCCAGCAACTGGCCTCGCAGGTCGATGCCATACTCGGCAATCCCAACACCAATCTGAGTGCGTCGCTGGATAATTTTTTCAACGCCATTGATGATGTCGCCAACGATCCCACGTCACTGCCAGCACGTACCGCCATGCTCAGCGAAGCGGAGGCCATGACCGACCGTTTCGGACAAATCAGCGACCGCCTGGATCAGTTGCGCAACCAGATCAATCAACAACTGGAAGGCTCGGTCAAAGATGTCAACGACCTGGCGCAAAATCTGGCCGAACTCAATGTGCGTATTTTCACCGAACAATCACGCGCCCGCACTGGTGTGGAGGCCAACGACCTGCTCGACCAGCGCGACCGGCTACTTAATCAGCTCAGCGAACTGGTTAATGTTCAAACCATTCCACAAGCCAATGGCATGATCAATGTTACTTTAGGTAACGGCCAGGCACTGGTGCTGGATAGCCAAGCCATGACATTTGCCACCCAATTTTCCGAACTGACGCCCAATCGTCTGGATGTGGTGCAAGCCAGCACCGGAGGTAATATCAGCAGCGTCATTCAAAGCGGCCAAATCAATGGTTTAATCGCCTTCCGCGACCAGATTTTAGATCCTGCACAACAGCAATTAGGGCAAATCGCCGCCGGCATCGCTATGGAGTTCAATGCGTTGCAGACCAGTGGTTTCGATCTGGACGGCAATTCCGGCCAGCCTTTGTTGCGCTTTTCTGGTGACAGTGAGATTCCGGTGATCCGTGCGCCAGGCAATACCGGCGGTGCCACGGTCAATGTGGTTTTTGAAGACTTAAATGTCAATCCCGATGCGGCAAAAAACCTGGACTTCAGCGATTTCATTCTGGAAAACACCGACCCTGTCGCAGGTACCTTTACCCTGACCCGGGAGCGTGACGGCCAGGTGATCAATCTGGTTGATGACGGTACCGGTTTACTGGTTGGCGCTGGCGCCAATGATGTGTTGCCAGGTGTGGCCATCACCGTGGATGTCAGCGGTGGCACTATGGCGCTGAACGACCAATTTGCCATTCGCCCGACTTTTCTGGCGGCACAAAAATTGACCGTGGCGATTCAAGATCCAAGGCAGATTGCCGCCGCTACCAATATCGAGGTCAATCCCACCACCGGTCAGCCGATTCTCGATGGCTCAGGCAACCCCGTGCGGGTCAATGGCCCGATGCCCGGTGACAATCGTAACGCGTTGACCATGGCCAGCCTGCAAAACAAATTCAGCCTGGCCGGAGGCAGTGGCACTTTTCAGGATATTTATAACCGGCTGGTGGTCGATATTGGTAGCCAGACCCGCACCGCCATTAACAACGCCACCGCTCAGGAAACACTGCTAACCCAGGCTCAACAAGCCCTCAGTGAAGTTTCCGGGGTCAATCTGGATGAGGAAGCGGCCAATCTGATTCGTTTTCAGCAGGCCTATCAAGCGGCTGCACAAACCATCAGTATCGCCAACTCACTTTTTAACGATTTATTGGGCGCAGTGCGCTAAGCGAGGTGATCCATGCGTATCGCGACATTATTCACACAACAAAACGCCGTTAAGACTTTACTGGCCCGTCAGAACGATGTGCAAACCACGCAAACTCAAATCGCCACCGGTCGGCAAAATCTCAATCCGGCCGATGATCCTGTGGCGGCGGCGCGTGAGCTGGATCTGACCCGAACTTTATCCGCCACGGAACAATTCCAGGACAACATCACCCAGGCCAGGGCGCGCCTGCAAATTGAAGAAAGTGCGCTGTCCGGCACGGAGAATCTTATTTTTCGGGCCAAGGAACTGACCATACAAGCCGCTAACGACCCGCTGAGCAGCGCCGACCGTATTGCTATCAAACAAGAAGTCGATCAACTGCTTGACGAGCTGGCCAGCCTTGCTAACACCCGTGGCCCTAATGGCGAATTTATTTTTTCCGGTGAATTCAGCGACCAACCCGCCTTTGCGCTGGATGCTGAAACCGGCCGTTATGAATATCAAGGCGGCATCAATCGCCGACTGGTGGCCATTGGCTCGGAACGACAGGTCGCCGACAACGACTTAGGCTATAACGTGTTTTCCGCCATTCCATCCGATGCGCCGGATGCCAACGAGGATGGTCAGCGCAGCCTGCTCAATACCTTGACGACGCTATCACAGGCATTAGGCGGCACATTCGACAATCCACCTGCCAGCATCACCGGTACACGGATGCTGCGTTTTGGCGCCGACTACAGCGTCAATAACACCAGCTTTACCGTGACTTCTGACATAGGCACCGCAACAGTCACGCTAAACAGCGACTTCAATGACCTGGACAGTATGGTTCAAGAAATCAACGACCAGTTAATCAATAACGGCTCTATTCCCCTATTCGGGCTGGTTTCGGTAGATAGCGGTATCCGCGCCCGCGCCAATGGCAATCAACTGGAATTTGTTTCCATCACCCCCGGGGCGGATTCCTCGGTGCGCATTGATGCCGGCGGCGGCAGTTTTCTGACCGATGCTGGTTTTAACGATGGCGAAAGCGACACCGGTGTCGATGTCAACCAGGCAGCCATACAAGGTGGCGGCGACTTATCCTTCGGCATCGATTATTCGGCCAATCCAACCCAATTCAGCTTGTCCGGCGATACCGGCCCGGTAGACATTCGCTTGAATGGTAACTTCACCAACAATCTCGACGGCCCAGGTGGCTTGATCGATGCCATTAACGGACAAATCCCGCCCGACAGCAATTTGCAGGCCCGTGCGGTCAATGGCAAAGTCGAATTCATTTCGCTAACTACCGGGACGGAATCCAGAGTACGCATTGACCCAATATCCGGCAGTTTTCTAAACGATGCAGGCTTCACCAACGGCCAGACCGGAAGCCCCCTGCACACCCAAACCAATGCCGCTTTGACCGATCTGGACAACGCGCTGAGCCGGATTCTGGAAGTGCGCACCAGCGTTGGCGCACGCTTGCGTAGCTTGGATAATCAGGAAAACTTTAATGCCGATTTCATTCTCGACACCCAGGTGTCACTGTCGGCAACCCGGGATGTTGACCTGACCGAAGCCATTACTCGTCTCAATGCGCAAAACGTGGCCCTGCAAGCCGCACAACAAACCTTTACCCGGGTGCAGAATCTGTCGTTATTCAACTTCCTCTGATCGGCTTTGAAAGGCTTTTAACCGATCAAAATAAAACATGTGGTCACCGTTCACAGCCTGCCCCTCTCCCAGCAATGCGTTTCAATGTATCCTCAACAGCCCCACACGGCAATCGTGCGCTGGTTGAGGGTATGAGTTTGCTGCCAGATTTTGCTGTCCCAGTCATGTTCGGGTTCGCGGTCGAAAATCAGTAAATAGGCTTCATCGGCATGGACTCTATCGGCATGGTCGGCGGTTTGTTGAAGGCCGTCGCTGAGTGTTTGTTCAAGGCCTTTCCTGAGCAGTTTCAATTCAATGACAATACGCTGTACCGGCTCGTAATAACCTTGGTTCTTATCCAAAGGCCATTCAGCAAATCGGTGCGCTTGCGGCCCAGGGCAGGTTCAGGCGCCGGCCCGGGTCAAGATACCAGGTGTGTTCGTGACAGATCATCACCTGCTTGGGCCAGCTCAATTCACGCGGGATGATTTCCTGATAAATATGGTTGGCGATGCGCAGTTGCGGGCGGGTGGTGACCAGCCCTAAATCTTCGCAGTATTGCAAATCATCGGCGCTGGCTTTAAGGTCGGCATCCTCGCTTGGCAAAATGGCGGCGATGACTCGATGCACACGCGGCTCCTTGAGCTGGTCGGTGAGCTGGTCGAGATGGGTGGCGCGGCGCGTACAAAACAAAATATTTGCCGCTGGCAATCAAGTGCTGGACGTCCGACCAGTCGATGCGCTCTAAAGGTGGAATGTGGTAATGCAGCTCGGCCTCGATCGGCCCTGCGGTATTGAGGAAGCGTTCTATGTCGTACCTGGTTGGGTGATTCGGTTGTGAATACCCATCTTTAATGCAGCATGGCATACGACGGAGATACAGCGATGGTTGTGGTCGGCATCGTGCTGGTAGCACGGGGCGAGGAACGCCGTGAACCCATTCACGACGGGCTTTACGACAATCCATGCTGCCGACAGCCTCGCCCAGCGCTGCCAATGTCCTTACTTAGACTCCAAAATGAGAATGGCTGGCTTTGGCCGGTAAAAGACTCAGGCAGCAAGGTTTTCGATGGCGGGGGACGGTTTATTACGTTGTGCAGACAGCCGGTTTGGCATGCTAAAAAGCCCATCTAATAACGCCCATGACACTGACTTTCCATTACAATGAGCACTTTAATTTAAGCTTATGCGACTCTGTTAGGTTCTGGCTCATACAAGGAGTGCCCATGTTTTTACAAAACTTTAGCTTTAGTAACAAAATCGGCATTCTGTCTCTGATGCCATTGTCCGGCCTCATCCTCTTGTCAGCGGTCGCGTTACATCAACAGTACACCGAACAACAAGCCGCACAAGCGGTGATTGCTCTGGCCGATTATGCCAATTACGGCAGTGCCGTGGTTCACGAATTGCAAAAAGAACGGGGGGCTTCCTCATTGTTTCTGGCCAGTTCAGGAAAATCCTTTGGGCAACGCCTGAGCGATCAACAAGCACTGACCGACAAGCATATCAAAGCGTACGCCAGCTTTGTCAGTAGTAGCCAATTTTCCGATGACGATGGTGATAGCGACGCCGATGTCGTGCAAGCACTCAGCCAAATTGATCGACAACTCAGTGAGCTGGTGGCGGTACGCAACAAAATTCGCCATCTCAGATTGGAACCTAAAACCGCAATCGCCTTTTATACCGAACTTAATGGGCAAATTTTAACCCTGATTGCTGCATTACCACGCTTGAGTCGTGACGCCAGGCTGGCTACACAACTGGCAGCCTATGCCAGTTTTCTCAAACTCAAGGAGCGTGCGGGTATCGAGCGGGCGGTACTCAGCAGCACCTTTGCCAATCAAGGCTTTCTGCCCGGCATGTATCCAAAAACACTGGCCTTGGTCACAGCGCAAGACACCTACCTGGATACTTTTCACAGCCTGGCGCCACCGCGCTATCTGGCATTTTTGAACACCAAACAACAACAGCCCGCGTTTACTCAGGCACAAAACATGCGCCAACAAGCGCTGCAAAATAATGGCCAAGGGCCTTTTACGGTTGCTGCCAGCGACTGGTTCGATACTCAGACCGCAAAAATTGATTTACTGAAAAGCGTCGAAGACTTTATCGCTCAAGACAGCTTGATGACGGCCGAACGTCTTGAGCGTTACAGTATTTACAAACTGCAACTATTAGGTGCTTTCGTAGCGGTGATTATCGGCCTGTCCTTATTGCTATTCATGCAGCTACGCAAAGACTTGCTCAATCAGATTGGCGGTGAACCCGTTCATGTCAAAGGCTTAGCCAATGCCGTCGCAGCCGGACGCTTGCATCAAGCCGATGCCCAAACTAACGCCGACAGCACTGGGATTGTGCATGCTCTGACCCTCATGACCCGCCGTTTACTGGACGTGGTTAAAGCCATTTCCAGCAGTAGCGCACAAATTGACAGCGCCGCCGGTGAAATCAGCGGCGCCGCGCAATCGCTGAGTGACAGCGCTTGTCAGATGGCTGCCAATATCGAGCAAACCGGCAGCGCGCTAGAACAATTAACCGCCTCGGTACGGCAAAATCAGGACAATGCCAGACTGACTCGTGAGAGCGTGGAGTCAGCGGCAAAATCAGCCAGTGAAGTCGATCATGCGGTGGCTGAAACCGCCACAGCCATGGCGCAGATTGCCAACAAAATCCAGCAGATTGATGAGATTGCCTATCAAACCAATTTACTCTCGCTGAATGCGTCCATCGAAGCGGCTCGTGCAGGTCAATCCGGCGCCGGATTTCAGGTTGTTGCCTCGGAAGTGCGCAAACTGGCCGCACGCAGCCAGGCCACGGCCACGGAAATAACAACATTGGCCACGGCAAATGTGCAGCTCTCCCAGCAGGCCCGTACACTGTTAACAGACATGATGCCACGTATCGAACAATCTAACAGTTTGATTCAGGAAGTAGCCGAGGCCGGTGTGCAGCAAGCACAGGGCATCACGCAAATCAATGAGGCCATTACCCAAGTCAGCTCTGCCATCCAGCACAGCGCGGCGGCATCGGAACAATTGGCCGCCACCGCCGAAACCCTGAATCAGCAAAGCAAGGTTTTGGTCGATCAGGTGAGTTTTTTTCGCATTGATTGAGCGCGCAAACAGCGCTTTTTGAGTGTCTTACCTGTTGATTAAGCATCAAGCGCAACTGAAACTGCCATCAGGGCTGAGCGACCAACCCGACCCTCAATTGCCAAAACGCCCCATTCGCTTTAATCTAACAAATCACAGATTAAAGCCGATACTGCGTGACACAGGAAGATGTCAGCATTTTCTATACCTTTCATACTTCACATCGGCGCCTAATTTCGAACTACGATGGGTATATCTCTATCCGTGATTGAACAAAACGCGCATTTTTTGCTTTGCATGGTGCTTAAAGACCGGACCAATGTATTCAGAACGTCCCTGACCATTCGCAGCCTTAACCAACGCTGCGAATTAAGCCTAAGCCATGAAAAAGCCATACGTCCTACCATTAACCCCCTTTCGCAGGCAAGGAAAAACATACATGAAAGTTCTGGCTATCAATCATATCAACATTGAAGTAACCGAAGCGCAACTGCCGGAAATGATCCGCTTTTATCAAGCTGTTTTGGGCTTTAACGAAGGCTATCGCATGCCCTCGCGGCGTGGCGGCGCCTGGTTATATAGTCCGGACAATGCCGTGGCCATGGTGCATTTGTCGGTGATTCCTGAAGCGCCGCCAACCGGCCAAAAAACGCACTTCAATCATGTTGCTTACACCTGCCAGGATGTGCCGGCAGCTTTAGCTCGCCTCAAACAGCATGGCATTCATTTTGACCAGCAATACATGGCAACACCGGGCATGACGCAATTGTTTTTTTATGACCCGGTCGGTATTCGCATCGAACTGAATTTCCCAGGAGAAGCCTTGCCTGATGCCTGAATGCACCTAAAGCGTGCAAAACCTGCCCCCATAATGGGCTGAAAAATCGCGACCGATGCCATACAGAGTGCAAGATACGGTGACCGCATAAAAAAAGGGTGCCGTCATCGACACCCTGATAGTACCTTGGGTAGGTAACACACGAGGAGGAACGTGCAACCAAGTTGCACGTTGTTAATATTAGCAAGTTAGATGCCATTAATTCAAATCAACCTGAATCCTTACCGGCAGTCATTGCCTCCCGCAAACGTTGAATCAGCTGCATTCGCTGCGCCTGATCCGCACAGGTTACGGTTACACATCGGTGTTTAGGCCACTCATCTGGAGCCTGCCAGTTGCTCATTTGCTGCTGCATCACTGACACATCGGCGTCAGAAGGATCGTCGTCGCGTGTCTGGCGTGCCTTAAGCCGCTCGATCAAGACCGCTTCAGGCGCAGTCACCTGTACCAGCCAGGCGGGTGCGCCAACCTTTTCTGCCAGATGCTTGAAGGTCAAACGCCGCCATTCATGCAACATAGCCGCATCGATGACCACCGAATAACCCAACACCAATAGTGCTTCGGCCTGTTCTTGTAAATGCTTAAACACGCGATCACTGGCAGCTGCGCTGTATAAAATGCTTTTGTCCAGTTGATTACGCGACAATGCAGGTATTTGGTACAAGCGTTTACGCTCCACATCCGAACGCAGCACAATCATGTCCAGGGCTGCGGCCAGTTGCCGCGCCAATACCGACTTACCGGCCCCGGAAAAGCCCATCATCACCACCATGACCGGCCGGCGCCGCTCCAGGACTTGTTCCGCCGTATTGAGATAACGTTCCAGCAATGTGCTTTGCCCTGCCAATGCCGCCACCTTAGCGCGCACCATGGCACGATACAGATAATAAAAGCGATACACACAAAGCCCCGCATAATCCCCGGTCACTTGTAAATAAGCATTAAGTAAGTGATTTGCCAACGCCGGCTGCTGTCGGGCCGTTAAATCCATCACCGGAAACGCCAGCTCGCTCAACACGTCCAGCCAGCGCAATTGCGGATTGAACTCTATCGCGTCAAACAACACGACCTGCCCCTGGTCGCAGGTTATATTGGCCAAATGCAAATCACCATGACCTTCGCGTATCGCACCCTTACGTTTACGTTGCGCAAATACGGCTGCGCCCGGCCAGCCTTCATTGTCGGTCCATGCGGCTAAACGCTTAAGGCGCGCTGTGTCATCAGACCGATCACCGAGTATGGCAGCCAACTCACGAAAATTTGCCAACGCCCAAGCTCGAATCAATGCAGGCTCAGCCCAGTCGCTCTCCGCTGACGCTATCGGCAGGCTCGCCTGCACCTGTGTCAGACGCAGCGCCAAAGCTTCCACCGCGCCAACCTGTAAATCGCCATTGTCAGCCAGCTCGGCCCAAAGACTACCCGCTTTAAACTGACGCATTTTCACCGCATAATCAACGATATCACCCTGCTCTGCGGCCACTTTAAGCTGCCCACTGACCCGACACACCGGTACCACATCCAGGTAAAGTTCCGGTGTAAAGCGACGATTCAAACGCAGCTCCTCCTGACAATAAAAACGGCGCTTGGCCAGCGTGCTGTAATCAACAAACGGTAAACAATGCGGTTTTTTGATTTTATAAGCCCACTTCCCGGTCAATATCAGCCAGGAAATGGGCGTTTCCAACACCGTAATCGCCTCAACCTCATGCAGATAAGCGCTGGCCAACGTCAAACCCATTGGCAAAGTCGAATTTTCAGTCATTCTCTCATCCTTAAATTAAGCAAAAGTCGCCTGTTCTCGCAGCCCCATCAAAAAGGCTCTGTGACGGCCCTAACCTATGGCTATATAATCTGTCTTTTTTAACCGCCCTGCTGTCATCATGAAACAAACATCTTTGGATAAATCCCGCGCCAACAAAGTTATCGCTGAAGCTCAACGCGCCAAAACCGAACGTGAGCGCGGTTACCGCGAAAAAGCCCTGAAAATGTATCCGTGGATTTGCGGACGCTGCCAGCGCGAATTCGATCATAGCAATGTCAGGGAATTAACGGTGCATCATCGCAACCATAACCACGACGACAATCCTGAAGATGGCAGCAATTGGGAGCTGCTATGCTTATACTGTCATGATAACGAACATGCTCGTTATGAAAATGCCGCTCTCACTCAACATTCTGATCGCAACGCAAGCCCCGAAAAACCAGGCGCCTTCAAGCCGTTTGCCGACCTGGCCAGTTTACTGAAACAAAAACAATCCTGACCGTCAGTGATTGGCACCCTAAGCCTTGTGTGCTGATACCCGCGACACCCCGACCCGGGCATTTCATGTAACACGGAGACTACGATGGAATTCAAAGATTATTTGAAAATATTGGTGGCCAAAGACGGCTCCGATTTGTATCTGACCGCCGGCGCCCCCCCGGCCGCCAAATTTCATGGCGCATTAAAACCACTGGAAGCTGTTACTTTAACCGGTGAACGCATCAAAGACATTGCCTACAGCTTGATGGATGCCGATCAACAGCGCGACTTTGAACAAAATCTGGAAATGAATCTCGCCTTATCCGAAGAGGGTATCGGTCGTTTTCGGGTGAATATTTTTCGGCAACGCAATCACATTTCCATGGTCATTCGCAACATCAAGGTGGATATTCCTTCCGCCGATGATCTGGGATTACCGGATATTCTCAAGCAAGTGATTCTGGAAAAACGTGGGCTGATTTTATTTGTCGGCGGCACCGGCTCTGGCAAATCAACCTCGCTGGCAGCGCTGATCGATCATCGTAACCGTAACAGCTCCGGCCATATCATTACCATCGAAGATCCGGTGGAGTTTGTGCACCCTCATAAAAAATGCCTGGTCAATCAGCGTGAAGTCGGCGTTGATACCTTAAGCTACGAAGAGGCGTTGAAAAACACCCTAAGACAAGCACCCGATGTCATTCTGATCGGCGAAATCCGTACCCGGGAAACCATGGAACATGCTTTGGCTTTTGCGGAAACCGGACACTTGTGTCTGTCTACTCTACACGCCAATAATGCCAATCAAGCGCTGGATAGAATTATCAATTTCTTCCCTGAAGAGCGCCGTAATCAATTACTGCAAGACCTGTCTTTGAATTTGAAAGCGTTCATTTCACAGCGACTGGTACCAACTGTTGACGGCAAACGCGCAGCCGCTATCGAAATTTTGCTGGGCACGCCCATGATTCGCGATTTAATTCTTAAAGGTGAAGTTCACACCATTAAGGAAATCATGGAAAAGTCCGCCAACGTTGGCATGCAAACTTTCGATAATCATTTACTCAAACTCTTTAAGGCTGGCACCATTTCCTACGAGCAGGCCATTGCCAATGCCGACTCACCCAACAATCTCAAGCTGAAAATCAAATTGTCCGAAGGCCAAGGTGCAAAACAGGCCAGCGCATCCAGCCTCGACACGCTTAGCCTGGAAGCCATCAGCCAAGAAGACGAAGACGAAGACGAAGACGACGAAAATAACCCTTTGGATGCTTCCTGATGGAATCTGTCGACTACCGCCTACCTTACCATCTGACCGCTAAAAAGTTGCTGGCCCAGTTAGCAAGCTGGGGACACGCGCAATTTATCGACCAACACTATACCGTCAAAACTTATTACGATAGTTTTGACTGGCGGTTGTATCAAAAAGGCTTGCTGGGCTATTGGCTGCGTTCCCCGGATGCAACGGAATGGTGTCTTGAATCCATCCGTGAACGAAGGCTGATACTGCGTGAGAACTGTACGCAAGCCCCTAAGTTCGCAGGACAATTCAACACTGTCAAGCTAAACCAGCGATTGCGCAAAATCCTCGACAATCGCGCCCTGATCGCCTTAACGGAGCTGGATTTTACCCTGTATCACTGGACACTATTCGACGCAAAGGCGCAACCGGTGGCGCAACTGCACCTTGAACAACACGACATTATCCCCGGGTTTCTGCGCCTATCTCCCCTGCCCGCTTTTCAGGATTTTGCTTCACACTGGCAACAGTTTTGCCAAACGCTCATCATCCAGCCAACCGATCAACCCAGCCTGGTCGATGCCCTGAAAGTTCAAGGGCGAAAACCCCTGGATTATACGTCTAAATTCCATTTAGCTCTGAACCCTGCCACACGCTCCGACTTGGCTGTTAAAGAAATTCTGAACACCCTGCTGAACGCACTCAAGCGCAATGAGCAGGGCGTCATTGAACAAATCGACCCCGAGTTCCTCCACGACTATCGCGTTGCCATACGGCGTACCCGTGCCGGACTCGGTCAACTGAAAGGGGTATTGCCGAAAGCCGAATGCCGGCGCTTCAGACACGTTTTTGCCAGCCTAGGACAGCTGACCAACACACCTCGTGACCTTGATGTCTATCTGGAACAATTCGATACGCTAAAGGCGTATCTGCCTGAAGATATGCGCACCGACCTGCAACCAGTTCGCCAACTGATAACCCTGAAACATCAGCTCGCTCACGAACACCTGAAAGATATACTGACATCGCGCCAATATCAGGAAGACATGCTGGCTTGGGAAACCTTCCTGAATTCAGCCAATATCAAACAACCTTTAGAACCTAAAGCCTTATGGCCCATTAAAAAACTGGCCCATCAGCGTATCAACCGCATTTATCAGGAAATGCTTTGCGAAGGCCACGCTATTGATCGCCAATCCCCGCCGGAACAACTACACGAATTACGCAAAACCGGCAAAAAACTCCGCTATCTGCTGGAATTCTTCCAAAGCCTGTATCCCACCGAACAGCTGACTGATCTGCTTAAATGGCTTAAAAAGCTGCAAGATGTGTTAGGTGGTTTTCAGGATTTATCAATTCAGGAGCAAGTGCTGGCACAATACAGTCAAGAGCTGGCTGAACAGCCCGATTCAGCCAATACCTTGCTGGCCATTGGTGCACTGATTCATGCGCTACGTGGCCAGCGTCGTCAATATCGGGAAAGCGTTGCCGAGCGTTTTCAGGCATTCAGCGAACACTCATGGAGTAGGATCGAAGAATAGCCGAATCCATGCCAACCATGTACAGCCATAACGGCTACAGACGGGTTTTGGCCAAGACCCGCTCTACCGGCGTCTCCATACACATCAGGCACAAAATCCCATTGCTTTAATCTGGTTTGCAGTCATCCATGGCTTCTGCCTATAATCGCGGGCTTAACTTAAGCCCCGGCTTATACCGAGTGCTTTTAATGACAATAATAAAACGAGGAGAACAATCATGTGTTGGAGTGGGGAAGCATCGACCGTGCTGGCGGCAGCAGGCCTGAGCACGGCCGCCTATGTGGCACGCAAAGGTGAATCACAAGAACTTTGGATCCCTTTGGTTTATTTTGCCCTGATGGAACTGCTACAGGCAGTCACTTATGCCTATATCGATCAGTGCGGTTCAGCAATGAATCAGATACTAACGTTCCTGGGCTATATACACATTGCTTTCCAGCCATTTTTCGTCAACATGGTGGCCATGTACTTTATTCCAGACAGTGTCAAATATCGTATACGCACACCGGTTTACAGCTTATGTGCTGTTGCTTCAGTCATCATTCTGGTGAAAATGTTTCCATTTCCCTGGGCCGGATTGTGCACGGTTGGCACGGAAGGCTTTTGCGGGCCTACCACTTGCTCCATTTCCGGCGATTGGCATATTGCCTGGCAAATGCCCCTGAATGGCTTAATGTCAGGCGCTCAACATTGGCTGATGGGATTTGACTGGGGGCTGCACGCATTCGCCTATATCCTGGTCTCTTTCTGTTTACCCATTTTTTATGGCTCGTGGCGTTTTGTCGGTTTTCATTATCTGGTTGGCCCACTGATTGCCGATATCACCACCAATGACCCGAATGAATACGCCGCTGTCTGGTGTTTATTCTCGATCGCGCTGTGTGTGTCGGTCATCAAAACGCCGGTCAGAAAATATTTGCACGTCAAACGCTGGCC
Organism: Methylococcales bacterium; assembly: GCA_032251045.1. Classification (GTDB taxonomy): domain Bacteria; phylum Pseudomonadota; class Gammaproteobacteria; order Methylococcales; family Methylomonadaceae; genus JAVVEW01. The sequence continues at coordinate 33,046 of JAVVEW010000002.1, forward strand.
GTTTTATCAACGAGAAGTTTCCGACATGATTTGATAGGGCATACCAAGCAGACAGCCATAAAAAAAGCCCATGCGTTTTACACACATGGGCTTTTTTATGTATTTGGAAACTCGAAAGTCTGTTGCATCGGCGCGGTTGGTACCGTAACCGTTCACAGCCTATGCAAAAGGGGGAGGCATAACGCCGACCAGACGACTATCGTGACACCAGCCTTAGCTCAACACCGAAGCATAAGGCCTATCGAAAGTTGGAATATGACTATCCAGCCAGCTTTTTACCATTTTCCCAACTTCTTCGGTGACGTCAGCCTCGCCAGCGTGAAATTGCTTTTGCAAACCGGCACAAACGCCGACCAGTTTGTCATGCTCGGCTTTATGAGCTTCATACCCTGCGAAACCGGCTGCCTGCATTTCACGCTCTTCATGCGCAAAGTGCTCAACCACAAAAGCAATTAAGGCATCCAGCGACGCCCCAATGGCCTCTCTTGCCGCGCCCCCGGTGGCCTCATCATACAGCTTGTTCAGTAAGTCAAACAATTGTTGATGCTCTTGATCAGCAAAACCCACATTCGTGCCATATTGTGCTTCATTCCAGGTAATCAAAGCCATAGCATGTGCTCCTGTTCATTGTTATTAAAGGAGTTTGCATTATGGTGATCTTTTCTCAACAAAAATTGATCTGAATCAATTTTTGTTGAGAAAACGAGCGCGAAGCAGAGACTTTGGCATCCGGTATATGGCTTGATTATGCCGCAGCATATAACGATTGGAGCCGATACACTGCTTTCTGAACTGATTGAGCCGCCCAACAGAGCGCATCTATTCCACGGTCACCGATTTAGCCAGATTGCGCGGTTGATCGACATCGGTGCCTTTGAGCAGAGCTACATGATAGGCCAGAAGCTGTAACGGTACGATATAAACCATCGGCGCGATGATGTTATCGACTGCGGGCATGTTAACGATCTGGACATTGACATCGTCTTTTCCCGCCAGGGTTTCATCCATGAACACGATCAACTGGCCGTTGCGGGCGCTGACTTCCTGGATATTTGATTTGAGCTTTTCCAGCAGACTGTTGTTGGGTGCGACCGTGATCACCGGCATGTCGGCATCGATCAAGGCCAAGGGGCCGTGTTTCAACTCTCCGGCCGGGTAGCCTTCGGCATGGATATAGGAGATTTCCTTGAGTTTCAGCGCGCCTTCCAGGGCGATGGGATAATGCGTGCCCCGGCCTAAAAACAAGGCGTGTTGTTTTTCAACAAAGCGCTCGGCCAGAGTTTCCAGGGTTTTGTCCAATTTCAGCACATCGTCGATTTTGCCTGGCAAAGTGAACAAGGCTTGCGAAATGCGCGTTTCCAGCTCCTCGGTCAGTTTATGCCTGCGACCGATGGCAATGACCAGCATCAGCAGCGCGGTCAACTGGGTGACGAACGCCTTGGTCGAGGCAACGCCGATTTCCGGGCCGGCGCGGGTCATCAACACCAGATCGGATGCCCGAACCAGCGAACTTTCCGGGACATTGCAAATGGTCAAGGCATGGCTGGCGCCCAGGGCTTTGGCTTCTTCCAGCGCCGCCAGGGTATCGGCGGTTTCGCCTGACTGGGAAATGGTTACCACCAGGGTGCCCGGTTCCAATACCGGGCGGCGATAGCGGTATTCGCTGGCCACTTCCACTTGGCAGGGCACACCGGCCAGCTTTTCAAACCAGTAACGGGCGACTAAACCCGCGTGGTAACTGGTGCCGCAGGCCAGAATCAACACCCGCCTGACGGCATCGAATACCTCTCCGGCATTGTGACTGAAAGCCGCTTCGTTCAGACGTTGGTCGATAAACCGACCTTCCAGGGTTTCCGATACCGCCCAGGGCTGCTCGTGAATTTCCTTGAGCATGTAGTGTTTGTAAGCGCCTTTTTCCACCGCGTCGGCTTTCAGCAGGCTTTCCTTGATTGGCCGCACCACCAGCTGGCCCCGACTGTCGAACACACTGACCCCGGCCAGGCTCAGTTGCGCGACATCACCTTCTTCCAGAAAAATAAAACGTTGGGTCACCGGCAACAACGCGGCGACATCGGAAGCGATAAAATATTCCTCGATACCGACGCCGATCACCAGCGGGCTGCCTTTGCGGCAGACCACCAGCCGATCGGGCGCTTTTGCATCGACCACCGCCAAAGCATAAGCGCCTTCGAGACGGCTCAGGGTGTGTTGTACTGCCGGTAACAGGTCGAGCCCGGACTGCAAATGATCAAAAATCAGATTGACCACGACTTCGGTATCGGTTTCGGAGTTGAAACGGTAGCCGGCAGCGGTTAGCTCGGCCCGAAGTTGTTCGTGATTTTCGATAATGCCATTATGCACCACGGCCACCCGTTCCCGGCAAACATGGGGATGGGCGTTGTTTTCGCTGGGCTTGCCGTGGGTCGCCCAACGAGTATGGGCAATGCCGAGCAGGCCGGTGACCGGCGTTTGTTCGATCAGACTGGCCAGTTCCTTGACCTTGCCGACCGCACGCTGACGGTAGATACCTTGCTCGTTGACAATGGCCAGACCTGCTGAATCGTAACCCCGGTATTCCAGGCGTCTTAAACCTTCCAGCAGAATGGGCACGACATTACGTTGGGCAATCGCGCCGACGATACCGCACATCTCAAGATTCCTTTTTTGTTGGGCGTTGCCAACCGCTGACCGTGACCTGTTTGGCGCGGGCCAAGGTCAGTTGTTCTACGGGCGCATCTTTGGTGATGGTTGAACCGGCGCCGATGGTGGCGCCTTGGCCAATGGTGACCGGCGCCACCAGTTGACTGTTGGAACCGATAAACGCCCGGTCGCCGATCACGGTTCTGAATTTGTTGACGCCGTCATAATTACAGGTAATGGTACCGGCGCCGACATTGACGCCGCTGCCGATTTCAGTGTCGCCGATATAGCTTAAATGATTGATCTTGCTGCCGGCGGCGACAGTCGTTTTTTTGATTTCGACAAAATTGCCGATATGAACCTGTTCGGCCAGGTCGGCACCCGGACGCAGACGGGCAAACGGGCCGATGCGCGAACCTTTGCCAACCACCGCGTGTTCGATAATGCTGTTGGCCAGGATCTCGACATCATCGCCAATTACGGCATTGTTGATCACACAATTGGCACCAATGGTAACCCGATCACCCAGCTCCAGTCGGCCTTGAAGCAGCACATTGACATCGATTTCAACATCATGGCCCAGTTTGGCGATGTCACCGCGCAGGTCGAACCGCTCAGGGTCACGCAAGGTCACGCCTTGCTGCATCAGTTGCCGCGCTTGCCTTCGTTGATAAACCCGCTCCAGATGAGCAAGCTGAACTTTGTCGTTGACGCCCATGACTTCATCGGCATCGTGAGCGGCAACGGCATGAACCGGCATCTGCTCGGCCACCGCCATGGCGATAATGTCGGTCAGATAATATTCACCCTGGGCATTATTGTTATCCAGTTTGGCCAGCCAGGCTTTCAGCCGGTCACCCCGAACCGCGAGAATGCCGGTATTGACTTCGGTAATGTCGCGCTGTTCGGCGCTGGCGTCTTTTTCCTCGACAATGGCAACCACTTCATGGTCGGCATTGCGGACAATGCGTCCGTAACCTTTAGGTTCCGGCAAATCAACGGTCAGCAAGGCCAGGTTTTGTTCAGCCTTGGCCAACAACAAGGCGATGGTTTCCGGCTGAAGTAATGGCACATCACCGTATAGCACCAGGACAATAGCGTCATTGTCGATGTAATCCACCGCCTGCAGCACGGCATGGCCGGTGCCAAGCTGCGGTTCCTGTAGTATCCAGTCAATCGACAGCTGTTCCATACCGGCTTTGACCTGCTCGCCGCCATGACCGTAAAGGACAAAGGTTCGATTATTCTCAAAGCACTGACCCAGATCGTAAACATGCTTGAGCAGGGCTTTTCCGGCAATCTCATGCAGCACTTTTGGCTTGTCCGAACGCATACGCGTGCCCTTTCCTGCCGCCAGAATCAAGGTAGTCAGTTTCATCCGGCCTCCTCTTCAAAATAAAAAAACCCGGCAAAGTAAACGTTGCCGGGTTATGTGTGTCAGTGATTAACAGATTAGGATCAGTTACCGCGTTTACGCAACCTGTCCAAGGTTTGTAACTGCATCATGGCCTCAAGCAATTGGGCTTGTGCCGTGGCATAATCAACTTTGCTGCTGCGATCCGCCAAGGCTTGTTCAGCTTCGACCTTAGCCTTCAATGCGGCCGCTTCATCAATATCCTTAGCACGAATAGCCGTATCTGCCAACACCGTCACTAAGTGGGGTTGTACCTCCAGCAAGCCACCGGAGACAAAAAACGACTGACTTTCTGTAGGGCTGATCTTTACACGCACTTCGCCAGGCGATAATCGCGATAACATGGGCGCATGGCGAGGCGCAATACCCACCTCGCCGAGTTGTGCAGGCGCAAACAGCATTTCCGCCAGCCCTGAGAAAATTTCTTGTTCGGCGCTGACAATGTCTACATGAACAGTCATGGTCATGGTTTAACCCTTATTTGTTTTTCATGGCTTCGGCTTTGGCCAAAGCCTCATCGATAGTGCCGACCATATAAAAAGCCTGCTCGGGAATATCGTCATAGTCGCCTTCAATAATACCTTTGAAGCCGGCAATGGTGTCTTTCAGAGGCACGTATTTTCCCGGCGCGCCGGTGAATACTTCGGCGACGAAGAAAGGCTGCGACAGGAAGCGCTGAATCTTCCTGGCTCTGGATACAGTGAGTTTGTCTTCTTCGGACAGCTCATCCATGCCCAGAATGGCGATAATGTCACGCAATTCTTTATAGCGTTGCAAAGTACCCTGAACCTGACGGGCGACTTGGTAATGTTCTTCACCGATCACCAACGGGTCGAGCTGACGGCTGGTGGAATCCAACGGATCGATGGCCGGATAAATACCCAGTTCGGCGATTTGCCGCGACAACACGACAGTGGCGTCCAAATGGGCGAACGTAGTCGCTGGTGACGGATCGGTCAAATCGTCGGCCGGAACGTAAACCGCCTGAATCGAGGTAATGGAACCGGTTTTGGTGGAGGTAATCCGTTCCTGCAACACGCCCATTTCCTCAGCCAGGTTGGGCTGATAACCTACCGCCGACGGCATCCGACCCAACAACGCCGACACTTCGGTACCGGCCAGGGTGTAACGATAAATGTTATCGACGAAGAACAATACGTCGCGGCCTTCTTCACGGAAAAACTCAGCCATGGTCAAACCGGTCAAAGCAACCCGTAAGCGGTTGCCGGGCGGTTCGTTCATTTGACCGTACACCAACGATACCTTGTCGATAACGTTAGAGTCAGTCATTTCATGGTAAAAGTCGTTACCTTCGCGAGTCCGCTCGCCAACCCCGGCGAATACGGAATAACCGGAATGCTCGATGGCGATGTTACGGATCAATTCCATCATATTGACCGTTTTACCGACGCCGGCACCACCGAACAAACCGACTTTGCCGCCTTTAGCGAACGGACAGACCAAGTCGATGACTTTAATGCCGGTTTCCAGTAATTCGTTGGCCGCGGCTTGCTCTTCGTAAGAAGGTGCTTCGCGATGGATAGCCCAACGATCTTGTTCGCCGATGGCGCCTTTCTCATCGATAGGCTCACCGAGCACATTCATGATTCGCCCTAAAGTCTCTTTACCTACCGGTACGGAGATAGGTTTTCCGGTATTTTCAACCTTCAAACCACGGCTCAAACCATCCGAGCTACCCATGGCAATGGTACGCACCACGCCATCGCCCAGTTGTTGTTGTACTTCCAAAGTTAGGCCACGGTCAGTGACTGTCAGCGCATCATAAACTTTTGGCAGATTTTCGCGTGGAAATTCGACATCCACCACCGCTCCGATAATCTGAACGATTTTACCCAAACTCATTTTGTCGTCCTCTTGTAAACTTGATGTGTCAATTCAGTGCCAGACTTATACGGCAGCGGCGCCCGCGACGATTTCGGAAATTTCTTGCGTAATCGCGGCTTGCCGGGCTTTGTTGTAAACCAATTGCAACTCTTTAATAAGTTTGCCGGCATTATCGGACGCGCTTTTCATGGCCACCATGCGCGCCGCTTGCTCACAGGCATTATTTTCAACCAGGCCCTGATAGACCAATGACTCGATGTAGCGCAACAACAAAGCGTCCAGGGTTTCCTTAGCGTCCGGTTCGTAGATATAGTCCCAATGTCCGGTCAATTCATCGCTGATCTGATCGGTTGCTACCGGCAGTAGAGAATGAACCGTGGGCTTTTGGGTCATGGTATTTACAAATTCGTTATAAACCACATGCAAGGCATCGATCCGGCCTGCATCATAGGCATCGAGCATGATCTTGATGACACCAATAATATCTTCAAGATGTGGACTGTCACCTAGCTTACCCACCTGACCTAACAAGTTGGTTTGTAAACGCGCAAAAAAACTGGCTGCCTTGCTGCCAATGGTGCAAACATCAACTTCAATACCTTGCTGATCCCATTCGCGCAAATGTTTCAAAGTTTGTCTGAACAGATTGGCATTGAGACCACCGCACAATCCCCGATCCGATGAAATCACGATCAAACCAACGCGTTTGATTTCGCGTTCAACCAAATAGCTGTGTTTATATTCTGGATTTGCATGCGCCAAATGCTTAATGATTCGGGCAATTTTTTCAGAATAAGGACGCGAGGCCAGCATGCGATTTTGTGTTTTACGCATTTTGCTGGCCGCAACCATTTCCATCGCTCGGGTAATTTTCTGAGTATTTTTGATACTCGTGATTTTGGTGCGTATTTCCTTACCGACAGCCATGTCTTAACCTCACCAGGCGTGTGTTTTGACGAAATGTTGTAAAGCTTCAGTTAAACGATCCCGAATACTGTCGTTATAGTCGCCTTTGCTGTTGATTTCCGTCATTAAATCAGCCTGCTCGGTTTTCATGTATTGCTGCATGGCCGCTTCGAAATCGCGCACTTTGGCCACTTCGACATCGTCCAGAAAGCCTTCATTCGCGGCAAATAACGAAACCGCCATTTCCGCCACTGACATCGGGCTGTATTGGTTTTGTTTCATCAATTCGGTAACCCGCTGACCGCGCTCGATCTGCTTGCGTGTACTTTCATCCAGATCCGATGCGAACTGCGCGAATGCCGCTAATTCCCGATATTGCGCCAAATCCAGACGAATACCGCCACCCAGCTTTTTGATGATTTTGGTCTGCGCCGCGCCACCAACCCGGGACACCGATAAACCGGCATTGACCGCAGGCCGAATACCGGCGTTGAACAAATTGGTTTCCAGAAAAATCTGACCGTCGGTAATCGAAATCACGTTGGTTGGAACAAACGCGGATACGTCGCCAGCCTGAGTTTCGATAATGGGCAGCGCGGTCAAAGAACCGGTTTTACCTTTTACTTTACCCTGGGTGAGTTTTTCGACTTCCTCTGCGTTAATTCTCGCAGCCCTTTCCAGTAAGCGCGAATGCAGATAGAACACATCCCCCGGATAAGCTTCACGGCCAGGTGGGCGGCGCAATAACAAGGAGACTTGACGATAAGCCCAGGCCTGCTTGGTCAGATCATCATAGATAATCAGTGCATCTTCGCCGCGATCACGGAAAAACTCGCCCATCGAACACCCCGTGTACGGGGCAATGAATTGCAAGGCTGCTGATTCGGAAGCCGATGCTGCAACAATGATGGTATGTTCCATGGCGCCATGCTCTTCCAGCTTGCGCACTACGTTGGCAATTGACGACCGCTTCTGGCCGATGGCAACGTAAATACATTTGATGCCGGTACCTTTCTGGTTGATGATGGCATCGATCGCGATTGCGGTTTTACCGGTTTGTCGGTCGCCGATAATCAATTCCCGCTGGCCACGGCCAACCGGAATCATGGAGTCGATAGACTTCAGTCCGGTTTGCACCGGCTGATCCACTGACTGACGAGCGATAACACCGGGTGCGATTTTTTCGATGGGTGACGTTGTTTCAGCGTTGACAGCGCCCTTGCCATCGATAGGGTTGCCGAGGGCATCAACCACGCGCCCCAGCAAAGCCTCGCCGACCGGCACCTCAAGAATTCGACCTGTGCATTTCACAGGATCGCCTTCGGTGATGTGTTCATAGGAACCCAGGATCACAGCACCGACTGAATCGCGTTCAAGATTCAGGGCCATGCCGTAGGTATTGCCCGGAAACTCCAGCATTTCCCCTTGCATGGCATCGGACAAACCGTGCACTCGGACGATACCGTCGGTTACTGAAACAACGGTGCCTTCGGTATGGCTTTCCACATCCAGATTGAAGTTTTCAATCTGCTGCTTGATCAGGCCGCTGATTTCTGATGGATTTAATTGCATGTTGTATTCTCACTCAGTCCTTAAAGCCTTTTCGCTAAATTTTGCAGCCGACCCTTCACCGAGCCATCGATGACTTTGTCACCCGCCCGGATTAACACCCCACCAATCAGGGAGCGGTCTTCATGCGCTCGGATTCGTATCGATTTACCAAAACGCCGCGTCAGGGCTTCGGTCAAATTTTGTTGCTCATGTTCGGATAACGGGAAGGCCGCGTACACATCCGTTTCGAGATAACCCTCATGCTCGGCTCGCAGCGCTTCGAACAGCCTGGCGATTTCCGGCAGCAGACCGACACGACGATTGCGTATCAAAAGTTTCAGCAGGTTTTGACCTTCGCCATTCAGGTACGAGGCGGTCAACGATGTCAGTAAATCGCTCACCTGCTGCTTGCTGATTTTGGGATTATGTAATGCCTTGTTAATTAAGGCATCATCCGCAACCGCACTTAACAGCGCCAATTGTTCCGACCATTTGTCAAATGCCGTGTTTTGCAAAGCACAATGGTAAACAGCATGTGCATAGGGGCGTGCCAGAGTTGCCAATTCAGTCATAACCTAGCTCAGTTTTTGAGTAACATCGGACAACAAGGCGCTGTGCTTGGACTGATCGATCTCCGCCGCCAGTATTTTCTCAGCGGCCGATAATGCCAATGCAGAAACCTCATCACGCAAATCTTCACGCGCATGCTGCATTTCCTGGTCTATTTGTGCCCGTGCTGCAACCAACAGCCGATCGCCCTCCTCTCGGGCAGAACGTTTCGATTCTTCGACGATCTCATTGGCGCGTTTTTGCGCTAAACCCACAATATCAGCCGACTCTGCTTTCGCTTCCCGCAAAACGCCTGACGCTCTTTTCTCGGCCAGCTCTAATTCGTGCTGGCCTTTTTCCGCAGCCGCCAAACCATCGGCGATCTTTTGCTTTCTGTCTTCTAAAGACTTCAGCAATGGCGGCCAGACATACTTCATGGTAAACCAAACCAGAAGCGCAAAAGTAATCATTTGCCCGATTAAGGTGGCGTTGATGCTCATAACGAGGGCCCTAAGACTTTAATTTGGTAAAAAAAACGACCGGATTAACCGCCAACGGCTTCTTTGATCGCAGACAGGAACGGGTTGGCAAAGGTAAAAAACAACGCCAAACCCACGCCGATCATGGTTACCGCATCGAGCAAACCCGCGACAATGAACATTTTAACCTGCAGCATCGGCACCATTTCCGGTTGACGCGCCGCGCCTTCCAAGAATTTGCCACCCAACAGACCGAAGCCAATCGCGGTACCTAACGCACCCAGCCCCAGAACCAAACCAACAGCAATGGCTGTCATGCCTTGTACTTCGGCAATTAAAGATGCAATTTCCATGTAACCTCCAAATAGGTAATGTTATGTCAAAAGAGAAATCAATGATCCTCGTGGGCCATGCTCAGATAGACAATGGTCAAAACCATGAATATGAAGGCCTGCAAGGTGATAATCAGAATGTGAAAGACCGCCCACGGAAAGCTCAGCAATGGCTGTATAAACCAGGGCAATAAAGCGATGAGTATAAAGATCAATTCACCGGCATACAGGTTGCCGAATAAACGTAGTGCCAATGAAATCGGTTTGGCAAGCTCTTCGACCAGCTTCAACAGAAGGTTAAAAGGCATCAACCAAGGACCAAAGGGCTGAAATAACAGTTCTTTGGCAAATCCCCAAGGCCCTTTTATTTTCAAGCTATAGAAAATAATCAGGAAAAAAACCGAAAGAGACAGGGCAAAGGTACCATTCAGGTCGGTACTAGGCACCACACGCAGATAATCAATCCCCATTAACCCTGCCATTCCGGGCAGCAAGTCAACGGGAAAAAGATCCATGAAATTCCACAGAAACACCCAGCAGAAAATCGACAACGCCAGAGGCGCTATCAATGCGCTGCGGCCATGAAAACTGTCTTTGACCTGAGTGTCGACAAATTCAATCAGCATCTCGGCAAAATTTTGCAACAAACCCGGCACTTCCGGAGAAGCTTTTTCAGCGGCGGTTTTGAAAAACCAGATAAACACACCACCCAGAACCCAGGAAAAGAACAGCGTATCGAGGTGAATTGTCCAGAAACCCTCGCCAAAACTCAAGGGTGTCAGGTGGTGAACAATATAGCCGGTTGCTCCTTCGGGCGCGTGTGCTTCTGTTGCCATGTGCTTAAAATCTCGTTAGTGGTTATCGGGCATCAGAAGTGCCCACCAGTACGCGGTTAACGCTGACATATACCCCACCAACAGCGGGCCTATGTGCAGTTCGGGTAATTGCATGATAAAAAAAAACATCACCCCTGTTAATGTCAGTTTCAGCGCCTCGCCCGAGTAGAGCGTACGCAACATTTTTTTAGGGTCTTTAGCTCCGGCCCAATGAATGCGGCCGATAAAGCATAAATTCGGAATGAGCGCTGCCAAGCCGCCCAGCAAGGCCATTCGAGCCTGGCCGACACCGGCCAAAGCCAAGTAGACTGCCGCAATGATTGATACCAAAGCGACTTGCAACACAATGACCCGCCGGTAAACTGAGAAATGCTTGTGCATGCTGCAAGTGTCATTGCGTAAAGCCCGAGAATTATATAGCCCTGGTTATGGCAAATCAAGCAGCGCCTGCTTTTAAGCATATCTTTACCCGCTCGATCATTGTCATCATGAGCGCTGTAGGCGTATGCAAAGTCTGCGGATGTAGACACACCGCGTCTTCGTCTGAATACCACCTTACGGCCTGCCTTAAGGCACTGCAACTGGCATAATTCAAGAATGGCGATGGTCGGGATATTACGCAAATGCGCCACGCCTCGCTATAATAGCGGGTTTATATCGATCACAACCTAACCCAATGACGCCTGAATATTTCCATGCCTTGGCGGAACAAGGTTTCAATCGCATCCCGGTCAGCCGGCAAATACTGGCCGACCTGGATACGCCGTTAAGCGCCTACATGAAATTGGCGAAAGGCCCTTATGCCTATTTATTTGAGTCGGTACATGGCGGCGAACGCTTTGGTCGCTACTCGATCATTGGCCTACCCTGCCACAGCGTGGTGAAGGTTTATGGCCGTCTGGTGCAGGTCGAATGTGATGGTGTCTGTGTGGAACACCACCCTGACACCGACCCGATAACTTTTATCGCAGACTTCAAACAACGTTTCCGGGTACCTGACTTGCCTGAATTACCCCGCTTTAACGGTGGACTGGTCGGCTATTTTGGCTACGAAACCATTCGCTACCTGGAGCCTAAACTGAATCTTCCAGACAAGCCGGATGCCTTGCAAACACCGGATATTTTGCTGATGGTTTCGGATGAACTGGTGGTGTTTGATAATGTCTCGGGCAAACTCTGGCTACTTACTCATGCCGACCCCAGCCAGGAAGACGCGTATCCGACCGCACAACAGCGCCTGGATGCTTTGGAGCATCAACTGAATGCGTCCTGGCAACCGCCCGTGGCGGCACCTAAAGCCACACAGGTTGCTGAATCTGAATTCGTATCTGGCTTTACCCGCTCAGGGTTCGAGCAAGCAGTCGCCCGCATCAAGCAATACATTGTTGACGGTGATGTCATGCAGGTGGTGCTGTCACAGCGCTTATCCATCCCCTACCCTGCGGACGCTTTGGATTTATACCGGGCACTACGCTGCCTGAATCCCTCCCCTTACCTTTATTTCCTGAACCTGGGCGATTTTCAAGTGGTGGGCTCGTCTCCGGAAATTCTGGTACGCCTGGAAGATGATAGAGTCACCGTCCGGCCCATCGCCGGCACCCGTCCGCGCGGCAGCACGCCAGAACACGACCTGGCGCTGGAACAGGATCTATTAGCCGACCCTAAAGAATGCGCCGAACATCTGATGCTGATTGATCTAGGCCGTAACGACGCCGGTCGAGTGGCTAACATTGGCAGCGTACAATTAACCGAACGGATGATTGTCGAACGTTATTCTCATGTCATGCATATTGTTTCCAATGTCACGGGCAAAATTCAACCTGGTCGCGATGCCTTCGACGTGCTTAAGGCCACTTTTCCAGCCGGCACGGTCAGTGGCGCACCGAAAATTCGTGCCATGGAAATCATTGACGAACTGGAACCGGTCAAGCGCGGCATTTACTCTGGCGCAGTCGGTTACCTGGCCTGGAATGGCGATCTCGACCTGGCTATTGCCATACGCACCGCGGTAATCAAGGATCAAACGCTGAACATTCAGGCGGGTGCCGGCATTGTGCATGATTCAGTACCGGCCAATGAATGGGAAGAGACGATGAACAAGGGACGCGCCATTTTCCGGGCCGTCAGCATGGCTGTCGCCGGCTTGAAAGGAGAGCACGCATGAGCGGTAAACGTCTGGTAATGATCGATAACTACGATTCGTTCACCTACAATCTGGTGCAATATTTTGGCGAACTCGGCGCACAGGTCACCGTGGTGCGCAATGATGAAATGGATTTGTCGGCACTGGAACAACTCCGCCCCGACTGCCTGGTTATCTCACCCGGCCCATGCACGCCCAAACAAGCGGGTATTTCCGTACCTGCGATTCAGGCGTTTGCCGGTCGGTTACCCATTCTGGGCGTTTGCCTGGGTCACCAAAGCATTGCCGAGGCATTCGGTGGCCGGATTGTTCATGCCAAAGCGATCATGCACGGCAAGACCTCGCCGGTTTATCACGCCGACACTGGCGTATTTCGAGGCCTTGCCAACCCCTTTACCGCGACCCGTTATCACTCACTGGTTATTGAGCAAGCGAGTCTGCCGGAGGCCTTGGAAGTCACCGCCTGGACCTCGGACGAACATGGTGCCATCGATGAAATCATGGGCATTCGCCACCGGCAGCTCGCTATCGAAGGCGTGCAGTTCCACCCGGAATCGATCTTAACCGAACACGGCCACGATTTACTGCGCAATTTTCTGGAGAGTTAAGCCATGGTCTTTGCCGACTGTTTGCACGCCTTAATGACCAAACAACCTTTGTCAGGGCCAGATATGCAGCGCCTGATGGGCCAGGTCATGTCTGGCGAACTCAGTGGCGCGCAAATCGGCGCGTTATTGGTCGCGTTGCGCGTCAAAGGTGAAACGGTCACCGAAATCAGTGCCGCGGCGCAAGTACTGCGCGAACACGCCACGCCCTTAAAAATCAAGGACAACACCCATCTGGTTGATACCTGTGGCACCGGTGGTGATGGCGCTAACACCTTCAATGTCTCCACCGCCAGTGCCTTGGTGGTTGCGGCCGCCGGCGGCAAAGTCGCCAAGCATGGCAATCGCTCGGTTTCCAGCCGATCCGGCAGCGCCGACGTGTTAGAGCTGGCAGGCGTCAATCTGGATTTAACCCCCGATCAAGTGGTCGCTTGTATCGAGCAAATCGGCTTTGGCTTTCTGTTCGCACCCAAATATCATCAAGCGTTACGCCATGTCGCTCAGGTACGCCGCGAACTGGGTGTGCGCACCTTATTCAACTTACTTGCCCCCATGGCCAATCCTGCCGGCGCACGCCGTCAGCTCATCGGTGTTTATGGCCGCAAATGGCTGAAACCTGTGGCCGAAGCCTTGCAACAACTGGGCAGCGAGCATGTCTTGGTGGTTCATGCCGAGGATGGCCTGGATGAAATCAGCATTGCCGCATCCACACAAGTGGCAGAACTGCGACATGGCCATATCAATACCTACAGCATCACGCCCAGTCAATTTGGCATCAGCAAGGGTGCATTGTCCGAGCTTGCCGTTGAAAATGCAGCAGACAGCCTGGCATTGCTGCGCAAAGCCTTAGCCGGCGAAACCGGGCCGTGGCTGGATATCGTTGCCCTGAATGCCGGCGCGGCAATTTATGTTGCGGGCTTGAGCGATAACCTGGCTTCCGGCATCCGCACCGCCTCGCACATACTCGACCAAGGCCAAGCCTTGCGCAAACTTCAAGACCTGATTACTTTTTCCCAATCATTCTCGCCATCATGACTGACCAAGCCGACATTCTGAGCCGAATCCTGGCCACCAAAGCGGAAGAAATTGCCCAACGCAAAACCGACCGCCCCATTGCTTTGTTAACCGACATTGCCGCACAAAACGAGGCGCCGCGAGGCTTTGCCAAGGCTTTACTGGACAAGGCCAACCGTCAGCAGCCAGCGGTGATTGCTGAAATCAAAAAAGCCTCGCCTAGCAAAGGCGTGCTGCGGGAAGACTTTCAACCGCTCAATATCGCCCAGGATTACGCCATGCACGGCGCGACCTGCCTGTCGATACTGACCGACAAAAACTATTTTCAAGGTGCTGAAGTGTATCTGCAAATGGTACGCGAACGTTGTCCGCTGCCGGTACTGCGTAAGGACTTCATGATTGACCCTTATCAGATTTATGAATCACATGCCTTAGGCGCGGATTGTATTTTGTTGATTGTCGCGGCGTTAAGCGATGAATCCATGCACCAATTAGCCGAACTGGCCGCCAAGCTAGGCATGGATGTATTGGTTGAAGTGCATGATGAGAACGAACTGGAACGCGCCTTGCAGCTTAACACGCCGCTGATTGGCGTTAACAACCGCAATTTGCGCACGTTTACCACCGACCTTGCTACCTGTATCAGGCTCAAGCAACAACTCCCGGCAGACAGGTTGCTGGTCGCCGAAAGCGGCATTCACAGCGCTACCGATATTGCGCACTTGCAGCAACAAGGCATATACAGCTATCTGATTGGCGAGGCATTCATGCGTGCACCCTCGCCAGGCGCACAATTACAAGCCATGTTCGCCCCAGCCTGACCCCCCCTTTAGTCCATAAGGGCGGTCGGTATAGTTGCGACCACTTAAGTCCAGACCACCTAAATTGAGCCATGACTGGCGCATCATTGCCTGGCTATGTCATCGAACGAACACCGTGTTGATAAATAAGCAACATTATGATCCGTTGCCGACAACGTTGTACAATAGCCGATCATCAAACCTCACCGCGAGCGCACCGTGTCCAATACTACGTTCACTGCCCTAGGTTGCCAGCAATGCCGCCAACCGACACCACTTCTTAAACCTTTTTCCGTGGCATTTCAGCCCATCGTTGATGTGACATCACGTTCCGTGTTTGGTTATGAAGCATTGGTTCGAGGCGCCAATAATGAAAGTGCTGCCAGTGTGCTTGCCCAACTCAACGATGAAAATCGCTATTGGTTTGATCAAACCATCCGGGTTAAAGCGATTGACTTAGCCGCACGTTTGCAGCTTCAAGGCCGTTTAAGTATCAATTTTTTTCCCAAAGCCGTGTACCGTGCCGAGACCTGTATTCGGGCAACGCTTGAGGCGGCCAAGGAAAATAACTTTCCCACCACACAATTGATGTTTGAGGCCACCGAAACCGAACGCATTGCCAATCATGCGCATTTGCAAAGTATTTTCAGCGAATACCGGCAACAAGGCTTCACCACAGCGATCGATGATTTTGGCTCAGGCTATTCAGGGCTGAATCTTTTATCTAATTGGCAACCGGATATCATCAAGCTGGATATGGAGCTGTGCCGGAATATTGATAGCGACCCGGTACGACAGGCTATCGTCAAAGGCGTGTTGCTGATCTGCGAGAGTCTCGGCATTGATGTGATTGCCGAAGGCATTGAGACTTTAGCGGAATGTCGGATTTTAAGCGATCTTGGTGTGCGCTTGTTTCAGGGCTACTGGTTTGCAAGACCCGGTTTTGAAATGCTGCCCACCATTCCCGAATCGGCCTGGTTAACCTAGGAGTCGGCCCGAAAATAGACTGACCGACTATCCCCTCAATTCCCTACCGGGTATATAAAGAAGCGCTGGGGACTCAGGGTGGATAAGCCTGACAGGCGCATCCACCATAACCATAACCGTTCACAACCTCGGCCAGTCAGCCCATGCGCACTGGCTAGTCAAGTGCCTGCGGCGCCAGCTCCAGACGCGGACTTTGGCTGAGATTGCCATCGACTTCAAACTCTTCATTTTCGTCAAAATCGATATTATCGATATCAAATTCCTGATTTTCTTCAGGAACCTGACCGTCGTGAATCAGATAGCGACGATGCTGGCGAAATGAATTTTTGATAAATTCATAACGATCTAAAGCGGCTTCCTCGACAATTTTTTCGCTGGCCATCAACCCGGCCCGTTGGTCGGTCACATCCAGCACACTGGCTGCGGTGCTGGCGGCGCTGGCGGCGGTACCGGCCAAAAATAAGTAATTGCTAGGGTCGGTTGCAGCATCACCCACCATGCCGAGAATTCCACGCGGTGAACTTGGTCCTGCAAATGGCAACACCAGATAAGGCCCTTCCGGCACACCCCATACCGCCAAAGTCTGATCAAAATCCTCATTATGCTTGGGCAGGTCGATCATGGTCGCGACATCGATAAAACCCGCGACACCGGCTGTGGTATTGACCAGAAAACGGCTAACGTCCTGACCGGCCTGCAACAACTTGAACTGCAAAATATCGTTAATAAAGACCGTGATATCGTCAATATTATTGAAAAAATTGGTCACCCCTTCATTGATGGGATCGTTGGTGACGTCCAGATAACCAATCGCCATCGGTTTTAAGATCAATTCATCGACATCATCGTTGAATTCCTGAATATCACGATTCCAGCTTTCCCACGGGTCATCCGGATTGGTCGGGTTGGAAGCACAGCCGGTCATAAACAGCAGCCCGGACACTACCAATGCCATTTGCTTTTGCTTGAAAAAATCCAGAGGTTGAAGCGCTTTTAACATGTCTCACTCGAAATAGGGGTTGATTGAGAAAGCCTAAATGGCATTAAACAGCAAACCATTATCAGTCGACTAAGGAGCCATTCTATTGCAGAATCGACAAATAATGAAGCGTGACCGCGCTCATTGCCCCTTAAATAAACGCGCCATAATACCAGATGCGCCCGCTTCCAGTTGCCGCTGGCGCTGTAAAGCCGCCTCGGCAAACACACTGCCAGGCTCACCGTCAACAATCGCCTGCAAAACGCGGACGCTATGTTCATCGAGCATGGCAATCGCCTTGAGTCTGACTTGCTCGTAATGCGCCCTGCGTGCCGCCAATTCACGCAGATAGGCGTTCGATTCGCCAAGTAGTTTCAATAATACACGCTCTGGCGGGTCGGTAAACAAATCGCGCACCAGATTGCCATAGCGTTGCTCGGCCAGCTGTAAATCTTGTAAATCGAGCTTTTCCGGTTCAGTCGGATCATCACAACAACTCATACCGCCTCCTGTTCAAGTCAAACACATTCACCCGCCAAAACACCGCCCCAAATCGCCAGTCCACAGGTCAGAGCATTGGCGGCAAACAACCCCAACCAACTGACCGGATGCGCAGGGGGCGCAGCGCTGCCGTCAATCATCAGCAGCAATAAATAAATACTCGACAACGTTATAAACAAGCCCGTTACCAACAGCAACACCGCCGCCCGGTATTCCAGCGTCAGATCGATATGCTCAAGCAATATCATGGTCACAAAACCGACTAAAAACGCGCCCAGTATATTCACCAACAACAACGCATACGGTATGGCCAGCCCTTGGAACTGCAACATGCCTTGAGCGTGCCACAAAAGAACGCGGCTGAGCAGCAAACCCAGCCAGACCATCAACAGACAGCCCAATACATTGGCGAGAATATTCAGCAACGCCTTACCATAGGCTTCTTGCTGCAATAACGCCACCGTTTCCAGGGAAAAAGTTGAAAAGGTGGTTAATGAACCAAATACCCCGACCAGAATCGCGAGCCGGTATTCCTGAGCGATGGCAACCCGCTGGGCCATCAGGATTTCCACCATGATCCCCATTAACAGCGAACCGAGTAAGTTCACCGCCAATGTGCCATAGGGAAACGCTCGCCCTAACCAATGATAAAACCCCGATGCCACCATATAGCGCAACGAGGCGCCAAACGCCCCGCCTATCGCGACGGCCGCCAACTGCCCCAACATGTCAGACTTTCAGAAAATGCTTTCGATAGTGTTTCAGTTCGGCAATGGATTCATAAACATCGTCCAACGCCCGGTGTGCCTCTTTTTTTTGAAACGCATTTTTGATCTCAGGCGCCCAGCGTGCGGCCAGTTCTTTCAAGGTCGAAACATCAAGATTGCGATAATGAAAAAAGGCCTCCAGCGTCGGCATCAGCCGAAACAGAAAACGACGATCCTGACCAATGCTGTTGCCACAGATCGGCGAGCTTTGTTCCGGCAGCCAGTCGCGCACAAAAGCCAATGTTTGCCGCTCGGCTTCGGCGGTATCAATCGATGAGGTGCGCACTCTGTCCAGCAAACCGGATTGCCCGTGATGGCTTTGATTCCACTCATCCATGCCGTTCAACACTTGTTCATCCTGATGAATGACCAACACTGGCCCTTCTGCCAAAACATTAAGATTCTGATCCGTTATCACCGTGGCGATTTCCAGAATCGCATCGGCATCTGGATTCAGCCCGGTCATTTCCAAATCCAGCCAAATCAAATGTGAGGCATCTTGCGCCATGATCACTCCTTAAAAATGTGTGATAAATTGTCATTAGTGTAGCAAGCTTAACGCCTTGGAGGCATCATGAACACGTTTACCTATCTTTTTCTGGTCGCACTGGCGATCTCATTTGGCCTCAATGCCTGGCTGGCCAAACGCCATAGCCGGCACATTCAACAACACCGCGCTCAAGTGCCAACTGACTTTCAGGAAAAAATCAGCTTGGCGGAGCATCAAAAAGCCGCCGATTATACCTTGACCAAGTTACGACTGGGCGATATCGAGCGCA
Organism: Methylococcales bacterium; assembly: GCA_032251045.1. Taxonomy (GTDB): domain Bacteria; phylum Pseudomonadota; class Gammaproteobacteria; order Methylococcales; family Methylomonadaceae; genus JAVVEW01. The sequence continues at coordinate 52,173 of JAVVEW010000002.1, forward strand.
TTTTCAGCCTGGTACTGTTAGTGCTGTTGACTTTAGGCGGCGTACTCGAAGGCTTGTTCGCTGCCTGGCAAGGCTGGCTGGGTGACGGGCTTTTAGCCGGACTGGCCGCAATCGCCTCCCTGACCTTGCTGATGACGCTGGTCGGGTTGCCGTTTGAGCTTTACCAAACCTTTGTCATCGAGCAGCGTTTTGGCTTCAACAAAAGCACGCCGCAACAGTATTGCAAGGATCAATTATTACAACTGGCATTGATGGCGGTGATTGGCTTGCCGCTGTTGGCGTTGATTTTATGGTTGATGGCCAGCCTGGAAAGCACTTGGTGGCTGGTCGCCTGGGCTGTGTTAATGGGCTTTTCAGTGCTGATGAGCTGGCTATATCCCACCTTAATAGCCCCGCTGTTCAATGAGTTTACGCCACTTGAAGAAGGGTCTTTAAGACAACGTATCGAAAACTTGTTAAAGCGCTGCGAATTTAGCAGTCAAGGTATTTTTATCATGGACGGCTCTAAACGCTCTGGACATGGCAATGCTTATTTCACAGGATTTGGCGATAAAAAACGCATTGTGTTTTTCGATACCCTGGTGGCTTCGCTGTCCGAAGCCGAGCTGGAAGCCGTATTAGCGCATGAGCTTGGGCATTTCAAGCGCAAACATGTGATTAAAATGCTGATAGCCAGTTCGATCATGACCTTGATCGGTTTTGCTATACTCGGTTTTTTAAGCGAACAGAGCTGGTTTTACAGCGGCTTGGGCGTGGCAACGCCATCGAACGCCGCAGCCTTGGTATTATTTACCCTGGTCATGCCGGTGTTCACGCCATTTCTGCAACCGATCAGCGCCTATTTTCAGCGCCAATTTGAATTTGAAGCCGATGCCTTCGCCGCCCAACACAGCAAGGCTGACTTACTGATCAGTAGCCTGGTCAAGCTGTACCAGGAAAATGCCAGCACACTAACTCCCGACCCGCTGTATTCGGCATTCCATTACAGCCACCCGCCTGCCGCCGTGCGTATTAACCATCTGAAATCTTTACCCTCAGCCTCATGACCGACCTTCTGCCTGGCGTGGTGGTCGCGCATTTAGGGCAAGCGATCGCCGTGGCCGCCAACGGTGTCACGGTGATCTGCCAACCTCGGCGCAAGCTGGACACACTGGCCGTGGGCGATGAAGTGTTATGGCAGCAAACCGCCCCCGGTCAAGGTCGTATCGAACAGGTACAGCCGCGCCGCAGCCTGCTGACCCGTCCCGCCCGCAATGGTCGCATTCGCCCGGTGGCGGCCAATCTTGACCGGGTCTGGGTGGTGTTAGCCGCAGAGCCTAAGCCTGATTGGCTGTTAGTTGATCAATTTTTAGCCGTCTGCGAAAACCGCGCCATTGACGCCGGGCTATTGATCAACAAAATCGACTTGACCGACACCTTGGCCGAACTTGCCGACTATCAGGCATTGGGTTATCCCGTATTGAAGCTCAGCGCCTTAACGGGCCAGGGGCTTGAGCAACTCAAGCCTTATCTGCATGAGCGCACCAGCCTGCTCACCGGGCAATCCGGCGTCGGTAAATCGTCTTTGACCAACGCCCTGATTCCCGACAAACAACTAAAAACACAAAGCCTGTCCGAAGCGGCCAAGCTGGGACGTCACACCACCACTACCGCAACCTTGTACCCACTCCCCGAAGGCGGCGCGTTAATCGACAGCCCTGGCGTCGCCATTTTTGGCCTGGCTAATCTGACCGAGACAGAATTAGCGCACGGTTTCAAAGAATTCTGGCCACTCATCGAACAATGCCGTTTTCATAACTGCCGCCATGTCAAAGACGCCGACTGTGCCGTCAGGGAAAAAGCCGCAACCGACCCCGCTATCGCCAGACGCTACCGGCGTTTTCTGAAACTGCGTGAAAAAATGCCGTTGACCGAGAACTGACCATGACACCTTTACCACATTACCCGCGCATACAACACTTACGCACCACCTTGGCCATTGTTCGTGCCATGCAACTGTTGCCGGTGTTGCAACAGGAAGCCGCCGCCACTATTTCACATGACCAAACCAAACGCATCACTTATCTGAATTTGCTCTATAACCGTATTCATGGCGCCTTGTTTCATGACTGGCACGCCCAGGCCACCGCCGACCACCGTCCCGGCCTGATGCCCGATGCCGGCAAACGCAAACGCTTTCGCAACGCTATTGCCCGCCTGGTGATGGATGATGACAACAGCCATCAAGACAGCGCCTTGTTTGACCATAACGGCTTCGTCATTCGTTGCATCAACCTCGATCAACGTTTAGCGCAATTCTATCAGAATGCCCGTTCGATTCGGCCCTTCGGTTATGGCAATCGCATTACCCTGGATTTGTTTCTGATTGCATTAAGCCAATTGCCGGCCATGCGCGCCGTTTATGAACATGGCCTGGATTTTCGCAGGCTCAGCGACCAAGATGCGCTTGCCCTGCATGACCTTGGCAGTTCCAGCGCCAGCCTGGTCACAGCTTTTGCCCATGCGCTCGATCCCAAACGCACACCGTGCCTGAACAATCACGCCGATGGCTATGGCACCTGGCCCGAACATAAGCGGCAGGTATTTGGAATTCCGTTTCTGACCCATAGCACCGAGCAAGGACGCGCCTGTCTGGTCTGCATCAATGGTGGTCTGGTACCGGTTGAAACCGTTGCCAATCAACCCTTCATCAGCGGCCAGTTATTTGCCGATTATCCCTTTCTCCCGGCCTCGGCCATGATTGGTTATCTGCCGGGTACCGAAACATTGCGACAACGCCGCGAAATCGATGGTATTTATCTGCCTGCCGACGGTTCGGCGCCGTTATTATGCCTGGATGTCAATATTCTGACCGGTTTGCGCTCACCTAGCCATGGCGAGCTTTTGAACTTGATTCGTCAGCTCAAAGGTCCGAAAGCCAACATCTTTGCGTTACTTGAGGATGCCGCGCTGCCAATGCGCCTGAAAAATCTGACCGAGGCCGACAGCCGCCTTTCCAGAGCCATCGATTTGGCCGTTGAGCGATTACAACGCATGCAATATAAAATCGATGCCGCGTTAAGCGTGTTGTTTGCCGATACAACACCGGTTGATCAACCCTGGTTATTGATGAGCATGGGCGGCGCCGGTTCCGGAAAAAGCGTGGTAGAACAGTCCGCGCATCGATTATGCGGTGCTAATTTCGTCACCGCCTCACTGGATGAGTTTCGTAAACTCAGTGATTTCTACCAACTGCTGACCGCCGCCGAACACCACAGTGATGACTATGTATTTGTCGAACCCTTTGCCAACCGCCTGCGTGACGAAGTGGCCAAGCGAGCGCTTGCCCAGCGCATTCATTTGCTTTACGACGGCACCGGCATTCCCTATTGGCCGCGCTACGGCAATTTGATCGAGCACTTTCATCAGGCTGGTTTTCGCACCCAGATCATTGCCGTCGATGCCTTTCTGGTGCTCCCCGATGCCGCAGGCAGTGATGCGCCACACGTTATCGAGCGCGTAAAAAGCCGTTTTCAGCAGACTGGCCGAGCCTTGCCCTGGGTGGTGACGGTGTACAAACATATCCTCGCCGGGCAAGCTTTTCTGGCCGCGCTGGAACACCCTGCCCTGGACAAGCTGGTCCTTTATGCCAACGATGGTGCCAAAGACCAACATTACCCGGTAGCGGCAAGCGCTGAACTGGATGATGAAGCAATACGCGCCTTGCAGCGCCATCAGCTGAACGGCAGTCTGGCCGAACAGCTGGCTCAATATCAAGCGGAACACGCCCTTGAAGCTTCGGAATTGAGCGAAGCGCAAACCGGTTATTTAATTTATCCAGGCAGCCGGCACAATCGCGCATTATTGATTTATCACAACCAACGGCTGATCTGGTTTCTGGAAAAAGGCCAGCTCAATCCCCATGCCTCGGGGCCTGAGGGATTGACCTATAAAACCGACTCGCTGGCGTTTCATGTTACCTCTGACAGCGGGCCAGACTGTTATGAGGCGCTGTAGCGCAGCGACTCTATCGATTTCCAGTCTGAAAATCCCCTCAACCTTCCTGGCAAAAGAGTGTCGTAAAAATGACGCAGTCATTCCGGCTTTTATGGTACCGCCAAAGGAGGGGTTACGTTTGTGACACGCATGATCATGAATCACTTCAAGTATCCGATGCTTGCGGGGCTAAAGTGGGCTTGGCTAACACGGCTTCAAATGCCGTCGCTGGCATGGGTCTGCCAAAATAGTAACCTTGTATTTCATCACAGCCTTTAACCTGCAACATGTGCAATTGCTGCTGGGTTTCCACCCCTTCGGCAATGGTTCTGAAACCTAAGCCCTGGGCAATGCCTAAAATGGCATCGACAATGGCCTCATCGTCTCGATCCCGCTCCAGGTCACGTATAAACGATTGATCAATTTTGAGTTTATCGATTTTGAAACGCTTAAGATAGCTGAGCGAAGAATAGCCGGTACCAAAATCATCAATGGATACTTTAATGCCCATGGCCTTAATGGTTTCGATCAACTCCAGCAACACTTCTGAGTTCCCCATCGCTACACTTTCAGTCATTTCCAACTCCAATAACTCTGGATTGACCGGATACGTGCGCAGCAATGCCTTAAGTTGCGGCACCAATGTCGCCTGGCGAAATTGCATGGCGGACAAGTTCACCGCCACCGGCACAACATTCCGATGTTGCCGCTGCCATTGTGTCAACTGGCGCAACGCCTCTTGCATCACCCAGGAACCAATTTCCACAATCAAGCCACTTTCCTCGGCAATTGGAATGAATACGCCAGGCGAAACCAGCCCTTTTTCCGGGTGCTGCCAGCGCAACAATGCTTCACAGCCAATTAACCTGAAACTCCGGGCATCAACTTGCGGCTGGTAGTACAATTGCAGTTGATTTTTTTCAAGGGCAATGCGCAAATCATTTTCAACTTGTAAAATCTGTCGTGCCTGATCGTGCAGTTGTTTGGTAAAAAACTGAAAATTATCACGCCCTTGTTCTTTAGCGCGGAACAGCGCCGCATCCGCCGCCCCGGCCAATTCTTCGAAATTTTTGCCGTCATTGGGGTACTCGGCAATGCCCATACTGACCGTCAAGGTCAAACTATGTCCGTCAATGGTGAAAGGCTGTGCATTGGCTTGCTGAATTTTTGCGGCGACATGAGCGGCTTCATCCGCCTGGGTATTCGGTAATAACAGGATAAATTCATCACCACCCTGACGGCACAAGGTGTCTTCAGGGCGCAACTGCGCCGCCAGTCGTAGGGCAAATTGCTTAATCAGCTGATCGCCCGCACCCGGCCCTAGCGAATCGTTAACCAGTTTGAAGCGATCTAAATCCAGATATATCAGCGCGCAAGCACGGCCATAGCGCTGAGCGTTCGCCAACGCCACTTTGGCACGGTCATACAATAACTCGCGATTAGGTAAGCTGGTCAAAGAATCGAAATGAATCAAGAACTGGATTTGCTCTTGAGTGGCTTTGTGCTCGGTCAAATCACTTAAAATACCCACATAATGGGTGATACGGCCTGACATGTCCTTGACCACACTGATCGATAGCCATTGCGGATAAAGCTCACCATTTTTGCGGCGATTGATAACCTCACCCTGCCAATATCCTGTGTCCTGAATAGACTGCCACATAGCCTGATAAAAATCCGGCTCATGCTGCCCCGACGCCAGTATCGATGGATTTCTTAAATAGACCTGTTCAGCGCTGTACCCTGTTATTGCGCTGAAGGCAGGATTACTGCTCAAAATGTGATTGTCTTGATTACAGATCAAAATACCTTCATGACTGACATCGAATACTTTGGCATGAAGCGCCAATTGCCGTTCTGCCTCCGACTCGCGATAAACGCGATCGAAATTATCCAGCGCAAAACCAATATCGACGGCCATTTCTTTCAACAATGCCAGCGCCTGCTGGTCAAACGCCTTGGTTTGGGTATGGTAGACATTGAGCACGGCATAAACCTGCTCATTACGCATAATCGGAAAAACCGCCGCACTCTGCCAGCCATGCCGGGCCGCTTGTTCATGCCAAGGGCGGGTCAGCGTGTCTTTGAGGTAATCATCCACCACAATCACCCGATTCTCCCGGAATGCCGTGGCGGTTGGCCCTCGGCCGCTTGGTTGATCCGTGCCAATGGTTACATTAAGACTGCTCACATAGTCCTGACCCTGCCCATATACTGTGGCAGGCACCAGCGCCTCGCCTTCCAGGATGGCAATCCAGGCCAGCGTCATACCGCCATAGTCAACCGCACAGCGGCAAACCAGCGGTAATAATTCGCTTTCTTCCTCCATGCGCACAATGGCCAGGTTGACTTCGCTCAATGCCCGGTACAAATTGTTCAAACGTTCAATCCGGTGCAGATATACCCTGCGCTCGGTCAAATCTCTGAGTATGGCGAAATTGCTGTCTTGATCGAGTTTGCCGGCATTGACCTCAACCAGAACCGAAGTGTCCCTTTTATGACGATGCCACCATTCCCCCATGATGTTCTCACCACGAAGCAAACGCGGCCGCTCCTGCTTAAGCCGATCCTGCTCATGTTCGGCCAACAGATCCGCAATCATCATGCCTTTCAGCTCGTCCGAGCCATAGCCTAACAAGCTCAGTGCGGCAGGATTGGCCTTAATGACCTGAAACGCGTTGTCAAAAATAAAAATGGCATCAGCGCTTTGCTCGAACAGCAACCGTGCATATTCGCGGTTGCTTGCGCGGCTGGAAAATAAATAACCCAAAATCAGCGACAGCAAGCCGCTGATCAGCGCGCCGGCAATCGAGATGCCCGCGATCACAGCGCGATCGAGGTAGCGTTCTGCAAAAGCGGGCGTTACCGAAAACTCCAGCTGCCAGATGCGCCCGCCTATCGCCAGACTCTGGTCATAAATGACATCCGTTTGCCCCGTTGCGGAAACCGGTGTTTGATAAAGCCAGCCGCTGTCATCGGCAAATTCAATATCGCGAATCGAAAATGCCAAAGCCTGATCAAACTGGCCGCTTAAGCCTGCAATCAGGTCATTCATTCTGACCGGCAGATTAACCCAGCCCACCAAAGGCTGATCGACGGCCTTAGTCATATAACGATAAACCGGCAAATACATGACAAAGGCTTGACTTGAGGTTAGCTGATCTTGGTCTTGAACCAGTACCAAAGGTGAGCTAATGTGCATGGCGCCGGTGTTCTGAGCCGACAATGCCGCCTCCCGTGCCGATGGGACATGCCAGATATCAAGCCCTAGGGCATGTAAATTCTGTTGCTCAAGTGGCTCCATCAGTACAATCGGAGCATAAAATTCGGCGCTGCTATCAGGGTGAATGCGGTAATCAGGATGAACTTTCTGGCGCATTAACTCGATATGACCCAACTTATCGGCCTGTTCGATGCGCTGGACAAAACCAATGCCTTGCAAGCCCTGGGCTTGATTGAAATGCAGGGTAGCCACATAGTGGCGGAATTCGTCCAGCGTGACGTGTTCACTACTTTCCAGCAGCCCCTTGACACCCCGCGCCACCGTTTGGTAATCGCTCAAACGGGCATCGAGACTGTGAACCATTTTTTTCGCCGCCGCAATGGCCGCGATGCGGGTTTCTTGTTGCTGGTTCTGCCACTCAATCGCCAGCACCGAGGCGGTCAAGATACTGCCCAGCAGCATGGCCCCTAAGCCAACGCGCCTATCAAAGGCGGCACTCGTAACATGCCTGATCATGCTATCAGCCTGGCCTGATCACGCGAGTAGGTCAGTATGTTGCGCCGCCGCGCTGACTGTCGAGGCCCTGTTAACCTTCATTTCCATTCCATCAATTTCCATTGGTTAATATTGAGATTACGTTCCAGATCGCTGCCGCGCACGTCTAGCGTGCCATCACCATCGGTATCGATCAGATAATAAGGAAAACCACGCTCTGGAATCACTTTTACCATATACAGTTGACCATTACGGCGAAACTCCTGAATGACCTTACTATCCTTGCGTGTAATGGTGATGTCAGGTTCCAGGGTTTCGTCATCAATAGGCATCGGTGGATTATCCAGCTCGGGCACGGGTTGCCGTGCATTGATCACAGTCGGGTCGGGTTCCATAATCACACCGCTTTGCACCTTGCGAGGCAGTGTGGGCGGTTCGGGAGCCAAATCCTGCGCCATAGCCACATCAACGGCCAGGCCTAAGCCAAGTAAAGTCAGATAAAAACGCATCCCCGTCTCTCGTTGCAAAATGGCCACAGCCTACCATAGGCCTGTTGAACTGTGTACTATAACCGGGCGGCGAAGGCGATCAGCTCAACCGGTCGACAGTGCTTAAGCCTGACCCGGCTTTTACCGGCTACAATAACCATCCAGATACTCGGCGTCACCGCCGTCATTAACCCTCTCTGAAGTAACGCTAACGCTATGTATACGATTGATTACGAATTGCGCGAAGAAGATTTCATTCATTTTAACGAACGCTTGTTACACAACACGGATCATGTCAAAGCCAGCATCCGCAAAAATCGCTGGTACATTCCGGCCTTTCTGCTGTTTGTGGCCGCATTTTACTACTACTACTACGGCGACACGGCCGCATCCGGCTATATTGTCTTTCTGGCCGCGCTATGGACCTGGCTATCACCTCGGTTGATTTTGCTCAATCTGCGTCAACAAATCACCAAAAGCTACAGTCATAAGGAAAAGAACAAAATGCTTGGCAACTATCACTTAAGCATGGACGCCGAGCACCTTATTGAAAAATCACCCTCTGGAAAACATAAATACCCCTGGAGCGAAGTGCTGCGCGTAGAGCGGGAAAAAGACCAGTATGTTTATCTTTATGTCGATGTCGATACCGCGCTGGTGATTCCGGTGGAAACCTTAAAATCCGGCGATATCAAAGCGTTCAGCAAACATGCTGAAAAAATGATCGAACGGTTTGCCTGATGATTCGTTGCTCCAACCTGACCTTGCGCCGGGGCGCGTTACTGTTGCTGGATCATACCGACCTGACCCTGAACCCCGGTTGGAAAGTCGGCATTACCGGTGCCAACGGCACCGGCAAATCCAGTTTCTTTGCGCTGATCATGGGCAAACTGAGCGCCGACCAGGGTGATTGCCAAGTGCCTGAGCATTGGCAAGTTGCCCATGTCGCTCAGGAAACGCCAGCGCTGGAACGTTCGGCAACCGATTATGTCATCGACGGCGATGCCGAGCTGCGCCGCTTGCAACAGCGCTTGCGTGAAGCGGAAACGGCGGCTGACGGTATCGCCATTGCCGAACTGCACGGCGAGCTGGAACGCATAGAAGGTTACAGCGCCGATGCCCGCGCCCGGCGACTGCTGGCCGGTCTTGGCTTTACCCAGGTGCAACTGGATTTACCGGTAGCCTCGTTTTCCGGCGGCTGGCGGATGCGTTTGAATCTGGCGCAGGCGTTGATGTGCCGTTCTGACTTGCTGTTGTTGGACGAACCGACCAACCACCTGGATCTGGAGGCGGTGATCTGGCTGCAAAACTGGCTGGCGCAATATCCTGGCACGTTGCTTTTGATTTCCCACGACCGCGAGTTTCTCGATGCCGTCACCGATCACATCATCCATTTCGAACACCAAAAAGCTTGTGTTTATACCGGCAATTACAGCGCTTTCGAGCAGATTCGTGCCGAACAATTGGCCGGTCAAGACGCAGCCTACGCCCGCCAGCAGCGGGAAATTGCCCATATCCAGCACTTTGTCGAACGCTTCAAAGCCAAAGCCACCAAAGCCAAACAGGCGCAAAGCCGCCTGAAGGCCTTAGCGCGCATGGACATTATCGCCAAAGCGCAGGCCGATTCGCCGTTTGAATTTCACTTTGCCCCGCCTGAGGCGCTGAGCAACCCCTTGCTGCAACTCCAAAACGCGCGCATCGGTTATGGCCAAACGGTGATTGTCGATGACGTCGATTTTTCCCTGAGTCCAGGTGATCGTATCGGCTTGTTGGGCGCTAATGGCACCGGCAAATCCAGCCTGATTAAAGTGCTGGCCGGTGAGCATGACTTATTAGCCGGCAACCGTCTGGAAGGCGCGCATTTACGCATCGGCTATTTTGCCCAGCATCAACTGGAGCAACTGCGCGGTGGCGAAACGCCGCTGTGGCATATTCAGCGCCTGACGCCCGAACCTACCGAACAGGAAGCGCGCAATTTCTTGGGCGGTTTCGGCTTTACCGGTGATACCGTGCAGGCCCGGGTGGGACGCTTTTCCGGCGGCGAAAAAGCCCGTTTGGTATTGGCGCTTTTGGTTTATCAGAACCCCAATCTGCTGCTTTTGGATGAGCCGACCAACCACCTGGATCTGGCCATGCGCGAAGCTTTGATTCTAGCCTTGCAGGATTACCAGGGCGCGTTGATCGTGGTCTCGCATGACAGGCATTTATTACGCTCGGTGGTCGATCAGTTTCATTGGCTACATGAGAGCGGCATGGCACCGTTCCCGGGCGATCTTGACGACTACCGAAAAGCGTTGGCCGAGACTCAGAAAAATACCGAAAACAGCCTGACACAGGAAACCACCACGCCTAACCGCAAACAACAACGCCAGCTCGATGCCCAGCGCCGGCAACGCATGCAGCCGCTGCGCAAAGCCCTGACCGAGGCAGAACGGGCCATGGAGCAGTGGCATCAACGGCAACAAGCCATCGAACAAACCCTGGCCGATACCGAACTCTATCAGCCGGAACACAAAGCGCGCCTGCATCAGCTGTTGGAGGAAAAACGGCACATCGACCAAGCCTTGGCCGAGGCTGAAAACACCTGGCTGGCCGCGGAAGAGGCCTTGAACGAGTTTGAACACGGCCATGTATGAGCTGGTGCTGCGGGTGTTTGACATCTGCCGACTGCGCAAAGGGCCGGAGGCTATGCCGTATTCCCTGACCGTATTGAGCCAATGCCTGATAGCTTATATTGCGCTCAGTTTTGCCGTGGCTTATATCACCGACGGCTTAAGTAGTGCGGGTTTGCAAGCCGGCCTGGAAATCCTGTTGCTGGCAGGATTCACTTACGCGGTACTCATGCTGTACCGAAAACCGCTGCGTTTTCGGCAAACTTTTTCAGCCTTGCTGGGCGCCGATGCCCTGGTGAGTCTTGCCGCAGTGCCTGCGCTGGCCAGTTTGAGCATCGGGCGCGCTTCCCTGCCAGCCTTTATTCTGCTGCTGATGCTGACTTTCTGGCATTGGTTGATTACCTCTCATATTTTCAGTCGCGCCCTGGACGAGTCTTTTTTCTTCGGCATGGGCATCGCTTTATTGTATAGTCTAGGCAATTATCAGCTGTTAAGCTGGCTGTTATCCGAACTTACTTTGGTCTAGTTATGTCCGATTACAAGCACATTCTGGTAGCCATCGATTTTACCCGGCAAACCGAGCGGATCACCGCGCGCGCCTTAAGTCTGGCCGGTCAATATCAGGCTACGCTGTATTTGCTGCATGTGGTGGAAACCTTGCCTGTTACCGATGCCGCCTACGGCCCGGTGGCGCCGTTCGATATCGACCTGACTGAACAAATGCAGACTGCCGCCCAGCAACATCTGGCTGATTGGGGCAAAAAAATACAGATCCCCACCGAGCGGCAATGGCTGGAACTGGGCAGTCCGAAACAGGAAATCGTGCGTATCGCCACAGCACGAAATATTGATCTGATCGTGGTCGGTTCACATGGCCGCCACGGCCTGTCACTGTTGTTAGGTTCCACCGCAACCGGCGTGTTGCATCATGCGCCATGCGATGTCCTGGCCGTCCGTATTCGGGAACAATAATCCTTATCAGCTAACCTTAAAACACTAAGAAACCAGGAAAAACACTTATGTTAGGGCATATCGAAAGTCTGGATCTGGAAACGCGCACCGGCGTGATCAAACACGAAGACAGTTTTTACGAATTTCACATGGATCAGTGGACCTCGGTTGCCGAGCCGGAAGTCAATGATGATGTGGAATTTACGCTGGAAGATGGGCAAGTCATTCAGGTCGAGCTGGTGGGAACCTATTTAACACCGGAACCGGTCAAATCTCAGCTTACCGCAGTACTGCTGGCGCTATTTACCGGCATGGTCGGCGGCCATCGATTCTATCTGGGTTATTGGCAAATCGGTTTGGCCATGGTGGCGTTCACGCTGATCACCCAAGGTTTTGGCGTGGTCTGGGGCGTGGTCGAATGCTTTCTGCTCTTTTCCGGTCACATCCATGCAGACGCCAAAGGCCGACCACTGAAGCCATTCCGTAAACAGGAACAAAATACATGAATGCCAAACAGTTAGCGGCGCAGGCAGCGGCTGCATTGATTTCTCCGGGCATGTGTGTTGGCCTGGGCACAGGCTCCACGGCTGACTGCTTCATCGACGCATTGGCCCGACGTGTACAACACGACAATTTGACAGTCACCGTGGTCGCCAGCTCGGTGATCAGCCAGATTAATGCCGAACAAGCCCGCTTAACCGTCACCAGCCTGGCCGCGATCGATCAGCTGGATGTGTATGTCGATGGCGCCGATGAAATCGCCCCCGACCTGACCGTGCTCAAAGGTCGGGGGCAGGATCTGGTTCAGGAAAAATTACTGGCTAAGGCGGCGAAAGAATTCTGGATTATTGCCGACACCAGTAAACACGTCAGCAATATTGGCCAGCAGCATCCTGTGGCTGTGGAAATTTTGCCCGCCGCGCTGAAATTAGCCCAGCAGAAACTGGCGCAACTGGATATTCAGACCACTTTGCGTAAACAGCCTGACGGCGGCAATGTCTTTATCACCGCTGCTGGCAATCTGGTTTTGGATGTTCGCCTGCCTTCAGGCGATACCGGGCGATGGGCACGGCGACTGGATGCTGTCCCCGGCGTTATTGAACATGGCATTTTTCACCATCTCGTCAACCGGGCGTTGATTGGTGACGACACCAAAGTCACCACTTTCTTTCCTGAAAATGATGCGCCCGAAGCTTTTGCCATGATTTACGATGACGGCGATAGCGATGGTGACTAACCGGTTACCAGGTAACAATCACGGCAATAGTCAACCTGACAGTGGTGTTCGCGCATTGACGGTTTGGAATTTAGATTGGCGCGGCACGGCCATCACCTCTTTCGCCAAAAAACCAGCCGCGCTGATGGGAACAGCGTCCGATAATAATATCTGGCCAAGTTCAGTCATGGCTTGCCGATAGACTTTGCGCTTGAAATAAACCACATCGTCCAATGGTTGCCAATAATCGACCCAACGCCAGCCATCAAATTCGGGTTTGGGTGTGCAGTTGAGGCACACCCTCGACTCTTGGCTAACCAGGCGCAACATGAACCATATCTGTTTTTGTCCTATGCACAAAGGCACTGATTTTTTGCGCAAAAAGCGTTCCGGCAGACGATAGCGCAACCAGTAGCGGGTGCGCCCGAGAATTTCCACATCATCTTTACCTAACCCCGTTTCTTCCCATAATTCGCGAATCATGGCCTCTTCAGGCTCTTCTCCCTCATGAATGCCGCCTTGAGGAAATTGCCAGGAGTTAGCGCCAGAACGTTTTGCCCAAAAAACACGACCCTCGTCATTGCAAAGGATAATGCCGACATTAGGTCGGTATCCTTTAGAGTCAATCATGCTTTTTCCTAAACTGTTTTGAATCTGTCAGGCATACTTAAAAGTGCCTGCAGAATGAATCTGAAACTGTCAGTTATTCTGGCATAAAACCTGCGTGACGGCTAGCTTGCGCACAGGCCAGCAGCCATGCTCAACTTGGCAGTAAATAGTTTTGGCGAAAATGACGGCGACAGCAATGTCACCGTCAAGCTTCATACGAGCCAAGGACTGTCAAAGCCATTGCCGAATAACCCGGCGCATCCATAGGCCAATGCGGAAATTTACACTGTAATAGCGATACGGTCGCGTAGGGTGTTATTCCTTATCAGCTCCGGAAAAACGCTTCAGTAACGGTGCAATGGCGCGTCCCCATACCCACCGTCCAGTCTTTTTCAATACCTGCCACAAGCATCGATCCAGCCCCGCATCTTCCGGTAACGATAGTTTTTCTACCCATCTGCTGCGACAGCTTTCAACCTTTGGCGCGATACCATCGACAAACACAAAGCGGAATGCCCACATTTCCAGCATGGAGAGCACCCACATCAACAGAAAGGATAAACCCATGCCAAAACCGGCGATGATCACCATCCAGGCAAACCAGGGGTGTAATTTGGTCAACCACCAGGACATAATGTCGGCCAGCAGAAATATATACGGCATACCAATGGCAAGGCTTTTAATGCGGCTAGGTGCAATTTGCGAGAAACTGAAAATCAAGCCGACAAACATAAAAATGAAGCTGATGCCAAACAAGTGAATATGAGAAACCCGGGTTAGCGAAGAAAAAGTAGCACCTTCATCTTGCTGGGTCACCGCTTTAAGTTGTTCAAAATCGTTGTAATTAGGAATGCCCGAAGCGTCTTCGTTATGGCACATCACGCAGTTCTTTTCGATAATCGCTTTACTGCCGCTAGACACATAATCCACAGCTCTGGCACCATCCCGGGTCCATTGCATGAGCTCAAAACGCTCTTGTTCGGTAGCATAGGCCTGCATGGAGCCATTGAGTTTCTGCTCCAACAAGGTACCGGAACGGTTACCATAATAACTGTAAACAACATCATCGATGGATAGGCCAAATTTGCCGTCGGCCATGCCATGAGTAAACAAAATCTGAATGAGCGCCATAAGATAACCCACGCCTACGGTCATCAGATAGCCGGTAAACAAAACTTTTAAGGGGGTATCAAGCTCTTTAAGGTGATATGGAAATGGATTCATGGTTGAGTGAGAAAAATAAAAAAGTGGGCGATAGTTTTCCGGCCAGACAAAGCCTTAAGCTTTACGCAAAACCACAGGACGTCCCAGATAAGCTTGAAGAAAACCACGCTGCCAGCGGCTGATCAATGCCAGGCTCGCCGCCAATGACGCCAGCGCCACCCCGGCAATCAGCAAATCACGCAATGCCTGTTCGACCTGTAACAGCTGATCAGCGACACCTGCACCCAGCAACATAAACACCAGCGGCAGGCCGTATTGCACAAAGGACGCAGACAAAAGGCTGTGTTCTTCAATGCCGATAATCACCGCCTCACCAGGCTGCAGCTCAAGCGCACAGTCCACCTGAATCAAGCGCGGCCTGATCAGTTTGTCCAGCAAGGAGGTAGCGCACGCATTTTGTTGCCGACAACCACCACAGCTGCCACTGCGGCGACTATCGACCCAAACGGTTTGGGCATCAATCCGGGCGACAATCGCGGTTTCTTCAATCATGGAAAATCTAGGTCAAAAAGTTCAGATAAGGAAATGAGAGGCTTTATCAATTGAGTGTAGCATGATTTAAGCCGATTCAAGATGACAACATGACGCCGCCACTCTACCCTGCCTTCTGTTTATGTAAACGGGCCAGGGTTGTGCTCAAGCGGGTTAACGCTTGCCCTAGGGCCGCGTCCGGCTGCGCTTTGCCGGCGTCATGGATGATATCGATAATCGGCTGTGCCGGCACCTTGACCGAACGCAATGGACCCGGCTCGCTGTCCGGCGTCATCAAGCGCAGCTTGATATCCCGAAAAGAAGGCCACTGTAATTGCTTGGCAAGCGCTCGAATATGCGCTTGCTCGAAACGCAACTGCCAGGCCCAACTCGCTGAATTACAATATAAAAACAAACAACCCTTGGCGATATTGACATGCTGTAAGGAAAGCGCCAGGTCTGCCGGCAGGCGCGCTTTAAGCTGCCGGGTCAAGCGTTGCTGTTGCTGATGATTGAGCAACAGTTGCGCCAATGCGGCATTGCTGATACTGCCCGCCTGCGTAAAGGAAGATGACATGGTAACGCCGTTACAGTTTGAAACGCTGTACCAGTCCGGCCAGCTGTTCAGCCAATACCACCATTTGCTGACTGGCTGCACTGGTTTGCTCGGCATCTAAGGTGGTGCGGTCGGTTAAGCTGCGAATGGTGTTAAGACTTTGGTTAACATGGCTGGCTAACTGATTTTGCTGATTGGCAGCCTCGGCCATGGTACTGTTCAGTTGGCGAATATGCGTGACATGCTGGGTAATGAGATTCAGGCCATGGTCAGCGCTCTGCGCTTGTATCTGCCGATCTTCGGCATGGGCTTTCGCGTCATTCATAACGTTTACCGCCTGCTTAGACTGTTTTTGCAGGGCGTCAATGATGCGCTCGATTTCTTCGGTGGCCTGATGGGAGCGTGTCGCCAGATTACGCACTTCATCGGCTACCACGGCAAACCCTCGCCCCTGGTCTCCGGCGCGTGCCGCCTCAATGGCGGCATTGAGTGCCAACAGATTGGTTTGTTCGGCAATACCTTTGATGACATCCAGCACCGTGCTGACATTCTGGCTGTTTTTCGCGACTGTTTTGATAACCTCGGCAGCATGCTCGATTTCCTGCACCAATCGACAAATAGCCTTGATCACTTCCTGCGTGGCAGTCGAACCCAGTTTTGCCTCTTTGTCAGAAGCAATCGACGCTTCGGCGGCACTGTCCGCCTGTTGATGTACCGCCACCACGGACTGCTCCAGTTCACTGACCACCCTGGCGATCGCTTCCGTTTCCTGTGCTTGCTGACGAGCCGCCGACAATGTCTGCTGTGCGACATGCTGAATTTGCCCGGTCGCTTTGTTCATGGCTATACTGGCCTGAATCACCTGTTGCAAACTTTGACTGAATGTGTCCAGCAACGCGTTAAAGGCTACGCTGACTTCACCGATTTCATCGTTTTTTACCGTGTCCAGACGAATGGTTAAATTGGCATGAGTGGCAATCTCAGTCATGGCGTCACGCATATTGAGCAGCGGTTTGATAACGATTTGGCGCATGGCGTAGGTCAACCCCACCATACCCATCAGAAACAAACCGGTAGCGATAGCGCTGGTCAGCCAGGTATCGCGGGCGAGACGTTGATGACTGCTCGCCAAGGAATAACTCAAGCGCACCGCGCCCAATACGGTATTTTCCGCAACCGGATGACAGGACAAACAATTGGTTCCGGAATAATTACTGCTGGCCACCACCGGCTTCAGCACTAACAACGCATCACGGTTATCCGGGTCAGGTACCACCACGGTTTCACCTTTTAGGGCGCGTGCATCCCAGGCGTCTTTTGCTTGCTGCCAAGACTCGCCCGGCCCAAAAATCTCACGCAGCACCGGCGCTCTGAGCATGGCAATGGCATTGACCTCCGGTAAATTCTGCAAACGGTCACGTAAAAAACGCTTTTGGCCAAGACTGCCGGTCAACATCATGGTATTGAGGCCATCAAAATAGCTCGTCGCCACGCCTTTAGCTTGCTCAACCGCCATGTCCTGCACAATTTGTTTTTGCCGGTGGTGCATAAACCACAAGCTGATAGCAATCATTACAAAAAAAATGGCCGCAATCGCCATGAGAATTTTCGCTTGCAGCGAGGTTTTTATCATCACATTATCACCTGGAAAGTGACGGTTATGGCATGCGTTTGCCCTATCTACAAGCCGATAACCGAAGCACAGCAGCCTACAGGCCCTGTGGCAGGCCAGCAACGATGTGTGGCGATTTTGCCTGGCAAAGCAGTATATAATGCGTTTACGGCAGCAATCGATCCAAGTCAGGATTGCCGAAATCAACAACCTTATTGCCAGTCAAATCAACATGCGTTTGTTTGCCCAACACCCTATCGGCTTGATTATAGCCGCTTTCATCCTGTTTGCGGTAACCCTCTCGCTGGGTCAACGCTATCAAAAAATAGCAAACTTTAACCACCAGCTGCAAAAGCCGGCCACGATAGACCTGCGTCAGATGCCTTTGCCCACCGAAATCATGATGGCCAAGGCCCGGCAACTCAGCACCCAAGGCGCTACCGAACAAGCCGTGCGCGTTTATCTGGATGCCAAAACACAGGCTACGCCAGATTTGGCGTTACAGATTGAGTACAACCTCGGCAGTGTGTACCTGGCCCAAGCCAGCCAGCTTTGGCGTGATCGGGGTGTCTGGGAATACGACAAAATCAATGCCCTGCTGGACCTTGCCGAACAGGCATTGCGCAAAGTTCTGCAGGTCAATCCAAACCATGCCTGGGCGCGCTACAATCTGGATTATGCCCTGGCCATACGCCCACCCGGCAAAGAGGTGGAAACGTCAGACTGGCAAGGCCGTAAAAGCAGTGTCTATGCCATCCTGCCGGGCTTGAGCAAGGGAGGGCCATAACATGACGCTGTCTGCTTGGCTGCCCCGTCTGCGTCTGCTGCTGGTCATGGCCCTGGTCGGCCTTGCCTGGTTGGCGCCAACCTGGCCCATGGCCCGCAAGTTGCCACGTTTGCTGCTGGTGGTCGATATTACCCAAAGCATGAACGTCGAGGATTATGCCATCGCGGGGCTACCTAAAGACCGTCTATCGATGGTCAAAACCAGCCTGCTCAAGTTATTGCCAGATTTACCCTGCCAAAGCGAAATCGGCCTGGCGTTATTCACCAACAAAGACACCTTTTTACTGTTTGAGCCTTTACCGTTGTGTGAGCATTATGCGGAACTGTCCGAAGCCATTAACCGCATTGATTGGCGTATGGCCTGGGCTGCCGACAGCCATGTGGCGCGCGGCTTGTTCAAAAGCCTGCGTGAGCTAGGGGCGCAAGACGCACCACCTGCCCTGGTCTTTTTTACCGATGGCCTGCAAACGCCAAGCCGCGCCAGAACGCCACCCTTTTTGCTCGAAGCCAACAAAGTGCCCGGCTTGATTATCGGTGTCGGACAAACCGAAGCGTCTCCGGTCCCGGAATACAACCAACAGGGTGAAAAAATCGGTTATTGGCATCGGCATGAAGCTGAAAGCCTGCCCGGCAAGCCGCCGGGCAGCCCGGTCTTATATCAAAGCCCCATGGATGAACTGGCGTTACAAACACTGGCTGAAAAAACAGGGCTGTATTACCATCACCTGCAAGGCCCCGAGCCGTTACAGCAGGTTTTGACAACACCCGCGCTACTTCATACCCAAACCGTGCCCGTCAGTCTGGTACCCTGGCTTGCCGGTCTGGCGTTGATCATCTGGTTAGCACCTTTATTGCCGATATGCGTGCTTAAACACCGGATATCAATCTGGACTATACTTCCGGCACGACGTTAACTTTCAAGGGTATTACCATGAAAATCAAATCCAAGTTTCTTGGCGAACAACAAATTGATCCAGAAACCGTACTGACCTTCCCAAAAGGTATTCCGGGCTTTGAAACCTACCAACACTACAAACTGTTTCATCAGCAAGATGGTAATGGCTTGTATTGGCTGCAATCGGTGGATGATGAAGATGTCACCTTCTCCCTGGCCGAACCCAGTCATTTCAATATCAATTACACCTTCATTCTGGATAATGAAGAGTCGGAACTGTTAGCGGCTGATGATCCTGAATCCCTGGTCATCATGCTGTTATTGCACACTGAAGGCACTTCTGACACTCAACAACAACTCACCATCAAAGGCTCCATCAAAGCTCCGATCATCATCAACCCGTTCAGTAAACGCGGATATCAGAAAATGCTGCAAACCATTGAACAAAGCATCACCTTGACTGAGCGGCGCAATGAAATCGCTTTGGAAGAAACACACAGCACTCAATAAGCAGGCTCCCAGGTGATAGTAATCGCTGCTTGTGGCTGGCTGGCATAAAATTCTGCGGCAATGCCAATCCCGGGTAATGCCGCCAACCGGTCACCGATGTAAAGCAAAGGCATACGCTCACGTTTCCAGGGTGGTATGCCGTACTCCTGAAACAGCTTTTTCAAGCAGCGATGTCCATCGCGTCCAGGTAACTTCAATCGCTCCCCCCCTTTACGATAGCGAATGCTGACCTCGCCATGCCGCCACGCAGGCAAGGCAATGCCTTCCGCCCCGAACTCAGCGCTTAGCTTGCCAACACTTAAACGTAAAGGTTGTTCCAGAAAGCGCCAAGGCACAGGCCCCGTTTCAGGCGTCGGCAGCGGATTAGGCAAGCAATACAAACGATTCTGATAGCTGCGCAACTGATAATCATCGGTAACAACCCAGCATCCATGGCCGCTGCGCCGGTCGACAATGGCCGCCACCAGCGCCAACAAGGCGCGTGTTTCCGGCATCCTGTGTTGTTGTTCAGCCAACCAATGACGCAAGGTCGCCGCCATTTGGTCGGCGGATGATTGCAGGCGCAACCGCGCCAAATCCAGGTATTTGAACTCAGCGTTATAACAATGCGCCCATGCCGCTTCGGTGGCATCGCGCAACAAGGCCTCGGCACTGGCGCAATGCCGCGCTGAACGCGCCACCGTCTGATCCAGACTTGGCCAGCGTTGCCGTAACACTGGAATCACCTGGTTGCGTAAAAAGTTGCGGTCATAACGACTGTCCGCGTTGCTGGGGTCTTCCAGCCAGGTCAGCTGATGTTGCCGGGCATAAGCCTGCAAGGCGCTGCGCGGCAACTCAAGCAATGGCCGCACCAGTCGCCCCGCTCCCAATGCGGCCGTGACCGGCATGGCCGCCAAGCCTTTAACTCCCGCGCCCCGCAAACATTGCAATAAAAACGTTTCCATCTGATCATCGCGATGCTGCGCCAGTAACAGCGCATCATGCTCGGATAACAGTCCGGCCAAAGCCCGATAGCGCCCGATACGCGCCGTCTCCTCGGGACTCTGCCCAGGCTGCGGCGTGGCGTCGATGATTAATTGTTGATAGGACAACCCTAAGCTTTGCGCCTGCTGTTGGCAATGCTGCCCCCAATCAGAGGCCTCAGGATGCCACTGATGATTCACATAAACTGCCGTGACGCGCTCTGACAAAACCGGTAACCGGCTACATAAATGCAGCAACACAGTGGAATCCAGTCCGCCGCTGAAACCGACATAAAAATGGCTTTTAGCGTTGTTTGCATTCAAATGCGCCCATATCCGCTCCGGAGTCAGGTTGTTATCGGGCTGCATGGGAAGTGGCGGCTCGCTAAGAGGGTGCGTTGCGAGAGGTAATGTGGTCACGACAAATTTTCTCAATTTCCTGTTGTGCCAAAGGCTCATCAGTCAATCCGCACACATAATGGCCCTCGGTTTCCTGAAAATAACCGCAACTGAGGCAAATGCCGAAGCTTTTGACCTTATTAGTTGCTTGCAAAGTCTTAAGCAACACCACCAACAATGCCTCTAACTGACTAATTTGACTGGCATTCATGTGCTGTTCGGCATCACAAAACTCATGCAAGGGATGTAAGGACGCCAGCATGGTTTGTCCGGCAGCCGTTAAACGCAAGTGCATCACACGACGGTCTTCCGCATCCACTTCCCGATAAATCAGCTCCTTGCGTTCTAAAACCTGCAATGACTGCGATACCGTACCCTTGGTCAAGCCAAAATAGTCCGCCACGGATACCGATGTATCACTGCGTTGATTACTTTCCGCCAAAAACTCCAGAATCCTGACATGAATCGGCTGCAAGCCCAGCACCAGACATTGTCGGCGCTCCACCGCTCGCACCAGGCCGCTGATTCTCTCGATAGCCTTGAATAGCTCCTCAGTTTTTTTCATTGCCTAAGCGCATAAACTCCGGCTGGGCAAAAGCTGCCCGGTGGATGTCAGCATTGTAATAGTGAGTGGTGAAAGGTTTATGGCGAGCATCGGTTTCACGAAAACCGGTCAATGACGATTTGCTGGCCAAGGTCGCGCTCCACCAGCCCGAAGGGTAAATACATTGCGGGAAATAATAGGTTTCAACCTGAGCGAAGCCGGCCTCGCGCATGGCTTGACGCATATCCTGCAAAATCGGCAAATGCAGCAGCGGCGATTCGCTCTGCTGAACGATCATGCCGTCCGGCGTTAAACAGCGCAGACAATCCTGATAAAACGCCTTACCGAACAAGCCTTCGGCAGGACCTATGGGGTCGGTGCTGTCGATAATAACGACATCCACCGCGTTGTTAGCGGCGTTTTTCACCCACTCGATGCCATCGATAAATTTCAGGTCGGCACGCGGGTCATGGTTGGATGCGCACAATTCGGGAAAATACTGCTCGGCCAGACGGGTCACCCGCTCATCGATTTCAATCTGAATCACCTGCTCGACACCGGGGTGTTTCAACACTTCATGCAAGGTGCCGCAGTCGCCACCGCCGATAATCCAGACTTTTTTCGGATTAGGGTGCGAAAACAACACCGGATGACTGAGCATTTCATGATAAAAAAAGTTATCCCGGGTCGAGACCATGGTGCAGCCATCGATCACCATCAGAAAGCCAAAGCTTTCCGTATCGTAAATTTCGATATGCTGGAACGGCGATTGCTCTTCGTGTACCTTGGCGTTGATTTTAAGGCCAAAAGCGGTACCGACACCGGCGGCCTGTTCGGTAAACCATTGTGCTTGGGTCATAGGGTTATCGTCCTGTGTCATAAAATACCGGTATTATATAGCAGCAATTGTCAATTTGACCGCACCTACGAGCCGTAGGCAGGAATCAGGATTTAGGGTCTTGACGTTTCACATTGGAAGCCATAAAACACAGCATGCCAAGGCGATCATACTCTCGTAATTTCGTTTCAATTTATCGTATCACGTTGCTATAGTTGTAGGCCGGATAAGCGTTTAGCGCATCCGGCATTTGGCTAAGGTTACGCCGGATGCGCTCCGCTTATCCGGCCTACAGCTTAAGCGCCAACTTTCCAAAAAGAGGTATTTGTGTCCGACACCCATTCATCCTGGACGCTTGAAAACGCCGCGCAAGTCTATGGCATTGCCCATTGGGGTGATGGTTTTTTTGCCATTAACGCGAACGGCCATGTCACCGTCAGACCCGACCCCGAGCGCGAACAACCATTGGATCTTTACCAACTCACCCAGGAGCTGCCTGGACAAAATCTAGGTCTTCCGGTGTTGCTGCGCTTTACCGATATTCTGCAAACCCGGGTCAGACAGCTACAGCAGGCGTTTGACCGGGCCCGGGCCGACTACCGGTATGCGGGCAGTTACACGCCAATTTATCCGATCAAAGTCAATCAGCAGCGGCAAGTCATCGAAAGCTTGTTGTCCGGCGGACAGTTGGGGCTTGAGGCGGGCAGCAAACCGGAACTGTTGGCGACCCTGGCGCTGTCCCGACACAACTGGATTATCTGTAACGGCTATAAAGACCGCGCCTATATTCGCCTGGCTTTGATCGGTCTGCGCATGGGGCACCGGGTTTATATTGTCATTGAAAAACCTTCGGAACTGGATTTGATTGTTGAGGAATCGAAAAAACTCGGCATTGCCCCGCTGCTTGGCGTGCGCGTGCGTTTGAGCAGCATCAGCGCCGGCAAATGGCAGAACACTGGCGGCGAGAAATCTAAATTCGGCCTGCACGCTCAGGAATTGCTGCAACTGATCGATAAGCTGAAAGCCCACGGACAGCTTGACGCGCTGAAGCTGATGCACTTTCACATGGGTTCGCAAATCGCCAATATTCACGACATCAAAACGGCCCTCACCGAAGCCGGGCAGTTTTTCGTACAGCTCAATCGGCTGGGCGCCGGCATTAGCATTGTCGATGCCGGCGGCGGTTTGGGGGTGGATTACGAAGGCAGCCGCTCGCGCCGGGATTGTTCGATGAATTACGGCATCGAGGAGTATGCGCACAACATCGTGCGCACCTTTGCCGAGTTGTGTCATGAGCATAGTCTTATGCCACCGGAAATTCTGACCGAATCCGGCCGTGCCCTGACCGCCCATCATGCGGTGCTGATTACCCAGGTCACCGATATTGAATCGCCGCACGCCGTCGATGTTGATCTGAACATCGAGACCCGCGGCCAGCTGGCAGAAATCTATCATGACGCCCAGTTTGACCTGTCCCAGGCACATGCCGCGTTCGTGCAAGGCACGCTATCCCTGCCGGAACTGGCCAAAGCCGAACAAACCCATACCGCCCGCATCGCCTGGTTGAAAAACCGTATCAACCCCAACGACCAGATTCAAGCCGGGATATTTCGGGAACTGAAAGAAAAACTGGCCGATAAAATTTTCTGTAATTTTTCCCTGTTCCAATCCCTGCCCGACATCTGGGGCATAGACCAGATTTTCCCGATTCTGCCCATTCACCGGCTGAACGAAGCCCCGACCCGGCGCGGCGTGATTCAGGATTTGACCTGCGATTCCGATGGCCGCATCGACCACTACATCGACAACGGCAATATCGAATCCACCCTGCCGATTCATGCCATAACGCCCGATCAACCCTACCTGATCGGCTTTTTCATGGTCGGCGCCTATCAGGAAATTCTCGGTGACATGCACAATCTGTTCGGCGACACCCACACCCTGGACATCAGCCTGACCGAAACCGGCTACTGTTTCAGCCACCGGCAAACCGGCGAACACGTCCGGGAATTGCTGGATTATGTGCACATCGACAGCAACGAACTGATGGCGTTATACCAAACTCGACTGGAACAGTATGTCGAAGTGAAAGACCAACGTCAGCAATACCTGAGCGAACTGGAACAAGGTTTGAACGCTTACACCTATCTGGAGAAATCATGAATACCGGCTTAATTGGCCTAGGCGCCATGGGCGAAGGCATGGCCAGAAATCTGGCCAAGGCGGGCTATTTGACCGGCGTCTACAACCGCAGTGCCGAAAAAGCGAACAACCTGGCGGCGGCACTCGATCTGTGTGGGTTTCAAACCATCAGCGAGCTGGCCGCCTCGGTTGACGTGCTGTTGACCTGCGTCAGTGAAGACAGTGACGTGCTGGAAGTCATCAACGCCGCCGCGCCTTATCTAAAATCCGGCTCGGTGGTGGTTGATTGTTCAACCGTCAGCGCCGATACCGCAAGAGCGGCTGCACATCTGTTGGCCCGATATGACGTGCATTTTCTGGACGCGCCGGTGTCCGGTGGCGTGGAAGGCGCACGTCAAGGCACGCTGGCGATGATGGTCGGCGGTGATGCCAAGGTACTGGAACGGGTAACACCGGTGCTTTCGGCCATCGCCACCCGCATCAGCCACATGGGCGACACCGGCGCGGGCCAGGCCACCAAAGCGGTCAATCAAATCATGGCCGCCGGCATCAATCAGGCGGTGACTGAGGCGTTAAGCTTTGCTCAAGCGCTTGATTTACCCATGGATAAAGTTATCGACGTGGTTTCAGGTGGCGCCGCCGGTAACTGGTTTCTGGAACACAGAGGCCCCAGCATGAGCCAGGGCCGTTTTGCGCCGGGTTTCAAACTGCAACTGCATGCCAAAGATTTACGCATCTGCCGGGCCATGGCCGACAGCAAAAGCATCGCCCTGCCCTTGACGGCACAAACTTTGGACGATTACCAGCGCTTGATTGAACAAGGTTTCGGTGATGAAGATATTTCGGCACTGTTTCGGCTGAAAGCCGCACTAAGCGCTCACGCTTGAAAGACGTTCTGTCGAAGGCACCCTGCTGGGAGTGCCTCCGACAAGTAATCCCCTTTACCCAAGAGGGGCGCCGGTAAAGCCGAGCCGCTGCGAAAACCAGGCAGCTCCGTTACGACGGTGAACGCTTCAGCCGAAAACTGCTTAAGCGGCTTGCCGGCAAAATTGCGTGATAACGCGCTCAGCCGCCGTCATCGCTTGCTTAAGATACGCTTCGATGCTGGCCATGCTGATTTCCCCTTCAGTTTTACCTGCCGCCCAATTGGCCACCAGGGCGATACTGGCATAGGCCATGCCTTGCTCACGCGCCAACACCGCTTCGGGCATGGCAGTCATGCCGACCAGGTCACAGCCATCACGCTCAAGACGACGAATTTCCGCCGCGGTTTCCAGGCGCGGACCTTGGGTTACGCCGTAAACGCCTTGTTCAATCATATCCACGCCCGCCTCATGCGCTGCGGCCAGCAAGGCTTGTCGCAGCTCGGCGCTGTAGGGCTGGGTAAAATCCACATGTGTGACCTCAGCCAGATGATCGTCAAAAAAAGTCTGCGCTCGGCCATAGCTGTAATCGATCAGTTGATCGGGTACCGCCAGGCATCCAGGCGCCATGCGCTCGGTAATTCCACCTACTGCGGCCAGCGCGATGATCGCATCGACGCCAAGTTGCTTAAGTCCATGAATATTAGCGCGATAATTGATTTTATGCGGAGGCAAGGTGTGCGGGCTGCCATGCCGGGCCAATACAATCACCGGCAAACCGGCCAACTCACCGGTAATATAATCGGCCGAGGGTGCGCCATACGGCGTATCCAGGGCTACTGGATGAGGGTGTTCGATCAATTCGCTGGCGGCAAAGCCGGTGCCGCCAATAATGGCATAACGGTTCATGACATGTCCTTAAAGATTAACGCAGGCATAAATACCCGGCATGTTACGTAGATAGCCTTTGTAATCCAGCCCATAACCAAACAAGTATCGATCATCGGTAGCCAGACCAACAAAATCGGCTTGAATAGGTTTGCTCTGGGCCAGCTGTTTTTCCACTAACACCGCGCTGAATACCGCCTGTGCGCCGTGCTGACGGCAATAGTCAACCACCGCATGCAAGGTGATGCCATGGTCGAGAATATCATCGACCACCAGCACCGTGCGTCCCGCCAGTGGCGTGCCCGGCTCCACTTTCCAGGTCAGGTTGTCCTGACCTGTAGTTTGATTGTGATATCGACTCACCATCACGCTGTCCAAGGTTAGCGGCATGGTCAGGCGTGTAAGCAAATGGCCCGTGGTGATAATGCCGCCATTGAGTACCGATAACACCAATGGATTAAGGTCTGTCAGTTGTTGATTGATCGCAGCGGCCAATGTGTCCAGCGCCGCTTCAACCTGGTGCTGGGCATACAAACAGTCGGCGGTAACACGAACCTGTTCAATTTCATCGAGTAAGGTCATAAAGTCAATTGCATCAGTTGTTGTCGGGTCGTTTGCCAGCGTGGATTATCCGCCAGACTGGCCCATGAAAAAACGCGGGTCGCCTGTAACGCCGCCAAACGTCGTTGGCGTTGCGCGTCTTGCTGTACGGGCAAGCCTTCCAGCACCTGCCAGGCAGCGTCCGGCGCATTCAAAACCAACACCATATCACAGCCAGCCATCAGTGCGGTTTGCGCCCGGCTCAGGTAATCACCACCGATCGCCGCGCCGGCCATGCTTAAATCATCACTGAAAATCGCACCGGTGAAGTTCAGTTGTTGACGCAACACCTGGCTAAGCCAAATACTGGAAAAACCAGCCGGTTGCTCATCCACGCAGGCATACACCACATGCGCGGGCATTATGCCTTCAAGCCCCGAGCCGATGAGTTGCTGAAACGGCACAAAGTCGCGTTCAGACAACGCATCCAACGCTCTGTGATCGACTGGCAAAGTCAAATGCGAATCCGCCGCCACCCCACCATGGCCAGGAAAATGCTTGCCCACACCGGCCATGCCAGCCTCGCGCAAGCCCCGATAAAATGCCAATGCACGCTGGCTACAGCGTTCGGCGTCGTTACCAAAAGCCCGGTCGCCAATAATCGCGCTGATACCACAATCCACATCCAGCACCGGCGCGAAACTGAAATCCACATCCACACAGCGCAGCTCCGCCGCCAACAGCCAACCGGCATCGGACAATAACGTCAGATCATCCGGGTAACTGGCTGCGGCAGGCAAGCGGGTAAAACCGGTTTGAAAACGCTGCACCCGCCCCCCTTCCTGATCAACTGCGATCAATAATGGTGCATCTCTCGCGCCACGAATTTGTGAAACCAGGTCAGCGACTTGCGCGGCATTCTGAAAGTTACGAGCAAATAAAATCACGCCGCCAACATTAGGGTGTCGGATTTTTTCCAGCTCCTGCCGAGTCGGGTAAAGACCTTCTAAGTCGATCATTACCGGGCCAATAATGGGAAGATTTGTTAAAGTTTCATTCACAGTCAAGGTCTGGGCCATTAAAATATCGTGCTCTGACGAAAAAGGTTTGTCAGGCGTTCCTTATGGGAACGGTTAATTTTGAGTCATTATAGGAGAGGCTGAGCGTGCGTGTCAGTGTATTATTATTCGCGTTGTTATGGATGTTGCCCGTATTCGCTGCCGATGAAGAAAGTAGCGCTCCGGCTATCGAATACGTCGCCATGGACCCTAAATTCACCCTGAACCTGGCTGGACGAAAGAAATATCTGATGATCGATGTGCAGTTGCAGGTTGAAGGCGAGCAAAATATTGAAAAGATTAAAAAACACATGCCCGCGTTGCGTCATGCGCTGATCATGCTGTTCTCCGGTCGCAATGCTGAAGACTTGGCCACCATGGATCAGCGCGAGGCGTTACGCAAGGAAACCGCAGCCGCTATCCGCGAAACTCTGGATAAATATGGCAACAGTGACGGCTTCCGTGATGTTTTTTTCAGTGATTTTCTGCTGAACTGAACGAATAATGGTAACCCGGCCAAGGCTTTATTGGCGTATCCGTTCACAGCCATAACGGTGCCAGGCTGTTTAGCCAAGACTTGACCAGCATGGATGCCATGAGAGCTCACACGGATGTATTTACAGCGCCTCTTAGTTGTAAGGCCTGTTTCAGTTCAGCGACCTGATCGGCTATTTGAGCCTCGGAATAGCGCTCCCGCGTCGCATGACTCCAAACCGTTTCCGGCCAGGCGCAGTCACCCTGATAGCGTACGACATGATGGATATGCAGCTGCGGAACTTTATTGCCAATGCTGGCTATATTCAGCTTGTCAGGCTGAAAAATGGCCTGCAAGCGTTCAGCCAGCCAACAGGATTCATCCATCAGCTGCAAACGCTGCTGCTGATTGAGCTGATAGATCTCGCGAATGTCAGGCACCTTTGGCACCAACACCAACCAAGGGAAGCGCCGCTCATTCAGCAACAACAAATGGCTTAACGTAAACTCGGTTACGAATGCGCAGTCTTGCGCTAACTGGGGATGTAATTGAAAAGTCATGGTCATTTTCGCTGGCAAACGTTATACACAATGGCATCTGCAACCTGGACGCCTTTTTTCATTGTACTTTAAGAAACCGTCATGTCTGTGAATGCGCCCCACCCCCCAGCCTTAGCCATTTCCTTCCGGGGGCTTTTAGCGTTATATCTGATCGTACCCTTGTGCTGGCTGCTCTATGCCGTTGACCAACGTTGGTTTGCCGGGCATCTGATCAATAACCTGCCACGCACGCCTGAATATTTTTTCATTCTGCAAATCATTTTCGGCACCCCGCATATTATCGCCAGCAACCTGATCATGGTCGGCCATGCCGATTACTGGCAATACTATCGGAGCAAGCTGATGAAAATGACAGTGTTTTTAGCGCTCGTCTTTGGCCTGGGCAGCGTGCTTCTACCGTACTGGGTTTTGTATGCAGTGGTCGCCTTGTGGACTATTTTGCATGTACTCAAGCAACAATACGGCATTGCGCGTGGTGCCTGCCGCTTGCCGAACAGCGGTTTTTATGCACTGCTCACGCTGAGCGTGCTGGCCGGTTTTTTAACCTATCTGGGCATTTTTGTTGATTATCGCCTGCCGGAAACCTATGTAGGCCTGCTACAAACCAGTATCGGTGTACTTTGTTCAGCATTGGTCTTGATAGCCATCTGGCTGAGTCGAACCGTCACCCGGCCTTTGGCCATCGGCTTCTTATGGGTTAACCCCATTATGATTGTCAGCAGTTACTTGCTGTATCTTGAAGGCTATTATTTGCTGGCGATTCTGGCACCGCGCCTGATTCATGACTTAACCGCCTACTATGTCTATCTGTGCCATGATTTCAATCGCCATCACCGGCACCCGGATAACCGCCTCTATCAACTGGCCCAAAGTCTACGCATCCCAACCTTGCTGGTATTACCCGCGCTGTCGATTGCTCTGGCGCTGGTGCTGCAAAATTATGCCGACGCCTGGCTAGCCTGGCTTTCCGGCAACCTGTTCGCCCATCCGGTGCAAAAAATCTCCAGCCTGGGCATTATTGGCTACCTGGCCTTGATGCACTATTACACCGAAGCGTTCACCTGGAAACACAATTCACCATATCGGCGTTACCTTAGCTTCAAGCTTGACTGAGTTTCCAGCACCCTTCAAAGCTCGATACATTTGTTAATGTCAAACTGCTCGACCAGCTTGTTTGGATAATAACCCCGAGGGTTACACAGAATACGTGTATCGGCAATACGGTAATCCACCACACTGTGGATATGACCATGAAACCAGGCATCGATATCGTATTCGTGCATCAAGGCTTTAAGGTCGGTGCAATAGGCAAATTTCTTGGTCATGCGGGGCGATTTATCCCAACTCCATTCTGATGGCGCATGATGCGTGATCACCACCGTTTTGCCTGGAAACGAGGCGGTTAACACCTCACGCAACCAGGCGGTTGCGCAGTGATTCAGATCCCGAAACTGTTCCATATTAAACGCCTGATTCTGGTAGCTGATTTTTTTGAAATCGTTAAGCCGGTGATTTAGCTTCTCGGCTGTCTCCGGCCCATTACTGTAGATATCCGCCCACAACGTACAGCCGATAAAACGAATATCCCGATACACCCATACCGCCTGTTCCAGAAAATTGACGCTGCTGTCAGCGCAGACTTGTTGCAGCTCCACCAGCGCCTGTTGATGCTCACGATCATAAAACTCATGATTTCCGGCGACATAGATCACCGGTTTGCCCAGGCTTTTCAGCCACTCGCAGCCTTGATGATGCAAGCCGATATCGCCAGCGGCAATCACTAACTCAGCATCGTTAGCCGGCATGGCCTGCGGACCGAACTCCAGATGCAAATCGGAAAAATAATTGATCTTCATATTTTTTAACGTTACTCGGTTAATGCTATCATTTTGCCATTGTACCGTTACTTTGAGAGATTAAAGCCATGCCCAAGCAGTCTCGTAAACACACGCACGCCGTTAAAGTTGGCCATGTTCAGGTTGGCGGAGGCGCGCCGGTTGTCGTGCAATCGATGACCAACACCGATACCGCTAACGCCAAGGCCACCGCCCAGCAGATTGCCGAACTGTACCAGGCAGGCTCAGAGCTGGTGCGCATTACCGTCAACACCGAGGAAGCGGCCGCCGCCGTCCCGGAGATTCGGGAAATACTTGACAAACAAGGACTTAAAGTTCCATTAGTGGGCGATTTTCATTTCAATGGCCACAAACTCCTGGACAAATACAGCGCTTGCGCCCAGGCGCTGGACAAATTCCGCATTAACCCGGGCAATGTAGGCCGCGGCAAAAACCGTGACCCCCAGTTTGCCCGCATGATTGAACTGGCCATTGATTACGACAAACCGGTGCGCATCGGCGTCAATGGCGGCAGTCTCGATCAAGCCGTGCTGACTCGCCTGCTGGATGAAAACCGCCAGCGCCCCGAGCCATTACCGCTTGCCGCCGTAACTCGCGAGGCCATCATTGTTTCAGCGCTGGAAAGCGCCCAACACGCACAAGACCTTGGCCTTGGCCCTGATAAAATCATCATTTCCTGCAAAATCAGCAATGTGCAGGAACTGATTCAGATTTACGAAGAGCTGTCCAGGCGTTGCGATTACGCCTTGCATTTGGGACTGACCGAAGCCGGCATGGGTTCAAAAGGCATGGTCGCCTCCAGCGCCGCACTGTCGGTATTGCTGCAACAAGGCATCGGCGACACCATCCGTATTTCTCTGACCCCCGAGCCAGGTGCCTCGCGCACCCAGGAAGTTATTGTCGCCCAGGAACTGCTACAAACCATGGGCTTTCGCTCCTTTACGCCTCTGGTAATCGCCTGCCCTGGTTGTGGACGTACCACCAGCGATTACTTCCAGAAACTGGCCCAGGAAATTCAAGCATTTCTACGCACGCAAATGCCCATCTGGCGCAGTCAGTATCCGGGCGTGGAAAACATGGAAGTCGCAGTCATGGGCTGCGTGGTCAATGGCCCCGGGGAAAGCAAAAGTGCCAACATCGGCATCAGTCTGCCCGGCACCGGCGAATCACCGGTTGCCCCCGTGTATGAAGACGGTATGAAAACCGTCACCTTAAAAGGCGATCATATCGCCGAGGAATTTCAGGTTCTGGTTGAACGCTATATCGAAAGCCATTACGGCCAAAACGCCATCAAGGCGGCTTCATGACCGGCCCGGAAACCTATCCACTTTTAGGCTGGCGCGAATGGTTGGCGCTACCTGACTTAGATATTAACCCTATTAAAGCCAAAATAGACTCCGGGGCGCGCAGCAGCGCCCTGCATGCCTTCAAGATTCGCGCTTACCGTAAAGGTGGGCAGCGCTGGGTGGCGTTCAGCATTCATCCGTACCAAGATGATGACAACACGGTTGTTGAGTGCCATGCGCCGGTCAAAGACCGGCGCAGAGTTACCGACTCCGGCGGCCATAGCACCATGCGTTATGTCATTGAAACGCGCATCGTGATTGGCGATCATGATTTTACCGGCGAGATGACCCTCACCAATCGCGACACCATGAAATTTCGGATGCTACTTGGGCGCACTGCCATGCAGCATCGGTTCTGCATCGATCCTGCCGCATCCTATCTACAAGGCCAGCCCAAGCCGTAAAAAGCCACCGGTTATACCCATTGCCGATCAACTACGGCATCGGGTGTCCGGCAAAGGACGCTGTAAAAGCTTTTATGGCATTCATGCCGGCGAAGTCTTTGCCGAACTTCCGATGTCTGTTTGGGTGCTACCGATGGGCAGCCTATCAACGTCACGGCACCCATCCCTACCACCTGACTGAAAATGGCATTGATAACCCTCACCATGAACCCTGCTTTGGATATTACCGTCAGGCTGGATCAGCTTGGCACCGGTAAATATATCCCCGCCCGGCAAGTCACCACCTACCCTGGCGGCAAAGGCATTAACGCAGGTAAAGCCTTGGCATCGATGGGCATTCATGCCTTGTGTCTGGGGTTTATTGGGACTGCGCACAACCCATTATGGCAAACATTGCGCAGCCCTAAGCTGACTCTGGACTTGTTAGCCATTGACGGCACGACCCGCAGTAACATCACCCTGATCGAAGCAGGCAACATTCGTCACATTGTCAGCCCGGGGTTTCGCATCAGCGAGAACGACTTTCAAACACTGCTAACCCGCTTGACCGAACAGTCAAGACCTGGAGACTGGTGGCTGTTATCGGGCAGTCTGCCACCGGGCGCGCCAGAGGACGCTTATGCACACCTGATCACACTGGCGCGGCAGCTAGGCTGTCATACCGCGCTGGACAGTCATGGAACTGCCCTGGCGCATGGCCTGAATGCAGCGCCAGATTGGCTTAAAATCAATCAACAGGAATTTAGCGCATTACAGGAAGATTCAATGGATGACCAGGTCACCGCCGCACGCAAACAGCTTAAAGCAAACATGCAAGGCATGGTCATTACCCACGGTGCTCACGGCGCAACTTTAATAAGCCGCGACCGTGTTTGGCGCATAGGCGAAATAGAACCCGCCCCTGTGGTGGTCAATACGATGGGTGCAGGCGATGCTTTTCTGGCTGGATTTATCAGCGCCATTGCCACCCAGGCTGCGCCGCAACAGGCGCTCAAACAAGGCACCGCGTGTGCATTGGCCAACCTGCAAAGCGAAGAACCTGGTCGATTTGACGCCATGGCGTGGCAAGCCGCCACTCAGGCGTTGATGACTGTCGATGTGGTGTTACTCTAAAGCGTATTCAAAACGTACCCGGCAAACCAAAACCATCAACATCGCTAATGCAGATTTTGCTGGCGCATCTGATTTTTCCATTCCCGGTGTTTAATCATGATGGCTAAAACCTCATCCGGGTCATCGGTCAGGGTCAGATAATTCAAATCCGTTGCCGAAATGGTTTGGTAACTCAGCAGCGTTTGTTTAATCCAGGCCAAAAGCCCTGACCAGAAATCGGTACCGAATAATACCAAGGGCATGGGGTAGATTTTGTGGGTTTGCATCAAAGTCAGTGATTCGAACAGCTCATCTAAGGTGCCGAAGCCGCCGGGCATGCACACATAACCCATGGAATGGCGCACGAACATCACTTTGCGCACGAAAAAATAGCGAAAATAAAGGGAAATATCCTGATAATCGTTAGCGCGTTGTTCATGGGGCAGCTCAATGTTCAACCCTACGGAAGACGACTTTTGTACTTTCGCGCCTTTATTGGCCGCTTCCATGATGCCCGGGCCACCGCCGCTGATAATTGGAAAGCCATTTTTAGCCAAGGCCTCGGCGATTTGCACGGCTTTTTCATAGTAAACGTGTTCAGGGTTAAGCCGGGCCGAACCAAAAATGGAAATCGCATCATCAATATGACTCAAGCGATCGAAACCTTCGGTGAATTCGCTGATGATGCGAAAAATCCGCCAGGATTGATCACCTTTGACATCATCGATCAGACTGTAGCCATCATGCTTGTGCTGCGTCATTTACGGGCGCTGTGTTCAAGAACGTAAGCACTCAGATTATCCATGGCTTTACCTTTGATATTGGGAAATTTAGGCATCATGATGGTGCCGCGATTGACTTTCAGAGCGACATACTTAGGATGCATCAGTTTTTCATCGATCACGAAGTAATTGCCGGTTTTGGAGTCGGCAGGATGACATTCCATACACGCCTGGTGGTAGATGTCTTCGCCACTGGCGTTGGCCGGTGGTGTGTACTCTTTCGTACAGCCACTGAGTAAAACGAGAATCGGTATTAACGGTATGAGTCTAATCATG
The DNA here is from genome assembly GCA_032251045.1 of Methylococcales bacterium. Taxonomy (GTDB): domain Bacteria; phylum Pseudomonadota; class Gammaproteobacteria; order Methylococcales; family Methylomonadaceae; genus JAVVEW01. Next base: position 86,821 of record JAVVEW010000002.1, read on the forward strand.
ATGCACCTGGTGTAAAGAATGAATCAGCCGACCTTGTTGCAAGGTGTGGATCACACGCCCCTTAAATGATGTATGCCAGAATGGCGTGTTACGGCCTTGGCTGAGCCAGGTCTGGGCATCGACACGCCAGCTTAATGTCGGGTCGATAACGCACACATCAGCGCAACCGTCGACCTGCAAACGCCCCATGCTCAGGCTCAGAATACGCGCCGGATTGCAAGTTACCGCAGCCAAAGCCCGGGTTAAGCTTAACACATTCTCATCAACCAGCCTCAGCAGCAGCGGCACCAGGGTTTCCAGGGCGGCGATACCGGGTTCGGTTTCCGGGAACGCGCCCAGCTTGGCATCCAGATCATGGGGCTGGTGGTCTGAACAGATGGCATCGACCGTGCCCATGGCCAGCGCCTGACGCAGACCATCGCGATCATCCGGGCCGCGGAATGGCGGCAGCACATGATAATTACTGGCAAATGACGGCATATCATGTTCGGTCAGAAACAATTGATGAACGGCGACATCGGCGCTGATAGGCAGCTTTTCCGCACGCGCCCGGGCGATCAAATCAATGGCGCGGCGGCAACTGAGCTGGCCGAAATGTACGCGACAGCCGGTGGCCCGAACCAACTCCAGACATTGACTGACGGCAATGGTTTCAGCGCATTCGGGAATGCCTGGGAGACCGTAACGAGTGGCTACCGCACCTTCATGGGCGCAGCCACGACCCACCAGACTATGCTCCCTAGGATGATATACCACCAGCAAATGATGCGTGGCGGCGTATTCCATGGCACGGCGTTGCACGGCCAGGCTTTTGAACGGAAATTGGGCGTTACCGGTGGCGATGCACCCGGCCTTGGCCAAGGCGTGCAAACTGCTCAGTTCCTCGCCGGCCAGACCTCGGGTCAGCGCCGCCATCGGGTAAATGCCATAGTAACCGGATTTAACCGCTAAATCGTCAATCAACTCGGCCACCGCAGGCGTATCCAGGCAAGGCCGGGTGTCCGGCTGTGCCAACATGCCGGTGACGCCGGCATGAGCAGCAGCGCGGGTTTCCGAACCTATGCTGGCTTTATGACTTTGCCCAGGTTCACGCAGCCGCACCGATAAATCGATCAAGCCCGGACACACAATACATTGCCGGGCATTGATAATCTGGTCGGGCTGAAACGCGTCCGGCAACTGCCCTAACCCAATGATTTTGCCATCGGCAATGGCCAGGTCGCCAACTTGATCAAGTCCTGTGGCCGGGTCGATCAGTCGGCCTTGCTGGATAAGAATACGCCGCATCAATTTACTCCCGAGGCCATGGCCATGGATAAAATCGCCATACGCACCGCCAATCCGTTACTGACTTGCTTGAGAATCACCGATTGCGGACCGTCGGCGACCTGGGTATCAATTTCCACGCCCCGGTTGATAGGGCCTGGATGCATCACCAGAGCATCCGGTTTGGCATAGCGCAGTTTGGCTTGAGTCAGACCGTAACATTGAAAATATTCGCGCTCACTGGGCAACAGCGCGGCGCTCATGCGTTCTTTCTGCAGGCGCAACATAATCACCACATCCACATCATCCAGACCTTGCAGCATGTCGTGAAAAACACGCACACCCAAACTTTCCACTTGCGCCGGCAATAAGGTTTTCGGTGCGATCACCCGGACTTCAGCCGCACCCAGGGTGTTTAAGGCCTGAATTTGTGAACGCGCCACCCGAGAATGCAGAATATCGCCAACAATGGCCACTTTCAGTGCGGCAAAGTCCGGCTTGTATTGCCGGATGGTCAGCATGTCCAGCATCGCCTGGGTTGGATGGCTATGTTGGCCATCGCCAGCGTTGATCACGCTGATATGGGGTGCGCAATGTTGGGCGATAAAATGCGCTGCGCCACTGACCGAATGCCGAACCACAAACATATCCACCGACATGGCTTCCAGATTGCGGATGGTATCCAACAGGCTTTCACCTTTGGCGGTGGCGGAGGTGGCGATATTGATATTGATGACATCCGCAGATAAGCGCATTGCCGCCAGCTCAAAGGTGGTGCGGGTACGCGTACTGGTTTCAAAAAACAAATTGATAATGGTGCGGCCACGCAATATCGGCACTTTTTTGACCGAGCGTCCGGGTAGCTCAGCAAACGATTCGGCGGTATCGAGAATCTCCACCAACAGTTCGCGGCTTAAGCCTTCCAGGGTTAAAAAGTGTTTGAGTTTACCGGTTTCGGTGAGCTGGTCAGGCTTGGCGGTCATAATCGACAGTTTGCAAAGTCAAGGACAAAGGTGCTGGCCCTAAAAGCTTGATGCGTTGATGCTGTTCCAGCGCCACTTTGGCACCATAGCAATCGGCGACAATGGGAATTTGCCGACCATTGCGTTCAACCAATACCGCCAGCAACACCTGCCGGGGGCGGCCATAATCAAAAATTTCATTCAGCGCAGCGCGTATGGTGCGTCCCGTATAAAGCACATCATCGACCAGAATGACATCCTGGCCTTCAATATCCACCGGCAGTTCGCTGGGCTTGACATTGGGGTGTACGCCGATTTCAGAGAAATCGTCACGATAAAAGGTGATGTCGAGCATCCCTAACGGCTGGCTGAGACCTAAGGCCTGATGACAATGTTCGGCCACCCAAACGCCGCCGGTGCGAATGCCGATCATGACCGGATTATAAAGCGCACGCACGGTAATGGCCTCGGCCAAGGATTGGGTTAACTGGTCGAGGCAGGTATCGAGTTCAGGGGGTAAGGACATGGTTAATGCTCCGCGAGCCAGGATTCTAAAATGCGTTGCGCGGCCAGAGCGTCTTGTACGGCCATCAGTTTGCGGGCCGAGACGTTGACGTCATCGAACAACAGTTGTTTTGCTTCAAAAGTGGATAAGGTTTCGTCGTGTTGATAAACCGGCAATTGATAGCGACCATTTAATTGCCGACAGAATTTACGGATACGCGGCGTGACCTCATTGTCCTGGCCATAGCGGTCCAGACACAGGCCAACCACCAGTGCATTAGGTTGCCATTCCTTAATCAGTTTTTCGATGCCCAGCCAATCAGGCGCCTGACGTTTGGCCGGCAAGACAGTCAACGCGCTGGCCGTACCGGTCACGGTTTGGCCGACCGCCACGCCGATGCGTTTGACGCCAAAATCAAAGCCGAGCAAAGTCTCGTCAGCCATGACCTGCGGGCGCGGTCAAACGTTTAATGTCAATACCCAGGTTTTTGGCGGCATCCTGCCAGCGTTGGTTGACGGGTGTTTTAAACAGAATTTCCTGGCCTGATGGGATGTTTAACCAGGCATTTTCGGTGATTTCTTTTTCCAGCTGACCTTCGCCCCAACCGGCATAGCCTAAGGCAATCAGAAAATGTTGCGGCCCCTCGCCTTTAGCAATGGCTTCGAGAATATCGCGCGATGTGGTCAAGGCAATTTGGTCAGAAATAATCAACGTGGATAACCATTGACCGGCAGGGTTGTGCAGAACAAAACCGCGTTCAGGCTGCACCGGGCCACCATGAAAAATGGGCGTTTTTTCGATACCCGGCAACTCTGGGGCAATATCCATTTGTTTCAGAATATCGCCTAGTGTCATGTCGGTTTGTCGGTTGACGACAATACCTAAGGCGCCATCGGCGTTGTGCTGACATAAATAGGTAACGGTATGAAAAAAACTGGGGTCGCTCAGGCCCGGCATGGCAATCAACAGTTGATCGCTTAAATAGCCCGACTGATGCTCAATGATGCGAGATGCCATAATCGTTGATTCCTTAAAAGTCGTTAATCCGCGTTAAGTCCCGATTCATCAGAAAATTTCCACACTCGGGTAATGATCAGAACATCGAGTTCGTCTAATAATTCTGGTGGTAATGGCGCGAATGGTGCGCACATACGCACAATTTTTTCAGCGGCTTTATCCAGTCCCGGAATACCTGAAGATTGTTTAATGCGAATATTGTATAAACTGCCATCCGCCTTGATGCCGACTTCCATGGTCAGTTTACCCTTAAAGCCTTTACTGCGGGCGATTTCCGGATAATTCAAGTTACCGGTACGCTCAACTTTATTTTCCCAGTCTTTTTCATACTGGGAAGCCAGATAGTGATGCGCACTCACCGAGCGAACATGTTTTATTTTGCTTAAATCCGCACTCAGTTGCTGGTTGCGAATTTTCGTGCCTAGTTCATGAACCTGCTGCGCCAGTGCCAGGGGTGAAAGATGGCTGGGCGAACGCTCAACCTTAGGCGCGGTTTCGACAACTTCCTGCGCTGGCGCAGGTGTGTTCTCGGTGGCCGTTTTATGCTGGACAATAATTTTAGGCGCAGGTTTAGGTTTTTGTTTTTCAACCTGTGGCTTGGCGTGGGTGGAAGGTTCAGGTCGCCCGCTGACCGCCTTTTGCTCTGGCTTAGGCTTTTGCTGCGTCGGGCCGCCACCGAGTTGATTTGCCTGAGCCAGAAATTGGGCTTTTTTGGGCGCGGTTTTAACAGGACTGTCCGCCAGCGTAATTTCCAGCGGCCGGGTGCTTTTAACCGCTGGCGTTTGCGTAAAACCCACACCTAAGATGACCACAGCATGCACGATGGCTGCGGCTATAAAGCTAACCAACAAGCTATCGTGACTGGATGTGGCAACGTTCATCATGACCAATGCATTTCAATCCGGGCAAAAAAACGGTCGGTAATTGAATAATCATAAGCACGCTCCAACTCCTGCACACACGTCGGACTGGTCACATTGATTTCAGTCAGATAGTCGCCAATGATATCCAGGCCAACGAAGCATAAACCCTGGTCACGCAACACAGGTCCAAGCTGTTCGGCAATCTGCCGATCCCGTGTAGTCAGCGGACGCGCCTCAGCGCGCCCGCCAGCCGCCAAATTGCCGCGTGACTCGCCATCTGCCGGGATACGCGCCAACGCATACGGCATCGGTTCACCATAAACCACCAACACACGCTTGTCGCCATGAACAATTTCCGGTAGATATTTTTGTGCCATCACCGTGCGGCGACCGTGTTGCGTCATGGTTTCCAGAATCACATTCGTGTTGGTATCGCCGAGACGAATGTGAAAAATTGAGGCACCACCCATGCCATCGAGTGGCTTGACGATGATGCTTTGGAAGGTTTCCAAAAACGCCCGAAGACGAATCATATCGCAGGTCACCAGTGTCGGCGGAGTAAACTCACTGAACCAGGCGGTGAACAATTTTTCGTTAGCCGAGCGCACCGCTTTAGGATCATTGATCACCCAGGCGCCGTGACTTTGCGCACGCTCCAATAGATAAGTGAGATACAGGTATTCCTGATCGAAAGGCGGGTCCTTGCGCAACAAAATCACATCCAGCTCATCGAGCGCAAACACCTCCTTGCTTAACAGCGAATACCATTGCTGGATGTTACGATTGACCGAGGCATACTGAGCTCTGGCATATACCCGACCATCCAGCATATAGATATCGCTAGGTTCAATGTAAACCAGGCGCATACCGCGTTCCTGGGCAGCCAACATCAGCGCATAGCTGGTATCTTTTGCCGTATTGACCCGGTCAATCGGATCCATAACAACGCCAATTCTTCGAGTCATTAGGGCTATTCCTTAGAGGTTAGACAACTGAGGTTTCAGATAACGGTACAATTCACGCGCCGCTTTCGGGGCCTGTCCCGTATCTTGTTGATGCCTGGCCTGGCGCAGCCAGGCGCGAATACGTTGGCTATCCATGGCCGGGTATTCGTTCATGAGCGCCTGCAAAGCGCTGTCCCCCTCGGTCAGCAAGCGGTCGCGCCAATGCTCGGCCTGATGGTGCCAATAAACGCTGGACGCACTTTGTTCGGTCAGATCATCGAGCGCCTGCAGCAACGCCTCGAAATCCATTTTACGCAGCAATCCGGTCACAAACTTCAATTGCCGTTTGCGCGCTCCGGTTGCCGGAAGACGCGCGGCCAGTGATAACGCTTCGGTGATATTATCCGGCAATGCCAAGGCTTGCCATTGCGCTGTAGTCATGCCGGAAAGCCGCTCGGCCACGGCAAAAACCTTGGCGATTTCATGCTTAATCTGGGTTTTATTAGGGCGCTGTGCATAATAGCCCTCCAGATCATCCTCTTCATCAATCATCAAACCACGCTCAGTAAGAATAAAACAAACATCACCACCACAGCCAGCGGCATCGCCAGTGACAGCCAGTCACGAGGGGCTTGTTGACTGACTGCCAGATTGCGTTTCACGCCTGGCCACCACACAAGGGTTATCACCACGCCAATCAGCAATAAAAAAAAGCTTTCCCAGGTAAATTCCGACATCGAGTACATTACGTTATGACATAAATCAGCCATCGCTGATATAACATCCCGGCTCATGCTGAACTTTCAGCAATCTGAACAAGGCATTGATGGACGGACTGGCCGTTGCAAGCTGGCCGCCTTATCCTTATACGGGTCAAAATTCAGCACCGGAGTTGCCCGTCAAAAGATGCCGTACCTACGTCCCGCAGGTACTATGACCATTCATCCTGAATCAAGGCGTGTTCCGAACACCCCGGCACTAAAAGGCAAATACCGTTGTTAAACTGCGACAGCTGTAAATTGTAACATCAGAGCCGGCAAAGCCTTCCAGGTCAGTCTGCCAAAAGCGCTTAAAGCCCCCATAGATGGGTTCACGGCGTTCCTCGACGAGTGCCACCCACGTCTAAAGCACCGTGAAAACGCTCGATCTGAGAATGGCTGTATACCAACACCCGTCACCAAAATGTCACAGGATCCAGGTATACTAGAGCGTTATTTTGGCTACCCGCTTGCTCATGAAAACGCTTTGTCAATTCACGTTGTACCTGACCTTGTTATATAGCCTGACTGTGTCGGCATGGTCTGGGCGTGATCACGTTAGCATGGTCGGCTCCTCGACAGTTTACCCATTTGCCACCGTTGCCGCCGAACAGTTTGGTAAAACCTCGCGCTTTCGCGCCCCTAAGGTAGAAGCAACCGGTACCGGCGGAGGTTTCAAGCTTTTTTGCTCCGGCATAGGCCTGTCTTATCCAGACATGGTCAATGCTTCGAGACATATCAAAGCCTCGGAGCAAGCAGATTGTCAGCAAAATGGTGTCGATCAGATCATTGAACTCAAGTTGGGCTATGACGGCATTGCCATGGCGCAAGTACACAGCGCCACCCCCTTGCGCTTGTCGTTACAGGATATTTTTCTGGCCCTGGCCAGTCAGGTGCCCGACCCTAAGGCGCCTGAACAACTGATGGCCAACCCTTACACACATTGGCATCAAGTCAACCCTACATTGCCGGATGTCAAAATCGAAGTATTAGGCCCACCGCCGACTTCAGGCACTCGCGACAGCTTTGTAGAGCTGGCCATGGGCGGCGGTTGCCAGGCGTTTCCCGCCCTGAAAGCATTGGCAGATCACGATACCGAGCGCTATCAGCAGCTTTGTTATCACATCCGCGAAGATGGCCATTTTATCGAAGCCGGTGAAAATGATAATCTGATTATCCAAAAACTCTTGGTCAATCCCGATGCCGTGGGTATTTTTGGCTTCAGCTTTCTCGATCAAAACACCGACCGCTTACGTGGTATTCCTATCGCTGGCGTGCCCCCGAACTACTACCGTATTGCGGAAGGTCAATACCCGATCACACGCCCGTTGTATATCTACATCAAGCAGGCGCACGTCAAGGCGATTCCGGGCATGGCCGATTTTTTATCGGAACTGACCAGCGACAAGGCCTGGGGTGATGACGGCTATCTGGCGGATCGCGGCTTGATTGCCATGCCGATTCAGGAGCGCCAGCGCTATCGGGCAACCCTTGAACAATTACTCCACTGAGTCCAGGTAACCTCACCATGATCCTTGTTTTGCTTATCATCCTGATCAGTGTCGCGGCTGGCTTTATGGCGCTGCGCAAAATTTCGGGCCTGCGCGCCCGACAGGGTAAACCGCACTCCCCCGAGCGCTATTATGCCTACTATGTCGGGCTCATGGCGTTAACACCCGCACTGATTGTACTTACGCTCTGGAATGGTTTTGAACAAAGCTGGATTGAAGAGCAAGTCATACGCCAACTGCCTTTTGACCTGCAAAGCCAATCAAGCAACCGCATCGACCTTCTACTCAATGATGTCCGCAACACCCTGTCTGGACACTTTAACAGCACACCCTCGGCACCAACTCAAGCCGCCGTCGATCACTATCAGACCGCCCAGCACCAGAGTCAGTCCGCCAAAACCCTGACCGTCATCCTGACCGCCTTACTGGTCGCCGGCATCGGGTATGGGCAAGTAAATATCCAATTGCGGGCGCGTAATCGCGTTGAAAACTGGGTCAAGGTCTTTATGATCGGCTGCGCCTTGGTCGCGGTGCTGACAACCTTGGGGATCGTGTTATCCGTGGTATTTGAATCCATTCGCTTTTTTCAGAAAGTGCCGTTGACCGACTTTCTGTTTGGCCTGAATTGGAGTCCACAAACCGCCATGCGCACTGATCAGGTTGGCGCTTCAGGTGCGTTTGGTATGATTCCCTTGCTGGCCGGCACACTGCTTATTTCCTCGATTGCGATGGCCGTTGCCGTGCCCATCGGTTTATTGGCGGCCATTTACTTATCTGAATTTTCAGGTGCCAAGGTGCGCGCCGCCGCCAAACCGGCGCTGGAAATTCTCGCCGGCATTCCCACCGTGGTCTATGGCTTTTTTGCCGCCTTGACAGTTGCTCCGGCATTGCGTGGGTTTGGCGCTGATATCGGGCTGGATGTGGCTTCGGAAAGCGCACTCTCCGCCGGTTTAGTCATGGGCATCATGATTATTCCGTTTGTGTCCTCATTGTCTGATGATGTCATGAATGCTGTCCCCCAATCGCTGCGCGATGCCGCCTATGCGCTGGGCGCGACACAAGCGGAAACAGTTCGACACATTGTGGTGCCCGCAGCGCTGCCAGGTATTGTCGGTAGTATATTATTGGCAGTGTCTCGCGCCATTGGTGAAACCATGATTGTTGTCATGGCCGCAGGCCTTGCCGCCAAGCTAACCTTCAATCCACTGGATGCGGTAACCACGGTGACCGTGCAGATTGTGACCTTGCTGGTAGGTGACCAGGCTTTTGACAGCCCCAAAACGCTGGCCGCGTTTGCCTTGGGAATGGTGTTGTTTTTAATGACATTGGCGTTGAATGCCTGGGCGCTGAGTATCGTGCGTAAATATCGGGAACGCTATGAGTGAAAAAAACCTGCTCACACACCAACAAACCTTTGCCAAGGTTAACGCCAGCCTGGCTCGCCGCCGTGCCGCAGAACGGCGTTTTATCTGGCTAGGCCGCCTGGCCATTATCGCCAGCCTGGGCTTTTTGCTGCTGTTGTTTGGCAATATCGGCAGTCAGGGTATCAGCGCTTTTCGCCAAACCTTTATTGCCCTGAACATTCATTTCGACCCTACCCTGCTCAGCCCTGAAGGCCAACATGACCTCGAAACCTTGGGCAAGGCCAATTACAACAAACTGGTTAAACAGGCCTTGCTGGCCACGTTTCCGGACGTTACGCAACGCCATGAAAAAAAGGCGTTATATGCGTTAATCAGCTCGGGAGCACAATTTCAACTGCGTGAAACGCTACTGGATAACCCTGATCTGCTCGGCCAACGGCAAACGCTTTGGCTGGCTGCCGATGATCGCGTCGACATGCTGATCAAAGGCGAAATCCAGCTCGATGAACACGGTCAAAGTCCTCATTTCAACCCTAAACAACTGAACTGGCTTCAGCAATTGCAAGCAAGGCAGTTACTGGAAAAGCGCTTCAATGGCCTTTTTTTCAGTAATGGTGATTCCCGAGAGCCCGAATTAGCCGGCATTCTCGGCGCGTTGATGGGGTCGTTCTACATGCTGTTAGTGACGCTGGCCTTCTCTTTTCCCGTCGGCGTGGCAGCAGCCATCTATCTGGAAGAGTTCGCACCCGTCAACCGCTGGACGGATTGGATTGAAATCAACATTAACAACCTCGCGGCCGTACCTTCCATCGTGTTTGGTCTGTTGGGTTTGGCAGTATTCCTGAACTTTTTCGACTTGCCGCGCAGCACCCCCTTAGTGGGCGGCATGGTGCTATCCTTAATGACCTTGCCAACCTTCATTATCAGCAGTCGAGCCGCATTAAAAGCGGTGCCCCCCTCGATTCGGGAAGCGGCTTTAGGCGTAGGCGCATCTAAATTGCAAGCTATTTTTCATCATGTATTGCCTTTGGCCTTGCCGGGTATGCTGACCGGCACCATAATTGGAATGGCACGCGCCCTGGGTGATACCGCGCCATTGTTGATGATTGGCATGGTCGCGTTTATCGTGGACATTCCAAACGGTTTTACCGAACCTGCCACCGCCTTGCCGGTACAGATTTACCTTTGGGCAGACAGTCCGGAACGCGCTTTCGTGGAAAAAACTTCAGCGGCGATCATGGTACTGTTGCTATTTTTGATTGCCATGAATGCCGTTGCCGTTTACCTGCGTAGTAAACTTGAACGTCGTTGGTAACCCTCATCTGACTTTAAGGTTTTATGAACTTAACCCTTGATAGAGCCCCATCTGCTGAATTGCACACGTCTATGAAAAACTCGCACTCGTTGTCTAACAGTCATTTACCCACAGAAACTGTCGGAAATGTATACAGCGAACAAGCCCGCATCCAGTGTCGTGAGCTCAGCGTTTTTTACGACAACAAACAAGCCATTGACAATATCACACTGGATATTGGCGATAATCAAGTGATTGCCCTGATTGGCCCCTCAGGTTGTGGCAAGTCCACATTCCTGCGTTGCCTGAATCGAATGAATGACTCGATCGCCAATTGTCGTGTCAAAGGCCAGATATTGCTGGATGGCATCGACATCTATGACAAACATCTGGATGTTGTACCGTTACGGGCACGTATCGGCATGGTGTTCCAAAAACCCAATCCATTTCCAAAATCCATCTACGAAAATATTGCCTATGGGCCAAAAATTCACGGTCTGGTTAATAAAAAAGTGGATTTAGATGAAATTGTTGAAACCTCACTGCGGCGTGCCGGGCTTTGGGATGAAGTCAAAGACCGCCTGGATCAACCGGGTACCAGTTTATCAGGCGGCCAACAACAAAGGCTGTGCATTGCCCGGGCCATATCGGTCAATCCGGAAGTCATTCTGATGGATGAACCCTGCTCTGCGCTAGATCCAATTGCCACAGCCAAGGTGGAACAGCTTATCGACGAATTGCGCGCCAATTACACCATTGCCATCGTCACGCACTCCATGCAGCAAGCCGCCCGGGTGTCGCAACGCACCGGTTATTTTCATTTAGGGCGCTTGATTGAAGTCGCCTCCACGGACGAAATGTTCACCAATCCCAAGCACGCCTTGACTCAGGACTACATCACCGGACGTTTTGGTTAGACCTTGACACCCTCCTGGCCTAAAGAACGAAGATTCCTACAGCGCTCAAACGGCTAATGCCGCCTGAATCGCTTTGGCGGGTTCCTGACCCGAGGACGTAAGTATGCCATTCCCGTATCCCACCATGCTCCATCCCGGCTACATGTTCACTGTTACGACAACCTCGGCAAGGGATTTGTTAATAGCACCGACCGCCTAGCCAGACAGGCCGATTTGTATGCGCCGGATCACCTGTTAAGCTAGTCGAATAGCCACCGTTCACAGCCTGACGGTGCAGACTGTTTCAGGCCGGTCTGCTGTACCGGCTTAGAGCTGCGAACACCTACACTGAAGACACCCGCCCGAAACAACACCAGGAGGGGCAGGATATGCCAAAACTCGCCCAACCCCGCATTCGCCAGCTGGTCTTTATGCTGGCATTGCTGCCCATGTTGCAACTGATCTGGGCATTGTTTACCGATAACCTAGGCGCGAACCCGGTGGAAGAACTGAGCCAGCATACCGGAATCTGGTCGCTGCGCTTTCTGCTGCTCACCTTAGCCTGCACGCCCATTCGTCTGTTATTACATTGGCCCGGCATCATGGCTTACCGACGCATGTTAGGGCTTTATACATTTTTCTACAGTAGTGTCCATGTCTTCGTTTACTTGCTACTGGAACAAAATTTCACCCTGCATCTCATTTTGGAAGATATTCGCATCAGTTGGCCAATCGACCTGGGACTGGCTGCCTATCTATTGCTGGTTCCCCTGTTTGCCACCTCCAATCAACCCATGATGCGTAAATTGGGCCGTAACTGGAAAAAACTACATAACTCGGTGCACATCACGGCCTGGCTGGCCATATTACATTTTTTATTTTCGGAAAAAGCCGACTTGCGTGAGCCCTTGCTGTATGGCGGTGTTTTATTGGCCTTACTGGTGATTAAAGGATGGCAAAAACGGCAACAACATAAGCGCACCGGATCTAAGGCGGCCATCCAGCATACGCCAAACAAATCTTGATCTGCCAAAAATCAATAACCCGCAAAACAGGCCAATCACTGCTCATGAACCACTGCCGACGCTACGCCTTACTGCTACTGCTGTACCTGACCTCAGCCATGTCCGCGCCCAATTGGCAAGCAGCTAACAGCGTGGTCAAAATCCTTGCCAAGGCAGATGCGCGCCAACAGCACCTCGGTTCCGGCGTTCTGATCGACCATGACCTGGTTGTCACCAATTGCCATGTCACCCGCAAAGCCACCCAGATTCAAGTGATCAAAAATGATCAACTGTACCGTGTTATCAGTCAGGCTCGCCTGCCCGAGCTTGATGTCTGCGTGGTTCGCACTCAGACCCGCCTGCCCTTCGATACAGCGCCGCTAGGGCAAGCACAGGTTGGTCAGACCGTGCAATTATTTGGCTATCCCTTCGCCTTAGGCGTTCGCATGCATGAAGGCCGCCTGATTGCCGCGCATCCTTACCAAAACAATCACATTCTTGAAGTCGATCAAGGCTTTATGCAAGGCGCCAGCGGCGGCGGCGTGTTTGACCAACAAGGGCGTTTAATTGGCCTTATGACTTTTATCGGCCGCGACGAGCGGGGCCTGCATTTTTATGCCATCCCAAGCGCCTGGATCAAAAACGCACTCACCCAACCACAACAACCATTAACGCCATTTTCGGCGTTAAGTTTCTGGGAAAAGCAAGCTTTCAAGCCCTAAGGCCCTGTCGTCGCAGCGCGCATATGAAATCCCAAACCCGCCTTATCCAAAGCTTCCCACCGCTTGCGCGGACGGATGCAACCGTGCTGATTTTAGGTTCCATGCCAGGCCAGGCTTCACTTAAGGCCCAGCAATACTACGCGCATCCTAGAAACGCGTTTTGGGCCATTATCTCGGACTTTATCGGGATAGCGCCGAGCACTGAATATGCGCAACGCTGTCATAGCCTACTTGCTCACCAAATTGCTGTATGGGATGTGCTGGCTAGCTGCCAACGTCCCGGCAGTCTCGATGCCAATATCGTGGCAGGCAGTCTGATCGTCAACGACTTGCCAGGCTTTCTTGCCCAACATTCAAGCATTCACAGCATCCTGTTCAATGGCCGAACGGCTGAAAAGCTATTTCATCAACATGTCAAGGCCATGCTGAAACGCCCCTATCACTATCAACACCTACCTTCCACCAGCCCGGCCCATGCCCGCCAGAGCCTTGCACAAAAACAAACACACTGGCTTCAAGCCTTGCGCCAGGCCAGTCATGGTCACCAGACCCGTTTAGCTTCAAATTGAGCATGGCCGACGCTGAGCGCGGCTGTGCGATAGGTCTAAGATGACTGCGACAATTTCTTCACCAACAGTCGATCATGCTTATCTTGCTTAACGACGACAATCGGGTCGCCATGCTGCAAAGGCTCCATGGTATCGGCCGCCCAGCGCTGTTGACCAACCAACACATAGCCGCTGCGATCGAAGTTCACCATCGCCTCTCCGCATTGACCTTCCAGGTGTCTCTGTTTGCGTTTACCGAAAGCCAGACTGCCGGTAATGATCAGCGTGGCGAACAGCATCGCCGCGCTGACCGCCATGCTGACCGTCATGATCATGTCATGTTCATCGGTCGATATCGGCGCATCGAACAGGTTTAAGCTGCCGAGTATGAAGGCCGCCGCGCCGCCGATCCCGAGCACGCCAAAACCCGCAACAAAATATTCGGCCACCATCAGGGTCATGCCGAACAGCATTAACAGTAAAAAGCCGACATTGACCGGCAAGGCTTGTACGCCGATCAATCCCAGCACAACGGCAATCCCGCCCAATACACCGGGTAAGGTCAGGCCAGGACTGAGCATTTCGACGTAAATGGCGAGCAAGCCGAATGAAATCAACAGATGAGCAATCTGGGGATGAGCGACCATTTTCAATAGATAGTCAATCAGGCGCGGTTCGATCTGGCGAACGTCTCTACCGGCGACTGTCAGCGTCATTTTCTTTCCCTGGACTTGAATGTCGCGGCCGTCAACAGCCTGCAGCAGCTCGGAAAATACCGGCACCACCTGATCGATCACCTCGGCTTGCAGGGCTTCCTGGGCAGTCAGGCTTTTCGCTTCAGAGACAAAACGTTCGGCGATATCGGCATTGCGATGATGATCGTTGGCGATGCTGCGCATAAAAGCCTTGCTGTCGTTCATGACTTTCTTGCCCAGGGTTCCGTCAATGTCGCCGCCGTCACCCGCCACCGGTGACGCAGCGCCGACATTGGTGCCGGTATTCATCACGGCCATGTGGGTGGATAACAAGATGAAGGCGCCGGCCGACGTGGCGCTGGCGCCTGAAGGCCCCACATAACCGATGACAGGCACCCTGGAATCCGCGATTGCTCTAACCATGTCCCGCGTAGTGCTGAGCATACCGCCCGGGGTGTTGATGCGCACGATCAGCGCCGCCGCGGCATTCGTTTCGGCGGTTTCGATGGCATGTTCAAGTAAGGCCAACGAACCGGGATTGATCATGGCATCGATATCGACAAGGTATACCGGCGATGCTGTTTCGGCCTGACTCTTGCCTGGTATCAGACCGCTCAAGGCAAGCGCTACCATAAACACAATCAAAACGCCGATACGCACGCTAGCCACCCTGTAATTTAAGTAATATTGGCCGGATTACCCCAGCAATTCAGTTTGAGTATTTTTGCGGTGCTTAGGGCATGGGGTGTGTCTGTCGAGGAGCACCGTAAACCCATCCCTGGGGGCTTGACGGCAGCATCCTTGCTGCCGACATCCTCGCCAAACACACCCCATGCCCTTTTTGAATGCCAAAGCGGGAATTGCTGGGATTACCCCTTCCGGTGCTCGATTTGTAAATCCAGCGCTGCCAGCAATTGATTCAGATTGGTCAAATCGGCCGGAAAAATAACCGACGTTTCCGCATCGGACAAATGGGAAATATTGTCGATAAATTTTTCCGATAAATTAAGCTTGATCGCATCTTCGCCGCCGGGTTGCACCACCGCATGGCCAATTTTCTCGATCGAATCGGCGGTCGCTCTCGCCAATGACAGAATTTCCGAAGCCCTGCCTTCGGCTTCGTTGACCAGGCGTTGTCGCTCGCCTTCCGACAAATTAATCAATTCTCGCATCGTCCCTTCCGAGGTATTAATGCGGCTTTGCTTATCCCCTTCGGCTCTCGCCAGAATAGCGCGTTTTTCCCGTTCGGCATTCACCTGTTTTTCCATCGCTTTTTGCACCGTACTCGGTGTCT
>JAVVEW010000030.1:0-32233 GCA_032251045.1 Methylococcales bacterium
TTGGTGGCTAGGCAATGTGCCGGGCCTAAGCCTGTGTTCTTGACCGCCACCATGAAGCCGTGGGGTGAGATGCGTTCTTTTTCGGTTTCTAATAAACAAGCAGCCGATCCCCTTAGGTGGTGTCGTCACGAGACGCCAGCCCATAGCATGAGGCAGTGAATTTGGACGGCGGCCAGGAACTAATCGGACCGTTCTCACGGATTGACTTATTGTGACGACACTACCTGGGCTATTTTCAATAAATAGCCGATAATTGCTGTCTTTTCATCATGCGCGTACAATGATTTACTCGTTATCATAAAAAATGAGGAAAAAATGAAAATATTAAGCTTCATAGCTATTTTATTAGGTATATCAACCTTTGCAGGAATCGTAAACGCCGATATTACACTTCAGTCTAACAAAGAAATTTTAGGCACTTGGAAGCTTGAATCGACCAAGCAATCTGCTACAAGCGGTGAACTTATTGCACGGGAAGATACCTGGAAATTTGATGAAAATACATTGACGATCTCTAATATTCCTCGCGAAGGTGGTTTTTATGATCAACCACCTGTCAAATATGTTATAGAGGATGGAAAGTTGAAAGTTGCAGTACTCGGTAGAGCGGGGCGGTTCAATGTCTATACCTTGATTGAAAGAACTGAAAACAAGATGGTCTTGAAGGCTAAATTTGGCTCTATTTACAATTTTTCAAAGCAGTAGACAATAACGCATTCAGCGTTCACGCTTAAAAGATTTTTTGTCGAAGGCTTCTTACCCGGGAGTGAGGCTGCCTCGTAACCGTTCACAGGCTGAAGAAATCTCCCTCAACCTTCCTTTGCAAAGAAGCAGAGCGTAATACGGGAATAGCATTAACGTCCGTAGATTACGCTTTGTCCCATCCGGGCTGCGCTGTTATTCCGACTGTTACGACACCCTCCAAAGGAGGGCAGACTGTGAACGGTTACGTGCGGTGGCGGGATTCCTGCCAGATTAACACGCTGCTGTAAACCACTGGGAATATCAGCAAACTGACCAGCAATACGCTGACCATGCCGCCTAGTACCGGGGCGGCGATGCGTTGCGTGACATCGGCGCCGGCGCCTTCCGCCCACATCACGGGTAATAGGCCGAGCAAGGTGGTGAATACGGTGATGGCAATAGGGCGTAGCCGTTGTCCGGTGGCCTGGCTGACGGCCTGATGGATTTCCAGGGTTGTCAGGGAGCGTTGGTGCTGTTGCCGCAGGCGCTTGATTTCCAGGTCAATGAAATTTAATACCATGGCGCCGGTTTCGGCGGCGGTGCCGGCAAGGGCAATCAGGCCGACATAAACGGCTACCGACAGGTTAAAGCCGTAAAGATAGACCAGCCAGATGCCGCCGACCAGACCGAAAGGTACGGTGAGCATTATGATCAATGGCGCGACGATAGTGCCGAAGGACAGATATAGCAGCAAAAAAATAATCAGTAAGGTGATGGGAATGACAATGCGCAACCGATCGGCGGCACGCTGCATGTATTCAAATTGCCCGGACCAGCTGAGCGTGTAGCCTTCGGGTAGCTTGAGTCGTTCGGCCAGGTAGGGGCGTGCTTTGTTGACATAGCCGCCAATGTCGTTGGTATTCAGATCGACATAAACCCAGGCGTTAGGACGGGCGTTTTCACTTTTGATCACAGGTGGCCCGCGTCGCAGTTGCAGTTTGGCCAGCAAGGCCAGTGGAATATGGGCGCCGGTGGGGGTGGGAATCAATACCCGTTGCAGGCTTTCCAGGTTATCGCGCAATTCTCTGGGATAACGCAGGTTGATCGGGTAGCGTTCCAGACCTTCAATGCTTTCGCTGATGTTGGTGCCGCCAATCGCGGTTTCGATCACTTCTTGTACATCGCCTGTGGTGAGTCCATAACGTGCGGCTTGCTGGCGATCAATATCGAAATCAAGATAATAGCCACCTACGGCACGGTCGCCGAAGGCGGATAGGGTTTCTGGCAAGGTTTTCAGGGTTTGTTCAACCGCTTTGGCCAGGCGTTGCAGTTCGGCAAGATCCGGCCCTGAGAGTTTGACGCCGACCGGTGTTTTAATGCCGGTGGAGAGCATGTCGATGCGCGTTTTGATCGGGAGCGACCAACTGTTGGCTACGCCGGGAAAGGCAATGGCCTGATCCATTTCGGTAATTAGTTGTTGGGTGGTTTTCGTGGCGTCCGGCCATAAGGCTTTGTCTTTCAAGCTGATTATGGTTTCGATCATCGACAGCGGCGCCGGATCGGTGGCGCTGTCAGCCCGGCCAACTTTGCCGAAGACATGCTCGACTTCTGGGAAGGTTTTGATGATTTTGTTGGTTTGTTGCAGCAATTCCCGGGCTTTGGTGATGGACAGGCCCGGGAAGGTGGAGGGCATGTACAAAATATCGCCTTCGTCCAGGGGTGGCATGAATTCTGAACCCAGGCGTGACCATGGATAGGCTGTGGACAAAAGCGCCAGCGTGGCCAGTAGCATGGCGGTTTTGCGTTTGCGCATTGCCGCGTGCAGCAGGGGTTGGTGCCAGGCGCGTAACAGCCGGTTGGCCGGGCTGCGCTGTTCGGCCAACAAGCGACCGCGCACCAGATAACCCATCAGTACCGGGGTTACGGTGATGGTCAGCAACGCCGCTGCGGCCATGGCGTAGGATTTGGTGTAGGCCAGCGGGCTGAACAGGCGGCCTTCCTGGGCTTGCATGGCAAAAATCGGCGTGAATGAGACGGTGATGACCAGCAAGGAAAAGAACAGCGTGGGGCCGACTTCCTTGCTGGCGGTGGCAATGGTTTTCCAGTGTTCTTGAGTATTGAGCGGCGCTTGTTTTCTGGCGGTGGCGGCCAGCAGATGTCTATGCGCGTTTTCCAGCATCACAATGCCGCCATCGACCATATCGCCAATGGCGATGGCAATGCCGCCCAGCGACATGATGTTGGCGTTCAGACCCTGCTGGCGCATGATGATAAACGCCGCCAACACGCCTAGGGGCAGGGTGATGACGATGACCAGCGATGAGCGTAAATGCAGCAGAAACAACGCGACCAACAGGCAAACCAGCACCAGTTCCTGACCGAGTGCTTGATATAAGGTGGCCACAGCGCGTTCGATCAATTTGCTGCGATCGTAGACCGGAACCAGGGTGACTCCTTCAGGCAGGCCTTCACTCAGTTGTGCCAGCTTGGCGCGCACGCCGGATAAGGTGGCCTGAGCATTGGCGCCATAACGCAGAATAACCACGCCACCGACCACTTCACCCATGCCATCGAGTTCGGTCACGCCACGGCGCAATTCGGGGCCGATATGCACATGGGCGATATCTTGCACGCGAATGGGTGTGCCGTTGGCATCGACGCCGACGGGAACCTGGTTTAGATCGTCAATGCCTTGCAGTGCGCCTAGGCCGCGCACCATGTATTCGGTTTCAGCCATTTCCACCAGCCGACCGCCGACATCGTTATTAGAACGTTGAATGGCTTGTTTGACTTTGCTCAGTGGAATGCCGTAGGCCAGCAAGGCGTTGGGGTCAACTTCGATTTGGTATTGTTTGACAAAACCGCCGACCGAGGCAACTTCGGCGACGCCTGGGACGGTTTGCAGCGGGTAGCGCAGGTACCAGTCTTGAATCGAGCGCAATTCAGCCAGGTCGAAACGCCCAAGGGTATCGACCAGAGCGTATTCATATACCCAACCCACGCCGGTAGCATCCGGCCCAAGTGCCGGGTTGACGCCTTGCGGCAGGCGTTTGCGGGCGTAGTTCAACGCTTCCAACACCCGCGACCGCGCCCAATAAATATCGGTGCCATCTTCGAAAATGACATACACAAACGATAGTGCGAAAAAGGAAAAGCCGCGTACCACTTTGGTTTTGGGCACGCTCAGCAAGGCGGTGGTGAGCGGATAGGTGATTTGCTGTTCAACCACTTGCGGGGCTTGTCCTGGATATTCGGTGAACACAATGACCTGTACGTCCGATAAATCCGGGAGCGCGTCTAGTGGCAGGGTTTTGAATGACCAGATGCCCAATCCGGCCAGTACCAATATGCCGATCAACACCAGCGGACGATGTTTCAGGGCTTGTTCGATCAGTGTTTCAATCATGGCTTGTGCCGGATGGGGGCAGGGCGATCATTTTGGCGGTGGCCTCGCGCAGCTTGGATTCCGAATCAATCAGAAATTGTGCGGAGGTCACCACTTCTTCGTTTTCGTCAAGGCCGTCAAGTACGGCGACTTTGCCTTCGCTGGCCAGCCCTAAAGTGACTTGTCGTGGTTCAAATTGGCCGGGGCCGCGTTTGATAAAAACCTGGTCGCGAGTTCCAGAGCGAATCACCGCTTCACTGGGGATGGTGACTGCATACGATTGATTAGCGGCCAGAATGGCTACTTGCACATACATGTCAGGCTTCAGGCGCCAGTCGGAATTGTCAAATACCAGGCGGACTTTGATCGAGCGTGTTTTCGGTTCGGCAAAGGGGTAGATATAGGCCAGTTTGCCGGTAAAAACTTGCCCGGGTATGCCGGCCAGGCGCATTTCTACGGCATCGCCGACGCTGACCCAGGGCAGTTCATTTTCGTAAATATCGGCATAGACCCACACCTTGGATAAATCGGCAATCAGATACAGTTCTGTGGCGGGAGTGACGTATTGGCCTTCGCGTGCGCCGATATTGATCACAATGCCGGCTGCCGGGGCATGAATATGCAGGCTTTTTTTCAATATTCGGGTGGTGTTTAGTTCGTGCAATTGATGGGCAGGTACGTCCAGGAGTTTTAAGCGTTCCCGAGTACTGTTCAGCAAGGCTGCGGCACCTTGGCGAATGTCCGCGATAGGGCTATCTGCCAGGGCTTTGAGGTTGTTTAACGCTAATAGATATTCTTGTTGACTGGCGACCAGTTGCGGGGAGTAAATGCTTAACAGCTCCTGATTCTTGTCCACCCAATCGCCGGTTTTATCGATGGTCAGGGTTTCGATCCAACCTTCGGTTTTGGGGTGCAGGCGCACCAGTCGTTCTTCATCATAGGCCACCCGGCCAACCGCACGCACGATTCTGGATAAGCTTTCCCGGCGCGCCCGCGTGGTGCGCACGCCGATATTTTGTTCGATGACCGGGTTGATCCGCACCGTGCCCGGTATGTCGGGGGGCAGGGCATCGGCATAAACCGGCACATAATCCATGCCCATGCTGTCCTTGCGCGGTACCGGTGAGGTGATGTCGGGATTCATCGGGTTACGGTAGAACAAGGGTTGGTGCGGGGCCGAGGGGGGCGGTGTTGGTTCTGATTGACTCAACAGTAAACCCAGCACTGTGCCCAGCATCAGGCTGAGCAGCGCGGTGAGCCCCGATTTAAGGCGCATCGATGACTTCCGCGCCGACCAGGGCGGTGAGCTCGGCGATACTTTGCCGAGCCTGGCTTAGCGCTTGCCAGTATTGCGTTTGGTGATTGTGCAGCGCGATCTGGCTGCGCACCAGATTGAGAAAATCGACTTTGCCGACTTGGTACCCGGCCAGCATCGATGCCACGGTTTGCCGGGCTTGCGGAATGATGCCGGTTTTGAATAACGTCACTTGCGATTTGGCTTGCTGAAAACGGCTTGCCGCGCTGGCAATATCGGCACGTATCTGATTCCATTGATCCTGTAATAAATATTTTTGCCGAGCCAGTTCCTGGCTACGTTGCACGACTTGTTGGTCTTGCTTGGCGGCAAAAAACACGGGCACGTTAACCGACATTTGCACGCTTAGAAAATCAGCACGCGCTGTTTGGGCGGGCGTGTTGTCACGCACGCCATAGGCAATGCCCAAGGTCAGGTCCGGATAATAATCCTGTTCGGCGCGCTGTAAACGCGCCTGGGCGGCCTGAACCTGAGCGTGTCGGGCGGCCAGTTGCGCACGGTGTTGTTCGGCCCGGGTCAGTAATTGTGCTTCGGGCAGCAGCGTTGGCAAGGCTTTATCAGGCTGAGGTGGCGGTGTGATGGGGGTGTCGCTTGGGCGGTTCAGTAAGGCATTTAAGCGGGCCAGCGTTTGTTGCCGGGCGCCGGTAAATTGCAGCTTCTGGTTCAGCAATTGCGATTGTTCAAGTTGTGCCAGCAAGACATCTTGTTGCAGGCCCTCGCCAACCTGGTATTGGGTTAGGGCAATATCGACAAACTGCTTAAGCAGCGCCTGATTGGCTTCGATAATTTCCAGAACATGGTCGAGATACCATAATGCCCACCAGGATTGGCTGACGCTGTGCAGCAATTGTGTGCGGGCTTCATCAATATCACGGCTCGCGGCGGCGGCGTCAAATTGAGCGGCTTGCGCGGTCAGTTCGCGCTTACCGGGGAAGGGCAGTGTTTGCGTCAGGCCGAATTGAAGCTGAGTCATCGCCTCCTGACCGATGTCGAAACTGTCTACCGGCAGATTCAAGGCTTTGAGGCTGAGGGTTGGGTCGGGCAGGGCGTCGACCTGTGAGGGTATGGCGGCCAGGGCCTTAGCGCGTGCCTGCAATTGTGCCAGGTTGGGATTGTCGGCCACGGCCAGGGCGAGCGCGGTGTCCAGGGGCAGGCAGGGGGGCGTGTCAGCGAGGCATAAGCTGGCGCTGCTTAGCCAGGCCATAATGATCAAATTAAGCCTGTAACTTGGCATGGACATGATGTTGTCGTGAATTGATGAACTTCATTCAGTCGGGCTGGGTGGGTTTGGTCGTTAACAGCGAGGGGAGGCGGGCGCACAAGCTGCCCAGGCTTTGTATCAACAGTTGCACGGGAAATATCAGCAACAGGGTTTTGAGGAGGTAAATACCCGGTAAGCCTCCCGGATTGCTGGACGATTCCTGTATGCGCCAGGCCTCTTGAACATAGTCCAGACTACTGAAAAATATGAACAGGGCGACCGGCCATAGCAGTAGTAGTGTGCCCAGGCAATCCACCCACGCCTTGGCGCGAACCGAGCCGCGTTGATAGAAAATATCGACTCGAACATGCGCATTGTCATCCAGAGTGTAAGCGGCACCGAGCAGAAATACGGCGGCGTGCATGAAGCTGACCGATTCTTGTAAGGCGATGGAGCCATAGTTAAAACCATAACGCAGTACGACCACCACGAACAGCGTAAGTACCATGATCAGGGTTAGCCAGGCCACAGCCAAACCTATCTTGCGATTGAAGTGCTCTAAAGCCATGCCAAAAGCGCGCAGTTTGATCCAAAACGATGGCATAGGTGTATTTTTGCCGAACATTGAACGAAGGCGCTATGATACACGCACCGACTCCGGCGCGCCAATGGTGCCCGGTTTGATGCAGCCATTCTCAGTTTGAGCGCGTAAGACATGGGGGGCAGGGGGCGAGGAACGCCGTGAACCCATCCATGGGGGCTTTACGGCAATTCATTCGGCCGACATCCTCGCCCACTGCTCCCCATGGCCTTTTTGGACTCTAAATTGAGAATGGCTGCGTTTGATGAGGAATGGCTTGCTGTCCTGTATAGAAAATCGCGTCAAGATCGGCGTTTCCTGCAACAGTTTGATCACATCACTTATGAGTCGACTTAACTATCATCATCTTTATTACTTCTGGAAAGTGGCGACTCAGGGCAATCTGACTCAAGTAGCACGCCAGTTGCATATTTCCCAATCAGCGTTGTCAACACAAATCAAACAGCTTGAGACCACTATCGACGTAGCCTTATTTGAGCGCCAGGGACGTCAGCTGTTGTTAACAGAAGCCGGCCATAAAGTGCTCGCTTTTGCTCAGGATATTTTTAGCAAAGGCGCTGAGTTGGAATCCTGGCTTAAGGATGGCCTGGCCGGGGAGTATCAACAGGTGCGTATCGGTATGCTGTCAACCATGTCGCGGAACTTTATTGAACGTTTTATTTCGCCCATCATGGGCAAGGAAAATGTTCGCTTCAGTCTGTATGCCCGGAATATGAATGCCTTACTGGACGGGTTGGTGCGGCATCAATTTGATTTAATCTTGACCAATACCCAGTTAGATCAGGATGATGAGATGGAAGCACCTTGGCAGATTCAGCTTCTGGCGCGTCAACCCATTGCCATTTTAGCCCACCCCGAGCATAAGCCGGAGTTGCCTTTTCCCGCAGGCTATCAGAGTCGGCGCTGGATTTTACCGGGCAGCAGCAATGAAATTCGCCGGGCGTTTGATGGTTTTTGCGGGCGTTACGATTTTCGTCCTGAGATCCAGGCCGAAGCCGACGATATGGCAATGCTGCGTTTGTTGGTGCGTGATACCGATACTTTTACGGTGTTGCCTAGCGTGGTGGTCAAAGATGAAATCGCACAGGGCACGCTGGCAGAGTGTATGGTGCTGCCGAATGTGTATGAACATTTTTACGCGATAACGATCAATCGCCAATTTCGCCCTGGCGTGATCAATACCTTGCTGGCTCTTTCCCAGAGAGCTTTAGCGTAAAAGAAGTCACCGTGTTCGGGAAAAAGCTTAGCCAGGTTCGGCCAATAAACCTTTCAGATGATTAAGATTGGCGCGTGCCTGAGCTTTGCGCTCGGCTTCGGGTAAAGGCTTTTTGGCTGGCCAGTGGAGGTCTTGTTCGGGTAATTCGGCTAAAAAACGGCTAGGTTGGCATTCGATAAATTCACCTTGGCGTTTGCGCTGTCGGCACAGGCTGAAGGTCAGGCTTTGTTGCGCCCGGGTAATGCCGACATACGCGAGGCGGCGTTCCTCCTCGATTTGACCATCGGCCAGGCTGTTCTCATGCGGTAGCAGGTTTTCTTCCATGCCCACCAGAAAGACATGCGGAAATTCCAGACCTTTGGCGGCATGTAAGGTCATCAGGCTGACCTGGTCACCGGCTTCCTGGTCTTGTTGCCGGTCGAGAATGTCCAGTAGCAGGATTTTGCTGATCACTTCGTTCAGGCTGAGGATCGCGCCGGATTCGGGTTCGGCCATGCGTTGTAGCCAATTTAACAATTCATCCAGATTGCGCGCTTTGCGCTCAAAAGCGCCTGCGCTTGCGGCTTGTTCGCGTAACCAGTCGCGATAGCCGACTTGCGCGAGTACGGCGTCAAGATGTTTCGCCCAGGTTGCGGATTGGAGCAGGCCGCCAGCCTCTTCGGCCCAGTTGGTGAAAGTTTGCAGTCGCTGCCAGGCACTTTCCGTTAATTGTTGGGCCAGCCCCAGCTCTCGGCAGGCGTTGAACAAACTAAGCTGGCGCTGCTGTGCCCAGTGAGCCAGTTTTTCCAGCGTTGCTGGCCCGATTTCCCGGCGTGGTGTGTTGATGATACGCAAAAAGGCGGCGTCGTCATGTGGATTGGTCAATAATCGGAAGTAGGCCAGGGCGTCTTTGATTTCCAGATTGGCGAAAAAGGACTGATCACCACTGATGAAGTAGGGCACGCTGTGTTCACGCAGTATCCTTTCAAACAGTCGCGCTTGATGATTGCCGCGATACAAAATCGCATAATCGCCATAGTGGCTGCCGTGGCGTAAACGGTGATGAATGATTTCCGCCACCACTTGTTGGGCTTCGGTTTGTTCATTTTTATGGGTGATCACCCGTGCCGGTTCGCCTTCGCCCTTGTCGCTCCAAAGGCGTTTGAGATGCGTGTGCGGGTTGTTGGTGATCAGGTGGTTGGCCAGTCGCAAAATGGTGCGTGTGGAGCGATAGTTTTGTTCCAACTTGATGACTTCAAGGCGGGGGAAGTCCACGGCGATTTGCTGGAGATTTTCCGGGTGCGCGCCGCGCCAGGCATAAATGGACTGGTCATCATCACCGACCACGGTGAATTGACCGGCGCGTCCGACCAGTTGCGCCAGCAGGCGATATTGCGCCTGGTTGGTGTCTTGGTATTCATCTACCAGCCAATAGCGCAGTTTATGCTGCCAGCGTTGGCAGATCATGGGGTGTTGTTCAAACAATTGTCCGGGTTTCAGAATCAGATCATCGAAATCCAGCGCGTTGTAGGCTTTCAGTGTGCGTTCGTAGTGCTCATAACAATGCGCGGCCAGTTGTTGGTCGGTGTTGATTTGTGCGAGCACGCCGACAGGGTCAAGCCCCTGATTTTTCCAGCGGCTGATTTGCTGGGCGATCGCTTGCGCTTGATCGGCATCAAGATGTTGCTGGGCTAGCAGATTTTTAATCAGCCCCAGCTGATCTTGACTATCAAACAAGGTCAGTTGCGCCTGATAATCCAGGTGTTTGTGTTCGCGTTTGAGAATATCAAAGCCCAGCGCATGAAATGTGCAAATGCGCAGGCCGCGTATGTTTTGGCCAACCAGTTTTTGGTTGACACGGTGGCGCATTTCCCGGGCCGCCTTGTTGGTGAATGTGACGGCTACGATATGCCGCGCCGCCATGCCTTGTTGCAGCAGATAGGCGATTTTTTCGGTAATGACGCGAGTTTTGCCACTGCCGGCGCCAGCGAGCACCAGTAAGGGGTGGTCAATTGTGGTGATGGCTTGTTGTTGCTGAGGATTAAGTTCTGCCATGGCAGAGATTGGCTGAAGCTGTGGTCATGGGGGGCTGTATGGGAATGTGACATGGCCAGAGGTCAATCTGGCCATGTGGGGTGGGTGATGGGTCAGGTGCGAAATTGTGCGACCAATCCGCGCAATTCCTCGGCCAGATCTTGCAACGATTGACACGCGGAAGCGGTATTTTGCGCGCCGGCCGCAGTTTCGTTGGTGATGACGTTGATGTTGCTGATGTTGCGGTTAATCTCCTCGGCAACCGAGCTTTGTTGTTCGGCGGCACTGGCGATCATGTTGTTCATGTCATTGATGATGTCGATTTTTTGGTTGATGCTGGTAATGCTGTTACCGGCATTCTGTGCCTGATCGACACTGCTGGAGGCTTGTTTCTGGCTGTTTTCCATCACTGCCACGGCTTGTTCAGCACGGCGCTGCAAGCGTTCGATGGTGCTTTGAATTTGCTGGGTCGAGCTTTGCGTGCGGCTGGCCAGGGTGCGCACTTCATCGGCCACCACGGCAAAACCACGACCTTGCTCACCAGCTCGGGCGGCTTCAATGGCGGCGTTCAGTGCCAGCAGGTTGGTTTGTTCGGCAATACCTTGAATGACGCCTAGCACTTCACCAATACTTTGACTGTCGGTTTCCAGTTCGTGGATGACCCGGGCCGCATTTTCAATTTCCTGAGCCAGACGATTGATGCTGTCAACGGTATCGGTCACCACTTTTTTGCCCTTGACCGCTTCCGCGTCGGCTTCATGGGCCGCTTGAGAGGCGCTTAGAGCATTGCGCGCAACTTCTTGCACCGTCGCGGTCATTTCTTCCATCGCCGTGGCGACCTGAGTGGTTTCGGTGAGCTGAGTGTCAACGCCGCGTCGGGTTTGCTGGCTGGTGTTGGTGAGCTCTTTCGAGGAGTTTGCCAGCGTGGTGCTGGTTCGGTCGATTTGATCGATGGTTTTGGATAATTTCTTGACGAAGGTGTTGAAGCTGCTGGCTACCCAGGCAAGTTCTGATTTGCCGCCAATGTTTAACCGGGCACTCAGATTGCTTTCACCCGAGGCAATATTGTGGAGGTTGATGGCCAGGTCGGTCAATGGCGCAACAACAATGCGTTCGGTTGAAAAATACAGAATCAGGGAAATGATCAACAAGGACAGCGCCGCTAAACCGCTGGCAATGAGGATTTCCTGATTGAGCACGTCGTTTAAGCTGGCAGTGGGCGATATCAGTTCAAAGGTGGCATACAGGTCGCCGGCTCTTTTATTTTCCATCGGATAGCCAAAAATATCCTGGCCCTGGGTATTGTCCCAGTAGCTCAGCGATTTTGCTGGATCACCATGACAGATTTCACATTGCTGGGTCAACCTGACCGGCCGAAAATAGCGCAAGGTTTGCGTGTCTTGATCCAGGGTTGACCATTCCTGGGCCTCGGGGTTCTGGGTAAAAAAGTTCAGGGCTTGCTGTTCTATCGCATCCGCTTCATGGGTGGGATTGCGGGCGCCAATCCTGGCCGGTTTGAATTTGAACTGACTCTGCTCCTCTTTGGCGCGTAGCATGGCCCAGGCATTGAAAACCGGAATGGTGCTTTTTATTAGTGTATCCGGGTTGGTTTCCGAATGACTATCCAGCATGTGTTTGAGCAAGTCGACTGAATACACGCCGTCTTGCCATCGTTTATCGATGTTTTCCATGATGGATTCAGAAATCATCAATAGGTTTCTGGCATTACGGATTTCATTGTCGATTAAGTTCTGGTGTTGTTTGCTGGCGAAAATCGCAACAAAGCCAATGGCAACTAAAGCGGTCGCTAAAAAGGCAACACCCACAACTTTGGTACCGACTGAATAAAGATTCATTAAGCGCATCTGAACTCGCTCCGTGGCATGGAATTTTGTTATTAAAAAATGAGAAGTCTAACAGACTTAACGACTAATTCAGTAGGAACCGCCTGGTTCCCGATTATGTTCACCAGGATAGTCAGGGGATCATCCTTAGGTAGTTTGAGATTTACCATAACCGCTTCGCATCAGGCCTGGATGACCCTGGCAGGCTTCAATGTTAAGATGAAACCTGGCCGTCCAGAGCACAGGCGATGCCGTTTAAGCGGCGTCATCGGCAATGACGGCAATTCCAAGCAAAGTTCAGGGTAATCATAGAGTATTTCGGCCCCCGAAACCATAAGCGCATAGGCTGTAGGGGTTTTTTGTGAAGTCTGTCCAACTTTTTATGTCACCTATTCGCGTTTTATTTGTTTGCATGGGCAATATTTGCCGTTCGCCCACGGCGGAAGGGGTATTTGCCCGATTGGTCAAAGAGCAGGGGCTAGAGACCGTGATCGAAATCGATTCAGCCGGCACCCATGCTTATCATATTGGCGAGCAGCCAGATCATCGCGCCCAACAAGCGGCCTTAGCGCGAGGCATTGAGCTGCATCACTTGCGTGCCCGCAAAGTGACCTATGGCGATTTTGAGGATTTTGATTACTTATTGGCCATGGATGATGACAATCTTGCGATTTTGCGCTCGGCATGTCCTGAAGCATTGCGTCATAAACTGCATTTATTGCTGGACTTTGCGCCAGAAACGGGTGTTCGCGCCGTGCCTGATCCCTACTATGGTGGCGCTCAAGGCTTTGAGCAGGTGTTGGATTTGGTCGAGGCGGGCGGGCGCGGTTTCTTGGCTTTTTTGCATGACAAAATTAACCAGTAGGAGGTCAACGTGAGAATTGTCAGCGATGTTTTGGCTTACACGGACGATAACACAGCCTTGCAGGCTTATGTCGCCTATGATGCCGAGATCAAAGGGCCGATGCCAACGGTATTGGTTTGTCATGCCTGGGCGGGCCGGGATGGTTTTGTCGAGGCCAAAGCGCGGCAATTGGCTGAGCTGGGTTATCTGGGTGTGGCGCTGGATGTTTATGGCGAGGGCGTACTGGGACAGACTCCTGAGCAAAATACCAAGCTGATGCAGCCGTTTATGGCTGACCGGGGTAAATTACGACAACGTTTATTGGCCGGGCTGGAGGCGGCAGTCAGCCTGTCTCAAGTGGATCGGCAACGTATCGCCGCGATAGGTTTTTGTTTCGGTGGACTATGCGTGTTGGACTTGGCGCGTAGCGGTGCGTCGCTACGTGGCGTGGTCAGTTTTCATGGTTTATTGCGCGCTCCCGAGGCGCTGGCTAACGAAGCGATTCAGGCCAAGGTTTTGGTGTTGCATGGTCATGATGACCCTATGGTGCCGGTTGAAGATGTTGTCGCCTTGGAGACTGAGTTAACCGAAGCTGGCGTGGATTGGCAGGTGCATGTGTACGGACAAACCCTGCATGCGTTTACCAATCCTCAAGCGAACGACGTAGATTTCGGCACGGTTTACCAGCCAGATGCAGAGCGTCGCTCCTGGCAGGCCATGCGTCATTTTCTGGCCGAGATTTTTGTTTAGGCGGCCAATGTTATGCCTTGCTTTAGCTTTTTCAAGGCTTTTTGCTCTAATTGCCGGATGCGCTCTGGTGATACGGCATAGCGTTCGGCCAGTTCGTGCAAGGTGGCTTTTTGTTCCGATAGCCAGCGGCATTTGAGAATATCCAGGCTACGGGCATCCAGCGTGCTCAGCGCCTGGTGCAGCTGTTGGTGTTCATGGTCGTTCCATTGATTTTGTTCCAGAAGCTCGGCCGGGTCGGCGTTTTGTTGTTCCAGATAATGAATAGGCGCGGGCGTGCTGTTGGCGTCTTCTCCTTGGCCATTATCCAGCCCCAAATCCACGCTATCCAGGCGTTGTTCCATTTCGTACACGGTCTTAAGATCGACCTTCAAATCCTTAGCCAGGTTTTCAGCCTCGTTTTTGCTCAGCCATCCCAGATGTTTTTTGGATTTACGCAGGTTGAAGAATAATTTGCGTTGCGCTTTAGTGGTGGCGATTTTGACAATGCGCCAGTTTTTAATGATGAATTCGTGGATTTCCGCACGAATCCAGTGTACAGCAAAGGAAACTAAGCGCACGCCCATGTCCGGGTCAAAACGCTTGACCGCTTTCATCAGGCCAATGTTGCCTTCCTGAATAAGATCCGGCAGGGGCAGGCCATAGCCGCTGTAGCCGCGTGCCAAATGCACGACAAAACGTAAATTGGCCATGACCAACTCCCGAGCCGCGCTCAGGTCGCCTTGTTCACGGAAACGACGCGCTAATTCTTGTTCACGCGTTTGCTCAAGCAAGGGTAATTGGCTGATGGTGTTGATATAAGCGTCAAAAGTACCTACCGATAGCGTATGGGGTACTGCTGATGTCAATGCCTGGTTCATGAAGTGACCTCGCTTAAGTGGTGTGTTAAATCTTGCCTATGCGTATCGCGGCCGATACGTTGAATAGCTCTATGTTAGCACTCCATTAGGTAGAGTGCTAATCCTGCCGCAAGTTCCGGTGCGATTCGGTGATGACGGGGCTTTAATGTTTTGCCGGGGGCTGAGCTATATAGCTGGGAAGAGGTGTATGATCGGCTATTCCGGCTTCATGGATTTGAGTTGTTGTTGCAAGACCACGGCCGCCCCTGACATGCCTAACAGGGCGGACAGAGCGATCAGGGTCAGACTGTCGGTAAAGCTCAGGAAGATCAACTGGAAATTGCTTTCGTAAAGGGCAGACAGATTTTCGATGGGAGGCTTAATGAACAGCAGTACGATCAGTACCAGAAACCAGGCGCCGAGGCCTGATAACAAACCCAGCCACAGGCCGGTGTACAAAAAGGGCCGCCGAATAAAGCCATCGGTAGCGCCTACCAGCTTGGCGATTAAGACTTCGTCGCGGCGGTTGTTGAGTTCCAGACGAATGGTGTTGCTGACAATAAAAATAACCGCCAAAGCCAGCAAGGTGGCCAGTAGCCAAACGCCGCGCCTGACCAACTCCACCAACGACCTGAGTCGCTCCACCCAACGTAAATCCATTTGTACGAACGCGACTTCCGGGTATTGATTAAGTTGCCGTTCCAGTTTCTGCAGCGCGGCGGTATCGGTCACTGTGGCCTTGGGTATGACCTGAATCACGCCGGGTAAGGGATTTTCGGTCAATACATCCAGTGCTTCGCCAAAGCCGCTGTAGCGGCGAAATTCCGCCAAACCCTGTGCCTTGTCGATATAGTTGGCTGTGTCGATGGACGTTTGCCGGGCAAGTCGTTGGCTTAAGGCCTGGCCTTTTGAATCCGCAATATCCGGTTTCAGGAATACCGATAAATGGTGGCTGTATTGGAGCGCGCCGGCGGCCTGATTGACATTGGCTACCAAGACATAAAAACTGGCCGCCAGGCTGATGGCGACGGTCATGACCGCGATGGTCATGAATGCCGACCAGGGGCTGCGCAGCAAACGGCCCAGACTAGATAGCAAGGCATGGCCATGTTGTTCCAGATAGCCGCTCAGATGAGTGCGCCAATCCGGGCGTGAAGGGTGCGGGACGGGGCGTCGTTTGCGCATCACATTACTCAAAAAGACGGCCCTGATTCAGCTGCAAGACCCGGCGGTCCAGACGCTCGATCAAGGCGATATCATGACTGGCGATCATTACCGTCACGCCCACTTGTTCAAATGCGATAAACAGACGCATGATTTCTTCAGACAATTGGGGGTCCAGGTTGCCGGTAGGTTCGTCGGCCAGAATCAGCGGGGGTTTGTTGATAATGGCCCGAGCGATACCGACCCGTTGCTGTTCGCCACCAGACAAAGTGGCCGGATATTGACGCTCTTTACCCAGCAGGCCGACTTTATCCAGCGCGGCGCGTACTTTACGTGCGATGCGGTCGCGGCTGTGGCCTTGTACTACCAGTGGCAAGGCGACATTGTCGAAAACGGTGCGGTCTTGCAGCAGTTTGTAATCCTGAAAAATCAGGCCGAGTTTGCGGCGCAGCTTGGGTATATGCCGATCCTTGAGTTTGTTGAGACTCTGTCCATCGAGCACGATCTGGCCGCGCTGACAGCGTTCCATGAGCGCGATCAATTTCAGCAAAGTCGATTTGCCAGCCCCGGAATGGCCGGTTAGAAATACCAGCTCCCCGGCATTCAGGTTAAAGCTGACATCCTGCAAGGCCTCCTTGCCATCGGGATAGCGTTTGCTGACATGATCAAACTGCAACATGGTCAAGGTGCTTGTTGAAAAAGTGCGGTGATAAAGTGTTCGGCATTGAAATCCTGTAAATCTTCGATGCCTTCACCGACGCCAATCAGCCGAATCGGCAGCTTGAGCTGGTCGGCCAGGGCAAAGATGACGCCGCCTTTGGCGGTGCCGTCCAGCTTGGTCAGAGCCAGGCCGGTCACGCCCATGCTGTCATGAAATTGCTTGGCCTGGGCCAGGCCATTTTGACCGATACCGGCATCCAGTACCAGCAATACCTCATGAGGAGCGCCAGGATCAAGCTTGGCCATGATGCGTTTGACTTTCTTCAGCTCTTCCATCAGGTTGCTTTTGGTATGCAGGCGTCCGGCGGTGTCGGCAATCAATACATCCACTTGCTTGTTCTGCGCCGATTGCAAGGCATCAAAAATCACCGATGCGGAATCGGCCCCGGTGGCTTGGGCGACCACGGGAACATGATTGCGTTCGCCCCACACTTGCAATTGCTCGACCGCCGCTGCTCGGAAGGTATCGCCGGCGGCCAGCATGACGTTCAGTCCTTGATGGCTCAAGCGTTTGGCCAGCTTGCCAATGGTGGTGGTTTTGCCGGCGCCATTGACGCCCACGACCAGAATGACAAACGGTCGCTGTTGGCGATCAATAACCAGCGGCTGACTGAGTGGCGCCAGTAGTGCGGTTAATTCTTCTTGTAGCAGACGGCTGAGCTGAGCGCGCTCTACTGTGGTTTGACCGGCCAAACGGGTGCTGAGTTTCTCCAAAATCGTTGTGGTGGTGGTAATGCCCACATCCGCCATCAGCAATTGGCTTTCAACTTGCTCTAAAATAACATCCAGACTGGCTTCGGCGCCGGCGAAGTCATTGAGCCAGCCGGTCAGTCCGCCACGGGTTTTACCCAATTGCGTTTGCAATCGGCCCAGCAAATCCACGGGCGTGGCCGCAGGTTCTGCCGTCTGGTCGGGTGATGCGGACGTCTCGACCACGCGCCGCAGGCGTTGGTAGCGGCGTTCCTTGCCAAGGCCAAGCAAGGGCGGCAGCAGCAAAAAGGCGCTGTATTGCCACCAGCTGCTCAAAGCAAGCAAAGCCGATTGTTGCAGCAGTGCCACACTGACACCTAATTGTACTAACCATAACACCAGCAGCCACATGGCATGGCCGCGCAGCAAAGGTGTGTGACGTTGAATCAGTGCCCATAGCGCCAGGCAGAAGATGCTGACATCGGCTACTAGCATGGATAGCTGTTGCGCGGCAAACAAGGCTTGTGTGGGGGTGTCGGTTTCAATCAGCAGCCAGTCACCTAGCGCCGTTAGCCAGATCATGATGTCTGGCATTGGCAGGGTTAGTGGATAGTGACTGGGCCAGTGTGGCAAGTATCCGGGCAAGGACAACCACTGACCGAACAGGCTGGCCAGTAAGGTTGCGACCAGTGCCACGCCCAGCATTACACTGGGCATCAGACTGGCGGGGCGTTTCTGCCAGCCGTGGCGTAAATGCCAGAACAAGGACAGCGCCAGCACGAACCCGGACAGCTCCAGTAGCCAGTTAAGCCCGCTGTATAAAACGAGGCCTACGCCCAGTGACGGGTAAAACACGGCCAGCCCCAGTAATGCCAACTGCACATTAAAATAAAACATGGCCTGTAGGCGCAGCCCCAGAGGCGCTTTTTTAGCTATCCAGCTTAGCAGCATCATAGCCCACGCCAGCACGACCAGTATCAGACGCAGTCCGTGTTGGTTGAGAAACGCTGGCACCGTGTCCGTTGCTGCCGCCGGTAACGGCAGAAGTAACATCGGCCAGTCGTAGACAGCCGCCTGGCCGACCGTTAGCAATAACAGAATGAAGACTAAAATTTTGAACATGGATTAACCGATTTGGGAAACGGAGAGCAGTTTTTTCAAATCGTCACGCACCTGGTAGGGATCAAAGTCTTCCTCGTACCACATGATGAGATTGGTTAAAGGGTCCAGCACTACCAGGCTGTCAGCCTGCTGGGGGATGGGTAGTTTGGCCAGCTGCGCCTTAAGTTCGGGGGCGGCGAGCAGTTTCAGCACAAGCGGGTCTTCCGGCCAATTATGCGGCTGGGTGTTGCGGTCAATCAGCAAGGCAGCGCGGCGAATGCGGCTTAAATCCTTGTTCATCATCAAACGCAGTTGTTTGGATTTATGCAGACTCTCCAGACAGGTCGGCCCGCAGGTGTCGCCGCGCACCAGATGCAGCAGCACCCAACGGCCATGCAGTTGAGTTATATGTTCACGGGCAAAAGCATCGGCGCCGATCAGCTGGGTGCGCTCGATGGGATGGGCGGGGGTCAGTAACTGGCCGTGGGCGGTCGGTTTGCCCAGATATTCGGGGTTTTGGGCAAACCAAAACGCCAGCAACATGGGCGCCAGCGCCAGCAGAAAAATAATAATCAGCAGGACTCGGCTTTTTAACTGCATGTTCATGAGTGTTTTCGTCGTCGATAAAGCGTTAACAAAACAGGCCAGGTCAGCGCCAGGCCAAACCATTGCACGGCATAGGCCTGGTGTTTTTCCGGTGGCATGGGCATGGGCGTGTGCCAGTCGCGTAGATACCCCTGAGGCTCGGCTGGCGCCAGTTCAATCTGAAACGGCGCAATACTTGCCTCTAAATGTCGTGCTAAACGCTCAGGGTCGATGACGCCCACCCGGCTTGGCCAGCCGGGGCTAGGTTCGGTGGCGCCCTGCAAGCGGATACCGACATCGGGAAATCGGTTGATGCGCCCGGTGAGTGTGGTGACAGGTTCGGTAAGCGATATGTCAGGCTGTTGCTCGCGCCGCGCCGGCCAGGGAATCCAGCCGCGATTAACCAGCACTACGTTGGCCGAATCCTGCAGCACGAACGGTGTCAATACCAGAAAACCTGCCCGGCCTTGATGCAGTTGGTTGTCCAGCAAAATCTGGCGATTGGCTTGATAATGGCCATGCAGGCGCACTGGCCGATAGCGGTCGGCCGTTAAATTGATCGCGTAAGTGTCAGCCAGTTGCAGAACTTCGGCGGTTTGGCTTTGTTGTATTTGCGCCAGCAAGGCCGCTTTTTCCTGGCCTCGGCCCAATTGCCAAAAGCCCAGTAGCGCCAGCGCCAGCGTCGGCAACAGTAACAAAAAAATGCGTGATAACAGCATGGTTACTCAAGCATGAAGTGATGATAACCGGCCATTGTCCCATTTTCAGGACAGCCTGTGCAATGTTCTGCGCCAGGGCCTGGTGTGGCAGCCGGTCGAATGTACATAGAGCGGTCGTGCTGGCGTCATAACACTTTTAACGCCATGGCAATTTAAGCAGCTTGCCGAAGCTCAGTTGCGAGGCGGTGCGTAAATCAGGCAGGCCGATGGCCAGGGTGGTTTGCGGCTGTTTGGGCGTTTTGGTCAAGGTTTGAAATAACCGGTCCCAGCATGACAGTGAGAAGCCATAATTGCTGTTCATTTCGGTGCCATCGGTGGAATGATGAATGCGATGTAAGTCCGGGGTAATGATGAACAGGCGCAGTGCATGTTCCATCGCGGCAGGCAGGCGAATGTTGCCGTGATTGAAAGTGGCTGCGGCATTGAGTACGATTTCAAACGTGACCACCGTCCAGACAGGTGCGCCCAATAACAGCACGCACAAGGATTTATAAAGCATGGAAAGCAGAATTTCCAAGGGGTGAAAGCGCACCGCAGTGCTGGCATCGAACATTAAATCGCTGTGATGTACTTGATGTAAACGCCATAACCACGGCCAGCGATGGGCGGCAATATGTTGGCCATAAATGGCCAGGTCAAGCGCCAGCAGCGCCAATATGCCGTGTAGCCAGGCCGGGCCGGGCAGGTTCGGTATCAGGCCAAAGGCGTGCGCTTGCGTCCACTGTGCGGTCAATACCGCCCAGGCGCCGATGCTAACGCGCATAACCAGGATGTTAGTCAGCGCCAGGCCCAGATTATTTGGCCAGCGGCGGCTGCGTTGCGCATGAGGACGTCTAGGCCATAGCCACTCCCAGGCGATGATCAATAAAAAAACGCCGATTGCAATGGGTAGTCGCCAGGTGCTGTCAGGCATGTTAAGACTCATATAGGCTTTGGAAAATGCTATTTTATACTGTTTGCTTGTCTGCTATGGCATCAAGGCCAAATGATTGTGGCGTCGGGTTTATTCTTGACTAATTTAATCAGGAAAGGCAGTATAGCGATTGTTTGTTTGAGCGAAAGTGTGGAGAAGCGATGAGCCAGGCATTAAATTTTACCGATAGCGCCGCTGCTAAAGTGGGCGCATTAATTGAAGAAGAAGGCAATCCGAACCTGAAACTTAGGGTTTATGTTTCCGGTGGCGGTTGTTCAGGGTTCCAGTATGGTTTCACGTTTGATGAGGAAACCCATGACGATGACACCCAGATTATGAAAAGCGGTGTGACGGTGTTGATTGATGCCATGAGCATTCAATATCTGACCGGTGCCGAAATTGATTATAAGGAAGATGTTTCTGGCGCACAGTTTGTCATTCGTAACCCGAATGCCAGTACGACCTGTGGTTGCGGTTCGTCTTTTTCGGTATGACTTTATCGAACCTGTGTGTCGCCGCTGCCGCAGGGTAGCGGGATGGGCGTCCTGGTTTGGGCTGTCCCGGTCATTGCCTGCCGTGGCGGTGAATTAAGCCTGCGCCAGTAATTGCCCCAGCCACATGCCCAGGCGCAAATCATCAATCTGGCCGAATTCATGCACCCGCAGTCGCCCTGTATGGTCAACCAGCAACAGGCTGGGCGTGCCTTGCATGCCGTAATCGCGCATGGTTTTTGGCACGGCCGATACGCTGTCTGCCTGGTCAATTCCAACCGGATGGGTGATGCGGTTTTCATACAGAAACGCCCGTAAAGCGGCTTCGGTCATCACCTCATGGTGTTCGAATACGGTATGCAACCCTATCACCACTAAACCTTTCCCGGCATATAAACGATGCACGCGCTCAGCCTGAGGGATGGCGTGTTGCACACAACCGGGGCAAAGCATTTGAAAGCTGTGAATCATCACCACGTTGCCTTGCAGTTCATGCAGACTCAGGTGGGTTTCGCTATTCAGCCAGGTGCTGACTTGCCAGTCGGGTAAGGGGGTTGTTGCATTCATGGCAGGTTGTCGTTTTTGTGCCACCATTGCGCCAGACTCCAGCTGGCCAGCAGCAAAAAGGCGATCAGTGTCCAAGCGGGCATACTTAGGCCCAGCAAGGTCCAGTTGACTTCCGCGCAGTCGCCGGTTCCAGACAGCATCAGTTTAACGGTTTCCCACCACGGGAAATTGGCCAGTATATAGTCCAGGCCAGGCCCGCATTCGGGAATTTTGTCTTCGGGTAAATGCTGTAACCAGACATGTCGGGTGGAAATGCTGGCGCCAAACAGCGCTGCCAACGCACCGAGCACGGCATAGCGTTGGCGCCCGGTGCGGCGAGGATGGTGCACGGCGGCTATTAAAAATACCACTCCGGTGGCCAGAATCGCCAGGCGTTGGGAAATACAGAGGGGGCAAGGCTCCAGGCCATCGACAAATTGAAAGTAAGCGCCCATGCCTAGCAGTCCGGCGCAACCTGCAGCGCCTAGACCAAACCAGAGGCGAGGGTGTAACCAAAGCCAGTTAATCAGTCTTTTCATGTTGAGTCTCGTCAGTAAAACGTTGAATGGCCTGGGTGGGGCCGAGCACCACCAGAATGTCACCGGCATCCAGCTTATGATCTTCATCACCGAGCACAAATTTCATATCCGGGCCTTGTTCCTGGTCAATCACGCCAAGAATAATCAAATTATGCGTTTGTTGCACCTTCAACTCACTAAGCTGGGTTTGTTGCAGGGAGGAGTCTTGGGTAATTAGAATTTCTTCCAGGCTTAAATCCTGGCGACCGAACACGGTGTGATCGAGCATTTCAATCAAATGCGGTTTTCTGATCAATTCGTGCATCCGGTGGGCACAGATTTGGTAGGGGTCGATAATTTTATCGGCACCTGCGGCAATCAATTTGTGTGCCGATTGCGGGTCATCCACCAGGGCGATAATTCTGAGTATGGGGTCAATCGTGCGGGCGGAAATGGTCAGAAACACGTTGTCGTAGTCTTGTTTGAAAAAACAAAACAACATTTCTATATCGCGGCCAATACCCAGCGCGATCAAGTCTTCATCGGAGCGGAAATCCAGCGTTTGCGTGGCCAGGCCAAGATCGTGGGCTTTAGCCAGGCGCTCGTTGTCAGTGTCGGCGTAAATGACTTGAAATTGCTGGGTGTCGAGCCGACTCAACGCCTCCAGAACAAAGCTGCTGTTGCCGAAAATAGCGATTTTCATCATTTAGCTAAAGCGTTGTAATTGCTTCTGGTAATAAGCCAGACTGATATTTCGGCCTAACACGACCAGCATATCACCGGCTTGCAGCGGAAAGTCGGGTTCGGGATTGAAATAAAAAAACCGGCTGGATAATAAATAACGCAGCCCTGTGGTCGTGCGGTCAGAGGTGGCCGCCTGGCTGATTACGCCTAGCAGCAGGACTTTGCGCCGGTGTAATTCCAGTGCCGCCAGGGTGGGGTAATGTTTGACTGCGTTTTCGTTCAGTTCCAGGCTATCCAGGCTGACGTCTTGTTCGGCATTAAGAATGCCCATGATGGCTTCAAAGGCGACCGGCTGGCCGACATATTCGGCGGCTAGCATACTGGCAATTTCATAAGGCTGTACCACATAATTGGCACCCGCCTGGTAAAGCTTGCGAATATTTTCCCGGTGATTGGCGCGGGCAATGATGTTAACGTCAGGGTTTAATGCCCGACAGCTTAAGGTGATGTAAACATTGATAACATCATCACCTGTGGTGCATAACACAGTTTGCGCACCTTGATTGAGACCGGCATTGAGCAGTAGCTCATTGTGGCTGGCATCGCCAGTAAAGGTTAGGTAGCTTTGCGCCTTAGCTTCCCAGGCCAAGTCGCGATTCTGTTCAATGACAACAAACGGTTTATGACTATTGACCAGATGCCGGCAAACTTCCTGACCCACTCGGCCAAAGCCGCAAATCAGATAAAAACTGTCCAGGGCATTGATCTCCTGGGCCATTTTCTGGTCGCGCACCTGATGCAGCTTATCCTGGATGGCGGCCACAATGACAGAGGTAAAGAACGAAAGCACCCAGATGCCGGAAATGATCAGTGCCAGGGTGACGATTTTACCGCCGGCAGTCTTAGGGGTGATGTCACCATAGCCAACCGTGGCCATGGTGACCACCGACCAGTAAAACGCATCCAGCAATTGTTCCAGCTTTTTGCCTTCTTGAGGCTGTTCGAACATATAAAAACCAGCGCTGGCGATGAATACCAAAAAACTCATGAATACAACCAGAGTCATCAGCTCCAGCCGCTTGCTGCCCAAGACTTCGGTAAACAGCATGACGCTGTTGGAATAGCGAAAGAATTTCAACAACCGGAACACATACCAGAAACCGACCTCTTGTTCGGGCAAAAACACCGGAATAATAGCCAGCACATCGATGATCGCCAACGGTGTCAGAAAAAAACGCAGCTTGCCCAACAGCGTGCCGAGCAGGGTGCTTGTGGCATGAAAAGGCAGATCCAGATAGCGTTGTTGTTCGAAGCGTTCGATAACGGTTTGATGCAAAGGGTAGCTCAGCCAGGCTCTGAGCGTAAGTTCGGCGATAAAAACTGCCGTGACCGCATACTCTAAGAGGTAGTTGACCCCTTGCGGCAGGCTGTCCTTGGGCAAAATACCGGCCAGGCTGAGCAGCACCACACCAATCATGAAACGGTCAAAGCGTTGTTTGATGGGATGATGGACGACATTCAGGGTGTCGTTACTCCGGGTTTTTAGCGCTTGGTAACCCGGGTTCCGCTTCAGCCAATAACAGCAAGACAACAGAGAGTGGGTAAACATAGGCGCTCGCGTCAGTGGGTTTTTTGGCTGTGCCGCCGCAAACGTTGCCGTTTTTTGATTTGCTGTTCGTTCAAGGGGTTTTTGCGATCCTTAAAGGGGTTGTCGGGTGACTTGAACTCCAGACGTAACGGCGTGCCATGTAGCTTGAGGCGTTGACGAAAATAATTGTTCAGAAAGCGCCGATAAGCTTCAGGCAGGGCATCGGTTTGCGTGCCGTGAATGATGATCAACGGCGGATTTTTGCCGCCTTGGTGGGCGTACTTCAATTTGATCCTGCGCCCTTTGACTAATGGCGGTTGATGGCTGGCCAGGGCCTCATTGAGAAGTTGCGTCAGCTGCGGTGTTTTGAAGTCTGCCATGGCCGCTTGATAAAGCTTACCCACGCGGTCGAACAAGGTGCCGACACCCGACCCATGCAGCGCGGAAATGGGTATTTTATGGGCAAAATCCAGAAAAGTCAGTTTTAGATCCAGAGTGCGGCGTATGACTTGTTTTTGTTCTTCAGTCATGCCGTCCCACTTGTTGAGACCGACAATCAAGGCTCGTCCCGCCTTCAGCACTTGCCCGAGCAGATGCGCATCCTGGTCGGTCATACCTTCCCGGGCATCGATTAAATAAATTACCACATGAGCGCGCTCAATGGCCTGGAGGGCTTTGATAACACTGAATTTCTCAATTTTTTCATCAATCCGGGCGCGGCGGCGAATGCCGGCGGTATCGATCAGGGTGTAATCCTGGCCATCGCGATTAAATGGGATGTCGATACTGTCCCGGGTGGTGCCGGGATGATCAAACACGACCACGCGCTCTTCGCCAAGAATACGGTTGACCAGCGTGGATTTGCCCACATTGGGGCGGCCAATGACCGCGACCCGGATGCTGTCATCGTCAAGCGCGTTATCCAGCAAAGGGGTGTCATCGGGTAACAGGTCTTCAATGCTGCGCAGCAATTCGGTAATGCCGCGACTGTGTGTGGCGGATATGGCCTGAGGGTCACCCAGTCCCAGGCTATGAAAGTCGGCCTTGGCGCGATGCGCTTCCAGGCCTTCGCTTTTATTGACCGTCAGAATCAACGGTTTTCCCAGGCGGCGCAGTTGACCGCCAATGTGCTCATCATCACTGGTAATACCGGCGCGGGCATCGACCATGAAAACAATGACGTCAGCTTCATTCAGGGCTTGTTGTACTTGTCGGTTGGCGTTTGCCTGAATGCCATCGGCGTCGCTGACTAGGCCGCCGGTGTCGACAATCAAATAATCCAGGTCGCGGCTGCGTTTGCAGCGGCCATATTGCCGGTCCCGGGTCAGCCCCGGATAATCGGCTACCAGGGCCTCACGGCTGCGGGTCAGGTAGTTGAATAGGGTGGATTTGCCCACATTAGGGCGGCCCACCAGGGCAATGACAGGTAAGTTATTCATAATGAACCGCGCTTGATCGCGGCCAGGGTGCCGTCGGCAGTGTAAACGTAAACAATAGCATCGCGAACCAACGGGCGACCGACAATAGGCCCGTCGCCAGCAAATTGGCGGGCAACCTGGCGGCCATCGTTAAGCGCGAGCCAATGCACATAACCGGCAAAATCGCCCACCACCAGATACTCATCATCGATGGCTGGTGCAGTCAGACCGCGTTGATGCAATTCCGCCTGTTTCCATAAGGGGCGACCGTTACGTTTATCGACTTGCCAAACATCACTGTTATTGTCAGTCAGGTACAGGTAGCGGTTGTCCAGCGTCAGGCCGGTGTAGGAGGAAAGGTTTGGGGTGTTCCAGAGTATGTCGCCTTGACTTTCAAACAAGGCGCTCAGGCCGCCACGATAGCCAGCCACATAAATAATACCGTTATCCAGCACCGGGTCGGCGACTAAATCCACCATACGATCAATTTCGGTGCGCCCGGCAGGCAAGGTGATGGCGGTTTCCCAGATTAACTTGCCGTCACGCAGGCGCATAGCCAGCATTTTGCCGTTGGCAAAGCCGCATAATAGCTTGTCGGCGAAAATGATCGGCGTTCCGGCGCCGCGTAAACTCAAGGCAGGAACCGGTTGTTCATAATTCCATAGCATGGCACCGGTTTTGCTATCTAGCGCGAACAAGCGGCCATCGGTGGTGCGGGCCAGAACCTGATTGTCATCGGCAACGGGCACCGATGCGATTTCACTGGATAATCGGGTGCGCCAAAGTTCAGCACCGGTCAGGGCGTCAAAGGCGACAACTTCTGCATTGCTGGTGCCCAGGAAAATGCGACCGTCATGGTAGCCTGGGCCGCTGGCAAAGGCATAATCGGTTTCCAGATACCAGCGTGAGTCACCGTTATCGGTCAGAAAAGCACCCAGTTCGCCGTCATGGCTGGCGGCAAATACCGTGTTGCCAGCAAGTTCCGGTTGCAATTTGAACAGTTTTCCGGCCAGGCCATCGCCGATTTGTTCGCGCCAGAGCACGTCAACGCTGAGTTCCATCTGATAGGCTTTCAATTCTGCCGGCGGATCAGCGTTATCGGTGCCGCCGGTAAACGAACCGATGAGCTTTTGCGCACCGTCCAATGCCGCACAGCCGCTCAGCAGGCTGGTGGTCAGCAGTAAAATGGCAAGCGGTCGCGGCATCATTCAATGCCAGTATCAACAACGGCCAGATCGGCCAGTTTCATGGGCAGTAACGGTGAGCTGATACCGGCCAGCTGCGCGGCCTGATAGGCGTTGCGTGCTTCCCCCGGGCGTTGTAAGGCCAGGTAAAAGTCGCCTTTCAATTCCTGATACCAGCCGGCGAAACCGGGAGCCTGATCCAGGTTTACGCCTTCCAGCAGCGCCAGTCCCGCCTCGTAGTCGCCTTTGTTTAGCAGCAATTGTGCCTGACGAATGCGTGCGATGTGGGCAATGGTTTGATCGTCGGCGGCTGTGGCATCTTTAAGGATAGCCTGCGCAGCATCAGTATGACCCTGCTGATGTTCGATCAAGGCTTTGTTCAGCTGCGTGAAGGCAAAATAAGGCGTGCCCTGAGCTATTTCCAGGACTTGGTTAGCTTGGGTCAAGGCATTGGGCCAGTCTTGTTGCGCCATGATATCCAGCAGTTGCTGGTAGCCTTGCGAGGCTGCATGAATTTTTTGTTGTTGATAGTTTTGCCATAACTGCCAGCCGATAATAACCGCGATACCGGCGATTACACCGATCAACGTGGCCACGCCATTGGCGCGCCACCAACGTTTCAAGGCTTCAAGTTGCTGTTCTTCGTCGTAAACTTCCATAAGCTCCGGGCGTGGTTAAACGTGAAAAAAAGGACT
Source organism: Methylococcales bacterium (assembly GCA_032251045.1). Taxonomy (GTDB): domain Bacteria; phylum Pseudomonadota; class Gammaproteobacteria; order Methylococcales; family Methylomonadaceae; genus JAVVEW01. The sequence goes on from JAVVEW010000030.1 coordinate 27,706, forward strand.
CAGCCAGTCGGCGACCTGATCCTGTGCCAGGGTTTGTTGTGCCTGTTCGGTACGCAGCGGTTTAAGGGCTACTTGTTGTTGTGCCGCTTCATCTTCACCGATGATCAACGCGAATTGTGCGCCAGATTTATCGGCTTTTTTGAACTGGTTCTTGAAACTGCCGCCCCCTAGATGCAGCAGCACTTTGACCGAGGGCAGCCGGTCGCGTAACTGTTCGGCCAAACGCCAGGCTTGCCGTTCGGCCATTTTGCCGGTATGAATGACATAAACATCGGCATTAGCGACTGAAGGTGCTGGCGCGTGCTCGGCCAACAAGGCCAATAGCCGTTCGATACCCATGGCAAAACCGACGGCATGTTGCGTTTTGCCGCCGAGTTGCTGCACCAGGCTGTCATATCGGCCACCCGCGCAGACGGTACCTTGCGCGCCTAGGCTGTCGGTCATCCATTCAAACACGGTCAGGCCGTAATAATCCAGGCCGCGTACCAGGCGAGGGTTAATGGTGTAAGCAATGTTCAGTGCTTCGAGTTGTTCGGTCAGTGCCTGAAAGTGCGCCCGGCTGGCGTCGCCAAGATGCTCGTGCAGATTAGGTGCGCCGGCGACAATGGCTTGCGTGTCAGGGTGTTTGCTGTCGAGAATACGCAGCGGATTGCTGGCAAGACGCCGCACGCTATCCGCATCCAGGCGGTCCTGATACTGGCTGAAATAACGCACCAGCGCGGCGCGGTACTGAAGGCGTTCTTCAGCCGTGCCCAGCGTGTTCAGTTCCAGGCGCAGGTGTTGGTCTATGCCCAGTTGACGCCAAAAGCGTGCGCTTAATGCAATCAATTCTACATCGATATCCGGCCCCGCCCAGCCGTAAGCTTCCACGCCCAGTTGATAAAACTGGCGGTATCGGCCTTTTTGCGGGCGTTCGTGGCGAAACATCGGGCCGTAATACCACAGGCGCTGTGTTTGATTATGCAGCAGGCCATGCTCCAGGCAGGCGCGCAAACAGCCGGCTGTGCCTTCTGGGCGCAATGTCAGGGAATCGCCATTGCGATCCTCGAAAGTGTACATTTCTTTTTCGACAATATCGGTCACTTCGCCGATAGAGCGTTTGAACAATTCGGTTTTTTCGACGATGGGCAGGCGGATTTCCTGATAGCCGTAAGCGCTGAGCATGTGCGCCAGTTGCTGTTCGGCCAGCTGCCAGTGAGGGGTTTGTTCGGGTAGGATGTCGTGCATGCCCCGAATCGCTTTAATCGCAGTAGTCATGGATCAGTGATTGGCGTCTTGAGTCAGAAGCTCGGTTGCTTCGGATGAGAGTGGAAATTGATTGATCAATTGCTGGCGCAGGTTACGGGCCGCTTTTGCATGGCCTAGGGCGCGTTCACATTGATAGGCAATCCATAATGATTGGGGTGTGTGCTTGCCTACGGCCAGGTAGCGGTCAAGAAAGCCTTTAGCGGCCCAGTATTCCTGGTGTTGGTAGTGGACGCGCTGCATGGCCAGTAATGCCGGCGCATAATCGGGGCGAAACTGCAGCGCTTGCTGCAGATAACTTTGCGCCTGATTGAAGTCGCCGTTGTCCAGATGGCAATAGCCGATGTTGGCGCTGGTGATCCAGCGGCGGTTATTCATCGGGTCATGGTAAGCCTGTGTCAGCGTCTCCAGACCTTCCGTGAAAGATTTTTGGCCGCATAGAAAACGGCCCAGGTTGTTCAAGGCGCTTAAATTATCAGGCTCAAGGCTCAAGGCCTGCCGGTAAAAGCTCAAGGCTTGATCAGGTTGTTGCAATCTTTCATGCAAATAGCCCAGCGCGTTATGCACTTCGACATTGTTCGGAATCAACTGCTGTGCGTTTTGCAAATGCTTGAGTGCGTATTTGAGTTTGTCCATGCTCAGATAGCGGACACCCAATTGTAACTGAGTGTTACCCGATTGTTCACGGTCAAGGCGTTTTGATGCGGTCGTGCCGCTGCAAGCGTTGAGCGCAACCAACAAGCAAATGAGACTCGGCAGGTGCAGCCTAGACATGAACAGATGAGTCTAAAGAAGACGTGGGTAAACGTAAATGACCACGGCCGCGCGCTTTGACTTTGCCTACCAGTTGGCCGCAGGCGGCGTCGATGTCATCGCCCCGGGTGCGCCTGACCGTGGTGACAATGTTGTGCTGTTGCAGCACGGTTTTGAACTGTTCGATGGTTTCCGGTGTGGAGCATTGATAAGGTGCGCCGGGAAACGGATTGAACGGAATCAGGTTAAGCTTGCTGGGTACGGTTTTCAGTAACCTGGCCAATTGACGGGCATCGGTCATCGAGTCATTGACGCCGTTGAGCATGACGTATTCAAACGTGATGGTTTTACGCGGCGCGTCTTGTACATGCTCCCGGCAGGCGGCAAGCAATTCTGCCAATGGATACTTTTGATTGATGGGCACCAGGGTGTCGCGCAAAGCGTCGTTAGCGGCGTGCAAGGATACCGCCAGGCTGACATCACAGGCAAAGCGCAGTTTGCGCATTGCCGGTACGATACCGGAGGTGCTGATGGTGACGCGGCGCTTGGATAAACCGTAGGCAAAGTCCTCGGTCATGATATTGACCGCCCGAGTCACCGCATCGAAATTAAGTAGCGGTTCGCCCATGCCCATCATCACCACATTGGTGATTTTCTGCGTGGCTGGCAGATGCCGTTCAGCGGCATAAAGCTGACCGACGATTTCGCCAGCGCTCAGATTGCGGTTAAAACCTTGCCGTGCGGTGGAACAAAAGCTGCACGCCAGCCCGCAACCAATCTGCGAGGATATGCACAGTGTGCCACGCCCGGTTTCCGGAATGAACACGGTTTCCACGCGGTTGTCGCAGTGGGTATTTAGCACCCACTTGCGTGTGCCATCGGAGGCTTTTTGTTCGAACGCGATTTCTGGCCAGCGGATTTGGCAATGCTGATCCAGAAAGGCACGCAACGGTTTGCTGAGATTGGTCATGTTGGCGAATTTGGTTTCACCCTCATGATAAATCCATTTCAGCAATTGCTGGGCGCGGAAGGGCTTTTCACCTAGCCCGGCCAAGTATTCAGCCAGGCCGGCGCGATCAAAGTCCAGCAGATTGAGTTTGGCTTCAGGCGGTGCGGGCACAGAGCTCATCATTATTGAAGAAGAAAGCAATTTCCTGGGCCGCGGTGTCCGCGCCATCGGAGCCATGTACCGCATTGGCGTCGATACTGTCGGCAAAATCGGCGCGAATAGTACCCGGCGCGGCTTCTTTAGGGTTGGTGGCGCCCATCAGGTCGCGGTTTTTAGTAATCGCATTATCACCTTCGAGAACCTGCACCATTACAGGACCGGAGATCATAAAGCCGACCAAGTCGCCAAAAAAGGGCCGGTCTTTATGCACCGCGTAAAAATCTTCCGCCTGTTTTTGCGTCAGTTGCATCATACGCGCCGCGATAATGCTCAGGCCAGCACGCTCAAAGCGGCTGTAGATGTCGCCGATCACGTTTTTAGCGACAGCATCGGGTTTGATGATTGATAAGGTGCGTTCTAAAGCCATGCGTTAATACTCCAAGGGAGGGTTGATTAAACAAACCCGCTATTATAAGTGCATGAGGCTGAAAAGATAAGAGCTGTTGGGTTGTTTTTCTTGTGCATACCTGCCCTGGAAGGGGTTTTGGCCTTGCCAAGGCGGTTTGTGTCGGGGGCTTGAATTGTCAATTTGGAGTCTAAGTCAGGACATCATTGGGAGCACTCGGCCGCATGGATTGCCGTAAAGCCCCCATGGATGGGTTCGCGGCGTTCCTCGACCCGTGCTACCCATGTCTAAAGCATCGTGACAATGCTCAAACTGAGCATGGCCGGTGTTGAGACTGGCTTGATGTGCCTAAGGCCCTTAGCTGTTAAGGGCGCGCACAGAGCGCAGGCTGTCGAGAGCGCCGGGTAGAGTTTAGCTGGCAAAACGCTAAATTCTGATAAGATTGACTGGTACAGCGACGGCCTGTCACAGCTGTGCATTTTCATGGGGCGGGTGCTGCTGTCATCGGCGCATGAGCACCACAGTCAAGGCCGCTAACCGAATAATATCCTTATTACCCAGTTAACCAGAATCCTGAATTTGAACGCGATTACGCCTGAAGAGTTTGAGCTGTTCCGAAAATTTATGCTGGAACATGCTGGCATTGGTATGGCGCCTGAAAAGCATGTTCTGGTGGCCAGCCGTTTGGCTAAACGGCTCAATCATTTGGGATTGACCAGTTACGGTGCTTATTTTCGTTTTGTCACCGCGCCAGACCATCAAGACGAATTGCAAATTATGGTCAATTTATTGACCACCAATGAGACCTATTTTTTTCGTGAACCCAAGCATTTTGAGTTTTTGGTGGATACCGTCCTGGCACATTGGACAAAACCAGATTGCCGGGTTTGGAGTGCCGCTTCCTCAACAGGCGAGGAAGCCTATAGCCTGGCAATGACCTTGGCCAGTCATTTACGCGGCCTGGACTGGGCCGTGTTGGCCTCGGACTTAAGTACCCATGTACTGGATGTTGCCCG
>JAVVEW010000031.1:0-30359 GCA_032251045.1 Methylococcales bacterium
GTATCGGATTCGATATGCTGATCCCAGTACAACAAATGAATATCGACATTGCCGCCAATCACGACATCATCCGCCGAGTCGCAGGCGCCATCCTGACAAATCGGCTGTACCCGTTTGATTTTATTAGGGCCGTTGTAATGCAGCATGGGAAAGCCGCTGTAAGCACGTCCGGGAATCGGATTACCTTCCAGCACATCGATACCAAATCGGGTGATGACATCGATGGGAAAGGTCTGTGCATCGAGGTTGCCAACGCCATCGGCCAGGCTTTCAAAAGCGTCAATGACCCGATCCAGATCCTGGCTGGGATTGGTGGCATCGATAGCTTGCGTGGTCACCGGCCCATCGTGCAGGTTATAACGGCCATCGGGCGTTGACGGCAAGGTATTGGGCATTTCCACGCCATTGCCGTCACGCATGTTTTCATAAACCGTGGTCAGAAAGTTACTGCCCGGTGGATTGGCAAAAGGATCAACTGCCGGGAACTGGCCTTCGGGCGTAATCACGAACGTGGTCGAACCATCTTCGGATAAGGATTGGGTAGCGAGACCCGGACGGGCTTGAGGCCCTGGGTGCTGGGCCAGCGCGACCTGGCTGACACAAGCGCCTATCAAAAAGCTCAAGGCGCCGGTTTTCGTTAACGAAAAATTCAGTTTCATAGTGGCTCCTTAAGTCCTGACGCTGCGCATATCGATCAAAAACGGCTTGAACGCCTCACCGGTACTCAGGCGGGCCACCGCTTCGGCGATGTATTTAGGATGTTGCCGGCTGGCCTTGGACAGCCAGCGCCCGGTTTGCTCGTTGCCGATCCAGGCCAGGCCATGAATCAGGCCGTGCACATTGAACGCTTTAAGCAGCGAACGCACCGAGTCCGAATCACCGGTCAACAACGGCCAGTTAACGCCATGCTCTCGGGCCAGTTCGGCCAGCGCCTCGGGGGTGTCCTGATGCGGCGCGGTGGACAAGGTGTACATGAAAAAGTCCTTGCCCAGGCGTTCACTCAGCATTTCCTGAACTTTAACCAGATTGGGCAGCACCGGATAATGCGCCTCGCCTTTGACCGAGGTAAAACTGACCAGGGCCAGTTTTTGGTGCAACAACTCTTCGTAAAACCAGGCCTTGCGTTGGGCTTGATCCTGGACGATCACTTTTGGAAAGCGATCAGCGTTTGGCCCGGTCACACCGCGCGGACACTCATGAAATAAAGGGTCGGCCGTTTCAGTGGCCGCCATCGAAGCCGCAGGCAGCGCCAAAGCCGCCGCAGCCAGAAATTTTCTTCGATCTGTCATCATAAACTCCTGAAAAATCAGTGGCTAGCAAGTTCAGCCTGCGGGAATATCAAAGCGCAACATCATGGCATTGTCTTCGTGAACATTGTTATGGCAATGAATCACATATTTGCCGACAAAATCGTCAAAGCGATAAAACACTTTCGCGGTATCGTTCGGCCCCAGAGTCGCGACATCCTTGCGTGAACGCAATGCCCCGGTCGGCTTCTTGCCATTCCATTCCAGAATCTGGAATTCCTCGAAGTGAACATGCACCGGATGCGCCCAGGAAGCGCCGGCGTTACGGAAAGTCCAGATTTCGGCGGTGCCTTGTTTCGGTGCGGCTGAAACCACGTCAGGATCCATGAACGAACCATTGACTGTCCAAAGGCCCAGGTCATGGTCGAACACCCATTCGCGTTCAGCCACAACCTCATCGAGGTTGATCGAAGGTAACGCTCTGAGGAAATCCGGAATCCGGCTGTCATCATCGACATTGCCATCCTCAATCCTAAACTGCATCACCGGCATACGCTCCGGGCCTTCCAGCGTGCGTCCGGTCGGGCCTTGGCCGTTGATCTGCTCCATCACATTGAGGATTTCAACCGTCTGACCTGGCTGATAACGGGAAAAATCAATAATCACGTCATGACGGTTGGCCGGGCCCATCACCAAACTGCGCGCTTCCACCGGCTCTTCCAGCAAGTTGCCATCATTGGTAATGATAAAAAACGGGCTGTTGTCACTGAGTACCAATTCGTAAAACCTTGAAGGACCGCCGTCGTAAATGCGGAACCGATATTTGCGGCGTTTGACATTCAGATAGGGCGAAACTTTACGATTGACGGTAATCAAATCACCCAGATGACCATCGGTGTTGAATACGTTATAAGTCGGGTTGCCCTGAGCATTGAACCTGACATCATGTAACAGCAACGAAATGTCATAGCCTTTTGGATCCTTGGCCTTGCCGCCAAAGCGCAGATTGCCGGGCAAGCGCAAGGCGCCTTCGCGTTTGTCTTTTTCATCACCACTGTCGATATGGTCATAAAAAATGGCCATGCCCGACAAACCGGCGTAGACATTGGTGGAGGTGAAATCAATCATGTGGTCGTGATACCACAAACTACCCAAAGCTTCGTTAGGGTCATGGCGGGCATACATCATCGCATAATGATGATCCCAAAATTGACCGGGCATGGCGAAATCCATCGGGTAGCCATCGCTTTCCGATGCGGTGTGGGCGTTATGCAAATGCGTGGAAATAGCCGGATAACCAATCGGCATTTCGATTCTGTCGGCAGTGGGCAGCATGTTGTAGCGGCGGACGAACACCGGTTCGCCATAACGCGCCACCAGGGTTTCACCGGGCGAGGTGCCGTTGTATAACCAGGCCAGCGAACCGCGCCCGGCCTTGGCACCGGCTTGCGCCGGTGTCAGCGCGGACAATTGGCTGTGATAATTCCAGACGCCTTCGGTGATTCTCTGAATGTAATATTTTTGCGGCTGGAACTCGTCAAAGCGCTGATGACGGTTGGGGTCGGGATCTGGGTTTAGTTTTTTTCGCTTGACCGGCTTCAACTCGTCAGGCAGAAATAAAGGCTCTGTGTAGGGGGTCACGGGCGGGCTGGGCGGCTCGGTCACCGGCGTACTGAATCCAGTAGGCCGACACAATTGTGCCTGGGCTGCACGGCTGCCCCAGAGCCCGCCGGCAAAAACCGCGGGCACGGTCGCGATGCCCGCCTTGAGAAAGTTGCGTCTGTTATTCATTATAATCCATCCTTATCGTGGTAAGTATTACTCGCGAGACTATCAGCCTAAAGGATAAGGAGAGACAATGACTATTGATCTTTGTGAATGTTATTTATTCAGAATAAAAATGTTTTTTGTTCGCATGTCTGCTACATTGCGGTTCTATCAATCATGCTACCGTTGAATCTCCATGCACATCCGCAATCTAGATCTCAATTTACTGCGCAGTTTTCTCGTTGTATATGAACAGCAAAGCATTACCAAGGCCGCACAGAAATTGAATCTCAGTCAACCGGCCGTCAGCAATGCCATGATTAGACTGGGAAAAACCTTGGGCCTGACCTTATTCGTGCGCGAGGGACGTGCTTTAGTTCCTACCGCGCCAGCGCATTATCTGTACGAAAATCTCAACCAGTGCCTGGCAACCATTACCACGACCGTTAACTGCCATCTTCCGTTTAACGCCAAACAGTCACGACGCATTTTCAGAATTTTCGCCCCCAGCCTTGAGCATTCAATGCTGAAGCCTGGTCTGCAACTTTATTGCCGGGAACATGCACCCATGATAACGCTTGAGTTCGTCAACAGCGAGCAATGCCACTATGCCGACCTTGTACCGGCCCAAGCCGAGCTTTATTTGCAAGACCAGCCTGGCGAAGAACAACAGCTAAGGCACGAGCTGTTATGTCACGATAAATTGGTGTTGCTGACCGGCCCATGCCACCCGCCACTGCCGGAGGTGATCGGCCCCGACCGCCTGGAAAGCCTGACCTTGATCGATTACGCAGGACATACTTATTACCTGCATAAACGTTTGCTGCAACGCTTTTGGCGCGACGATTTGTTACGTTGCCACTGCCTGGCCGATGCACTGCTGCACATTCATCGCTACCCTCGGGCATTGCTAGCCTCATGGCAAGCCTCGCAACCTTGGATTGATGTGCTGCAACTCAAGGCACACATACCGGGTGGGCGCAACAGTCCCAGTCAGAAAATCGCCCTGTATCTGTGTTGGCATGAGATGAATGATCGGGATCCTGGGCTACTTTGGCTGCGCGAAGCCATCAAGAGCCTTATGACCTCCAACAGTTTTAATGCGCCGTCCCCGTGTGCGGAATTTGACACCATGGCCGAAGGATAAAAACAACCACGCACGCCGGCATCGCGAACGATACGCCTCCTGGCATCAGCGCATTCTATATACATTGACATATCCCCGTAAACGGTTATAAGACATCCTTAGGTGACGGGATTTTTATACCGGGAGGACGCATCTGCGTGCGGCTCTAAAGAGCCGGAGAAGAAGGCGGTTGTTCAGTCACCGGCCGCTGATAAATCATTTCAGGAACGCCATTGGCACGGTTGAGAATAGCTTTCAAACGCGCACCATTGACCACCGGCAATACGCCTTCATTGGCCTCGGCCAGCAAATCCAGGGCGCTGTTAAGACGCTCCAGATAAGGCCAGGGCTGATTATCCAGCAAGGGATGCACTTCGATAAACAAGCGCCCCTGGTGCCAACCCAGCTTGATCGGCTGATTGACCAAATAAACATCGGTACCTACGGGAATATCTGGAAACAAGCGCTCGATGTCTTCAGGGTACATGCGAATACAGCCATGGGTAACGCTCATGCCCACGCCATAGGGCTTGTTGGTGCTATGAATCAGATACCCCGGAATACCCAAACGCATGGCAAACAAGCCTAAGGGATTGTCCGGGCCTGCGGGCACCACGTTGGGCAGCATGTCGCCTCTCTCTGCGTGTTCTTTTTTAATCGATGCCGGCGGCGTCCAGGTTGGATTTTCCGTTTTGGCGACAATACGGGTTTTACCCAGCGGCGTGTTCCAATCCAAACGCCCGACACTGATGGGATGGGTCACGATGCTCGCGTCATGACGACGGTAATAATATAGACGGTATTCAGGCAGATTGATGACAACGCCTTGGCGAGGCGCTTTGGGTAACAGGCGGCGATTGAGGATTTTCACTTCCGTTCCCTGGCCGGGCAACCAACGGTCAACGTCCGGGTTGAGCAACAGAATTTCCGTTTGCCCGGCATCGAAGCGGCGCGCCACATCCAGCAAGGTGTCTTCTTGTTGGGCCTTTGTTTTAATAAACGCCCTAGGAATTTGCTCATCGGCGAAATATTCCCCGACCAGCGCATCTCCTGGCTGCGCTGGCAGCTGAAATTCCACCGCATGCGCCTGCCCCAAGACCAGCCCTATGACCGCGACAAGAAAATGCCCGTTTCTAAGCACGCGTTTGTTCTCCGCCAAATAACTCTGTCAGACGCGGCAGCAATTCAGCAAGTTCCAAGGTCATGATGCTGAAATCGGCATCGAAGCGCGCCACCTCATCATCGCCTTCAATATCATCGGCACGATCTTGCACGGTATCGAGAAATTTCAGCCGTTTCAAGGTCAACTGCTCATCCAGCACAAAGCCCAGTTTATCGGCATACGTCAGCGCCAGCTTGGTCACTTGCTTGCCATTTTGCAGATGGTTTTTGATTTCCGGCGCGCTTAGATCATGCCGCTTGCAGCGCACGATACCGCCTTCTTCACCGCGCAGCTCGCATTCGTCCTCGATTTCAACATCAGCCGCCGCGCTGTCTGGTGCCGCCAGCCATTGCGTCATGACCGTTACCGGATTATTTACCGTTGACAGCGGAACCACCGGCAACGACCCCATGCTGATCCGCAGCAAGTGCAGTAATTTTTCCGCCTTCTGACTGGACGCGGCATCAACCACTAACCAACCCTGACGGCTGTCGATGTAAGCATAGGTTGTGCGCGAAAAACTGAACGCCTTAGGCAGCAATTCAAAAATGACTTCATCCTTGATGTCGGTACGCTCCTTGCGCGCCAACTTATAGCCTTGCGCGTCTTCACGCTCGGCAATGCGCTCCTGCCACAGTTCACTGACCACCGCTGTGGGCAAAACTTTTTCTTCCGTGCGTGCGCAAACCATGTGAAAGCCATTACTGCTGTGCAACAGCACATCATGTTGACGCCCCAATGGAGATGTCCAGCCAATGCTCTCCAGCTGCTGCGCGGCGCAGGGTTGAAAACGCTGCGCCTCCAGCTGTTGCGTCAACGTCTCTGCCGACACCGTGAAAGGCTCGGTCAGTCGATATAACAATAAATTCTTAAACCACATAAATTCCTTAAGGTTTTCCAGAACGCTTAACTTAAGCGACGTTCGTTCAGATTCTGGATCCGTTGTTATGAGAAGGCGGCGGGTATCCGCCCAATACGTTTTATCCGCTGTTCCGTGACGATTCAGAGTCATCGGAAGGTGTTGCCGGTGCTGCTGCGGCGGTATCACCGGATAATGATGGTGTGATGTCTTCAGTGGCCGTTGCCAAAGGTTTCGATGGCACGTCGTTAGAGGGCAAACTATCGGCCGCCGCAACCGGGTCGGCCGGCACAGAAACTTCCGTCTCCGCCGAATCGGCAGGTGCGCCTGCATCGGCCACGTTGGCATCATCTGTCTCGGCAGGTACCAAGCTGACTAAAAACTCGGCGAACCAAGCCTGCCCACGCACGGCAGCCAAATCCTCATCAGCCTGTATGTCGGCATCATCCGGCAACACGCCATGATCACGCGCCTGCTCTAAATAGCGCTGACAGGCAACACCATCATGGTTCAATGCGGCCAGACAGGCTTGATTGTAAGCCGCGGCGCAAGGTTGTATCTGGTTGGCAGCCTCAAAGGAACGGGCCGCCAATGCGTACAACGGAGCATCCAGCGCAAGTTGGCGACGCTTGGCCAGGTTCAGACAGGCAACACCGCCATCCAGTGCTGCCGCCAGATAATCCGGCTTAAGCAGGCGGCAGCAGTCAAAGCGGCGCATGGCCTCTTCCAGCAACGCCTCACCGTCTTCGCCAGGCTGTTGCTGCGCTTGTTCCATCAGCGCCAAGCCCCAGCGATACATGGCCTCCGCTTGTAATAAATCGCCCTGCACCAGCGCTGCGTAAGTTTCATAAGCTTGCGCAAACAATTGACTTGCCTTGGCGCCTTCGGCGTTACGCGCTTTACGTACCACAGCAACGGCCTTGTTCAGTCGCCTGCGGTTAAAAATGCCACCCAACATATTCACTCTCCGGTAATTATCTTTCGCGTTTTAACGACGGCAATCGCATTCATCACAGGAACCGTCAAACATTGCGCCGCCGCTAAGTTTCAGACTTTGGCTCGCGCAGCAACAAATTTTGCACGCCCGCCAAAGGGCTTTGTCCTTCATATAAGACTTTATAGGTCTGTTCGGTAATAGGCATATCAACCCGATATCTCTGAGCCAGCCGCCAGGCGGCCAGAGCGGCCGAAAAGCCTTCGACCTCCTGATTGATTTCCTGCCGTGCCTGGGCAGGCGTTTTTCCCTGCCCCAACGCCAAACCAAAGCGCCGGTTACGCGACTGGTCATCGGTACACGTTAAAATCAAATCGCCAAGTCCTGCCAAACCCATGAAAGTGTCTTGCCGCCCACCTAATTTCAAGCCCAACAGCAAAATTTCGTGCAGACCGCGCGTAATCAATGCCGCTCGGGTATTGGCGCCAAAATTCAGACCATCGGCGACACCGGCGGCAATGGCCAGGACATTTTTCACCGCCCCCCCCACTTGTACACCCACCATGTCGCAGGATGTGTAAGCACGAAAACTACCGCCATGCAGCACTTGCGCCATGGCTTGAGCGAAATCGTCCCGATTCGCCGCCACGGTAATGGCGGTTGGCAAGCCCGCTGCAACTTCCAATGCAAAACTGGGCCCTGATAAAACCGCTGCCGGAGTGGTGGCGCCGAATATCGCGTACACCGTTTCCTGCAACAAGCTTTCATCTTCAGGACTGAAACCTTTGGTTGCCCAGGCAATGTTTGGCCGACAATCCTGGCAACAGGCAGCGAGTTTTTCCAGCGTCTCCCGGAAGGCGTGGCTGGGCACCGCCACTAGAAAGGTATCACCGAACAAGGCGCATTCAGCCATCTGGTCCGTGACCGTCAAACGTTCTGGAAATTCATATCCAGGCAGGAATTGTGCGTTACTGCGGGCCTTATGCAAATGCTGCACATGGGTGGCATTATGCCCCCACAACAACGTTTCCAGGCCATTGCGTGCAGCCAACATCGCTAACGCCGTTCCCCAGGAGCCGGCACCGAGCACCGACAATCGGCTGATTTTCACAACTGAACTCAGGCGTTGGCAGACGGCTGTTGCTGTTGCTGCACTTGCTGAGCGTACATGGCATCAAAGTTAACCGGCGCCAATAACAACTGCGGGAAGCCACCTTTAGCAACCAGGTCGGAAATCACTTCGCGGATGTAGGGATAAAGAATATTCGGACAATAACTGCCCAACATCGGCCCTAGCTCTTGCTCGGTAAACCCTGACAGGGCAAAAATACCCGCCTGGGTTGCTTCGACCAGATAGGCTACGGTCTCGCCGGATTTGACGGTAACCGTCAAAGTCAATACCACCTCATACATGGCATTCTCCAGCGACTGCACCTGGGTGTTCAGATTGAGATCGACTTTAGGCTCCCATTTACCGGTAAAAATCGACGGCGAATTCGGCGTTTCGAAGGACAAGTCCTTGGTGTAGATTTTCTGAATGGCAAATTGCTTTTCTGGTGTTTGTTGTGTTTCAGACATATAGGTTTGGAAGTTTTAAGTTAAGGGTGGATGAAAAAGCGCTTATCCGGGGCGGCGCTGCACCGGATATTTGTGTTCCTGCCAAGCATCCATACCGCCTGACAGCTGATAAATGTCGGCAAAGCCTTTTTTAAGCAGCGTTTTACACGCCGTCGACGACCGGGTGCCGGTTTGACAAACCAACAATAAAGGCTTGTCTTTGAACTCTGCCAGGCTATCGACCTGCAAATCCAGCTTACCCACCGGAATATTGCGCGCACCATCGATAAACCCTTTAGCGTATTCCACAGGCTCGCGCACGTCGATGATGACCAAATCCCCTTGATTCATTTTGGCCACGGTCAAAAGCGGCGACAAAACCTTGAATTTACGGGTCAGCGATTCAACCACATCCTGAATCAACAAAAACAGCACCACGCCAAACGCCAGCGTCAGAATATAATGATTGCTGGCAAATTCGATAATACGATCCATTAACTAACCCATTCGGCTGTTGAAATAAAATGACAGTCCGGCGACCCGATAAAAGCCAGCCAAAACAGCAAAATTTAACAAACGCCCCCGACAATAGCAATTTTTATTGTGTTTTTTGCCGTAAAATGCTTAACCATACAGCATCGCCTTGAGCGGCCGGCTTCGCACACAACCGTAGCAGATCAAAGCCTGCATTTGCACTCAAGCCGCCTTGCTGCCGGCAAGAGCCATGCCGATGTCAGCGCTGGCCACCCGTTCAGCCAGCGCACCACCCTTCCAGACCCAAGCAAACGAGTTGCCATGACGACTAAACTCAACTGCGCCGTGATCGGCGCCGGCTATCTGGGCAAATTCCACGCCCAGAAATACGCCCAATCAGAACACGCCAACCTGCTGGCGGTGGTCGATAGCCACCCAGACACCGCCCTGGCGATTGCCAGCGCACACGGTTGTCGTGCGGAAACCGATTATCGCGCCATCTTAAAGCAAGTGGATGCGGTCAGTATCGTCGTACCCACCTCCTTGCATTACGCCATTGCCAAAGATTGCCTTGATGCTGGCGTGCATGTGCTGGTGGAAAAGCCGATGACGGTCAGCCTTGAGGAAGCCGATGATTTGATCGCCCGTGCCGAACACAACGGCGTTTGCCTGGCCGTCGGCCATCTGGAGCGCTTCAACCCTGCGGTGCTGGGCCTAGGTGACAATCGCGAGACCCCCTTATTTATCGAATCACACCGGCTGTCGCCGTTCAACCCCAGGGCCAACGATGTCAGCGTGGTGCTGGATTTAATGATTCACGATATCGACATCATCCTCGCCCTGGTCGATTCCAAGGTCGAACGCATCGATGCCAGCGGCGGCGCGGTGTTGACCTCGGGATTGGATATTGCTAATGCCCGCCTTAACTTTGCAGGCGGCTGCGTGGCCAACGTTACTGCCAGCCGCATCAGCCTGAAATCGGAGCGAAAAATGCGCTTGTTCCGGCCCAGTTGTTACGAGTCGGTGGATTTTCAGAACCGGATTCTGACCCGTCACCGCACTGGCGACAAGGAAATGTTTCCGGGTGTACCGGAAATTATTTCCGAAGAATCAGTGTATCCCGATGCCGACGCCTTAAACGCCGAAATCCGCGATTTTATCGACGCCATACTCAGCCAACGCCCGCCCAAGGTAACCGGCCACGATGGTCGTAAGGCTCTGGAAACCGCGCTGGCCATTACACGCATGATCTGCTGACCTTCGCACTTGACTTTGTTCGACATACAACCAACCCTCAGCATTCCCTGTGTCTGTTAAGCGACACCGCTGAACTGACTTTCGAGCAGCATTGCTAAAAACCGAGGCCTACCAAATGAAAATGAAGCGAACAACAACCCTACGGTGCCTGATCAGCGCACTGCTGCTGTGTATTGCCAGCGCGCATGTCACAGCTGGCAGCAAAATTGCCATTCTTGACTTTGAACTTAAAGATTTAACGCTGGCGCCTCGCATACCTGCGGAAATTGAACGCACCGCCTCGATCAAACCGTTACTGGAAGCGGAACTTCAAAAAGCCGACTACAGCATTATCAAAATCGACCTGGACAGCCAACAACTCGCTGACAGTGGTGTGGGTTATTTGTTTGACCATCAAGACGTCGCCGCCGAATTGGGCCAACGATTTGGCGCCGATTATGTGCTGGTCGGCAGACTACACAAACCCAGCTTCTTATTTGCGTATTTGATGGCGCGCTTGGTCAGGGTCAGCGATGCCGAATTGCTCGGCGATTATATTTCAGAATCAAAAGGCCCCAATCGACGTCTGACCATCAAAGCGGTTGAAAGTTTGGCGGTAAAAATCGATCAAGCGCTGGATCATCGCTACTCGCCGCCACCACCGTCCAGGCTGCAAAAAACGCCATAAGACCGGAATCAAAGCAGCGGTCAGCTTCCAGTCATTCCTTATACCGCCAATGCACTTGACTTTCTCTACAGCGCAACCTATAAACCAAACCTTCGGTCAATCCATACCTTACTACGCATACGGGAGCTACCATGCCTACACACACCGCCACCGCTCGTTGGCTTAGCCTTGCCGCCGCCGGCAAACTGGCGCTGACCACGAACGCCGCTTCAGCCCAAGGACTGGGTAAAATCGACGCCCCAGACAGCACCTCGCTCAGCGCCGAACCGCTCTCACTGGATCAAGTGGGTTTCCCCATGTCGATCCTGACCCCGCCCTTTGATATTAGCAACGTAGGCAGCAAAGCCAGCGGCATCAACTCTCAAGACGGCACTTTGTTCAGTCAGGATGTCGCCAGCGCACAAAACAGCGGCTTATCGCCTCGCATTGATTTTGTCATCAGCAACATCAACAACCAGAACGATCCAGTGGTAGTATTTCTGGCCTATAGCCCTGAACTTGGTAACCCCTCGCAATGGCAAGATCTCGGACTTGATATTGATCTGGATCGTAACAGCATCCAGATTTTCGCCGCTTTTCAGATTGATGCCGGCGCGTCACTGCAGGGCTTAGACGCAACATCGCCAACAACGCCGTTAGGCTCGGTTATCGATGCGGAGAACTCAATGCGCGTGTCATTGGCGTTGGCGGATCTGAATACACCCGAGTTGGCCAGCAACAATTTGTATTTTCAGTCGGTTGCAGTGCCTCTGCTTGACGGTCAACCGCGTTTTGATCTGGCGCAGACATCCGAGCTTGATCACTACGTTATCAATCACGACAACAGCAATGCCCAGACCACTGGCAGCAAAATTGGCCAGGCGTCCAGTAAAGCAGACGACCCTGCGGACGGCAAAGCCGCCTCGACAACCGACAACCCTACCGGCGGCAAATTTTTCGCTGCCCCCGAGGACAATACCAGCTCAGACAATGGCGGCAAATAACCGGCTTTGTATTCAGCCCATTGGCCTGCAGCCACTACAGGGACGTAGTGTGACACTGGTGCGCACGCAGCCTGCTTATCTGGATTTTATCCATGCCGCCTACAGCGACGATGCGTTCATGGATTTATACCGGTTAGGGCAAAGTCGTACGCTCAGCAAGAAGGCGCTTAAACAACGCATCGAACAGGAAGCGCAAACCTTACCGCAAAGCCAAAAACGCCTTGAATGGGTTATTCTGGAAACTCAGCAAACCCAACCGATTGGCCTGGCTTCGCTGGCGGATTATCAAGCGACTCACGGCCGCGCTGAATTGCTGGTCGGCATCGTCGACTCGGCGCAAGCCCATCGTCGCTCGGCCTTGGAAGCCACACTGCTGGTCATGGACTTTGCCTTTAATCTGGCACAATTACATAAATTGCTGTCATTTGTTTATGATTACAACCACTATGCCCAGCGCAACACCCTACACCTGGGCTTTCGTCAGGAAGGTTTTCTGGTCGATCATATCAACACTCGCAAAGGCCTGGTCTCTTTGTATCAAAATGCGTTACTGCGCCGGGAATTCGTCGAGCACCCCAGGTTGGCACGGCTTTCGAAAAGACTGTTGGGCCGGGACATTACCCGTATACGTCAACCAACCGCCCATCCGCTGGCCAAGCATGACTTAAACCTGTTGAGCCAGCGCCTACGCATCCCTTCCGAAGCTGAACGCTGACTATTAAGCCTACCTTCCCTACCCTCTTGCAAGATAAGGAATTCACCATGATCCCAATGGTCAATCTCAAACGCGCTTATGCTGAAATCGCCCCGGAAATCGAAGCCGGGTTTGCCGAAATTTTAAGCACCGGACAGTTTATTCTTGGCCCAAAGGTGGCCGCCTTCGAGCAGGCAGCGGCCGAATATTTAGGTGTGCGCCATGCCATAGGCGTGGCCTCCGGTACCGACGCGCTGCATCTGGCGCTGCGCGCCTGCGGCATTGGCCAAGGCGATGAAGTGATCA
Source organism: Methylococcales bacterium (assembly GCA_032251045.1). Classification (GTDB taxonomy): domain Bacteria; phylum Pseudomonadota; class Gammaproteobacteria; order Methylococcales; family Methylomonadaceae; genus JAVVEW01. Next base: position 13,034 of record JAVVEW010000031.1, read on the forward strand.
CCACCGCGTTTACCTTTATCGCCACGGCCGAGGCGATTTGTTATGTCGGCGCGAAACCTGTGTTTGTCGATATCGATGCCAAAACCTTCAACATCGATGTCGAGAAAATCGAGGCAGCGATTACCGAAAAAACCAAAGCCGTGCTGCCGGTGCATCTTTTCGGACAACCGGCCAATCTGCCCAGGTTGCAGGAACTTTGCCAGCGTCATGATTTAACCCTGATCGAAGATTGCGCGCAGTCGTTCGGCGCGGCCATTGGCGGCCGGATGACCGGCAGTTTCGGCAAGACCGGCGCGTTCAGTTTTTTTCCCAGCAAAAATCTGGGCGCATTCGGCGATGGCGGACTGGTGGTGTGCCAGGATGATACTATCGCCGAGACCCTGAACAGCCTTAGAAACCACGGCTCGGTGGTGCGTTATTATCACGACCGTATCGGCTATAACAGCCGGTTAGATGCCCTGCAAGCCTGGGTGCTCAGCGTCAAATTGCAACGCATCGACCAATACAATGCCGCACGCCGGCAGGTGGCCGACGGGTACCGCGAGCATTTAGCTCATCTGCCGTTGACCTTGCCATTCGCGGACGGTATCGGCGAGCATGTTTACCATCAGTACACATTATTGACCGACCGGCGCGAGGCCATAGCTGCTGCCTTGCAGCAACACAATATCGCCAGCGCGGTGTATTACCCGGTGCCATTGCACCAGCAACAGGTATTTGCTGAAGTCTGCGCCGGGCTGTCGCTGCCGGTGACCGAGTCGGTGGCCAAGCGCTGTTTGTCATTGCCGATCTGCCCGATGCTGCGTGAGGCGGAAGTGCAACAAATCGCCCAAGTGATTGCACAAAGCTTGGCATGAAGCTGTTATTCAGCGCCGGCGAGGCTTCCGGCGACCGCCACGGCGCGGCGGTGCTGGCCGCGCTGAAACAGAAAATGCCCGAGATTCAGGCGCTGGCCATGGGTGGCCCGGCGCTTAAAGCGGCAGGCGCACGGATGGTGGTCGATTCCACTGAACTGGGCGTGATCGGTTTGTTTGAAGTGATCCGCCATTATCCGAAAATCCGCCGCGCACTGAACATCATGAAAGAGACACTGGTCAAGGAACGGCCGGATTTGCTGATCTGCGTGGATTACAAAGAGTTTAATTTTCGGCTGGCCAAATATGCCAAACATCTGGGCATCAAGGTATTGTTTTATGTCAGCCCGCAGGTTTGGGCCTGGCGACCGGGCCGAGTCAAGCAATATGGCCGAGTGATCAGCGCGATGGCGGTGATTTTTCCGTTTGAAACCGCCTACTACCAGGCCGAAGGCATTCCGGTGCGTTATGTTGGCCACCCCTTGCTGGATCAACGGCAAGCACCCAGGCAACGGGCCGAGGCACGGACTGCGCTAGCCTTGACCGAAGCGGAAGGCCCGGTGATCGGTTTGTTGCCGGGCAGTAGGATTCAGGAAATCGAGCGCCTGTTGCCGGTGATGCTGGCGGCGGTATCCTTGTTGCAACAGCGCTATCCCAAGGCCAGGTTTGTCTGGCTGGCGGCCGAGCGTTTGTCAGCCAACGAGATTCAACAGCGGCTGGGCGGTCGGTCGATCAGGGTTTGCCAACAACCTATCGAACAGGTGGCACCGGCCTGTGATGTGGTGATGGCAACCTCCGGCACGGCAACGCTTGAAACCGCGCTTTTGACCGTGCCGATGGTGATTGTGTACAAACTTTATCCACTCACCTACTGGCTGGCGCGGCGGGTGGTGAAGACAAAATTCATCGGCCTGCCCAATATCATCGCAGGGCGCGGGGTGGTCAGGGAATTGATTCAGCAACAGGCCAACGCGGCCAATTTGGCCGCAGAAATGGTGCGGCTGCTGGATGATGCCGACTACCGGCAACGTCAAATTTCAGCGTTGCAACAGGTCAAACAAACGCTGGGTTCGGGAGGGGCGGCAGAAAATATGGCCGAGTTCATTGTTGACTTGACCTGCCAACCTCAGGAAACTTTACAAAAATAGACCGATCCATTACCGCCTGGCCAAGCATTGGCCAGTATCGCCCCCCCCCCCCGGCCAACTCGGCATCCGCGAGAACTGGCAAAAATAAAAACCACTGGAGAGATAATGAAAATCGGCTTCCGCAAACCTTCATTGAAAAAAAGCCTGGCCGCACGCACCTCGGTTAAGCGTTACATCAGACATTCTTTGGGATTTAAGGCACCACGCGGCTATGGCTGGCTGACCCGAAAAAAGCTGCTTACAACCGGGTTTATTCGCGAACAACCTTCGGCTTGGCCGACCTGCTCAAATGGCTATTCGGCGGCAAGCGTTAATTGCCATCTTGTGGCAATTCTGAAGCTCCCATCCCTAACCTAAGCATTCACAGCGATAAGCGTGCCCACAGGTTTTGGTGAATCGGGAGATTTTCAAGTTTTATCGCGAATGTTGTACCATTGTCGGTTTTGCAGACTCTCTGGCCTTGGCTTTTGAACCCGGACTCGCAACACATCATGGTTACCGCACCGGCGCGGCTGCATATGGGATTTATCGATCTCAGCGGCGCGTCGGGCCGTCATTTTGGCAGCATCGGCGCGGCTATCAATGAAATCGCCACCCGTATCGAACTGACGCCGGCGGCAAACTTTCAGGTAACCGGAGAAGACACCGAGCGCGCCGCTCGTTATGGCAAAACATTATGTCAGGCGTTGCAGGTCGCCGATAAGATTCATTTGCATGTCAAGCAGGCGATACCCGGGCATATTGGCTTAGGCTCCGGCACACAACTGGCGCTGGCCATCGGCATGGCTTTGAATGCGTTTTATGAGCTCAAGCTCAGCGTCCGGCAACTGGCCAGCCTGACCCAGCGCGGCAAACGCTCAGGCATCGGCATTGGCGTGTTCGAGCATGGCGGTTTGGTGGTCGATGGCGGACGCGGCCCGAATACCGTGATTCCGCCGGTGTTGGCCCGGCATGAAGTGCCGCCAGACTGGCGTTTTGTCCTGGTTTTCGACCGGCGCGGCCAGGGCTTGCATGGCGCGGCGGAAATCGATGCCTTCAAGGCCTTGCCGCCGTTTCCCGAGAGCGAAGCGCAGCGTTTGTGTTACCGACTGTTGATGACCGCGCTACCGGCATTGGCGGAGGACGATTTACCGCGTTTTGGCCAGGTGGTCAGTGATTTGCAGCAAACTGTGGGCAGTCATTTCGCCGCCGCGCAAGGCGGCGTTTATGCCAGCGCGGAAGTGGCCGAGGTCATGGCCTGGCTGGCAGGTCAAGGCGCGCACGGCTTGGGGCAGACCTCGTGGGGGCCGACCGGGTTTGCTATTTTTCCCGACCAGGCCGAAGCTGACCGTATTCTGGCGCAAGCAGGGCAGGTGTTCGGCCACTATCAGCATATTTACTGGCAATGCGTGACCATTGCCAACCGGCCGGCCTGGGTAGAATTTGCCTGAAAAGGTGATGATCGTGCTCGCCGCCAGTGGTCGCTGGCTGGCGGAGGCGGCTTGTGCGGCAGGCTTTGACGTTTGGCTGATCGAACAGTTTGCCGATGTCGATGCCTTGCGCTGTTGCCGGCGTCATCAACAGGTTGACGATTTTTCGCTGACCACGGTCAAGCCGATTATCGAAGTCTGGCTAAGCAATGCCGGGCGCGCTGCTGTGATCTATGGCGGCGGCCTGGAACAATACCCGGAAACGCTGGACTTTTTGGCGCGGCGTTCAGAGATACTTGGCAATAGCGCCGAATGTTTTCGAAAAACACTGACAAAGCGCGACTTGTTCGCGCACTTTGCCCGGCTGGGTATCGCGGTGCCTGAAACCCGGTTCACGCCGCCCAACCTGGCAAATGATTGGTTGTACAAGCCGATGGCAGGCCAAGGCGGCTCTGGCATCCGTCTCTGGCAAGTGGGCGATGCTCTGGATACCGGCGGCTACTGGCAGCGTTTTGTGCCCGGCGTCGCAGGCTCGGTGTTGTTTGCCGCCAATGGCCGGAAATCGGTCATCATGGCCGTGCATCGCTATTATCAAAGTGAACCGCCATGGCGCTTTGCCGGTTTAAGCAACGCGCCGCTGTTGACGGCTCGGCAGCTTGCATTGCTGGATCAGGCATTAGCTGAGCTGGTTTTGTTGCTCCGGCTTAAAGGTTTGAATACCCTGGATATTATCACGGATGGCGATGCTGTCTGGGCGCTGGAAATCAATGCCCGGCCCTCGGCCAGCCTGCAACTGTACGCGCCGGATTGGCTGGCTGTGCATAGTGCTGCCGTGGCCGGGCATTTGCCAACTACCGATTTCAGGCAATGGCCGGCTTCGGGATTCAGAATTGTTTATGCCCGGCGTGAAACCGTGATTGCCAAGGGCTGGCGCTGGCCAGGCTTTTGCCATGATTGCCCGCCGGAAGGTGCGGCGATCGGCGCAGGACAGCCGATCTGCACGGTGTTGTCCAGCGCGGAAAATCATGCCCGGCTGAGCGAACAGCTCGATCAAGCAATACATTTTTTAACCACACAATTTAAAAGGATGTCATGAATCATCAACCGAGTCTTAATCAAGCGGTACAACCTTGGGTCGATCGGCTGATCAATCACGCCGATCAATACCGTATTGCCGTTAAGTCCGCCGACAATGGCGTGACTTTGATCGATGCCGGGGTCGATGCGCCCGGCGGCCTGGAAGCCGGACGCCTGATTACCGAAATCTGTCTAGGCGGCCTGGGCACGGTCAGCCTGCAACACAGCCAACAATGCCCGAACTGGCCGTTGACCGTGAATGTTCACACCACCCATCCGGTGCTGGCTTGTTTGGGCAGTCAATATGCCGGCTGGAGTCTCTCGCACGAAAAATACTATGCCTTGGGTTCAGGGCCGGCACGAGCCATGGCCACCAAACTCAAAAACGAACAAGTGCAGCCGGTTGAGGCTTTGTACACCGAGCTGAATTATCGCGACTCGGCTGAACGGTCGGTATTGGTCATTGAAAACGATGCCCTGCCGCCGTTGCCGATACTGGATAAAGTGGTCGAAGCCTTAGGCATCAGCGCCGATCGGTTGACCGTGATTGTCACCCCCACCAGCAGCCTTGCCGGCAGTGTGCAGGTGGTCGGGCGAGTGCTGGAAGTAGCCTTGCATAAAGCCCATACCCTGCATTTTCCGCTGGAAAATATCGTCGATGGCATGGGCAGTGCGCCGCTGGCGCCGCCACATCCGGATTTCATGACCGCCATGGGCCGCACCAATGACGCCATTTTGTTCGGCGGTCAGGTGCAGTTGTTCGTGCGCGGTGCTGACGATCAAGCCGCCGAACTGGCAAAAAATCTGCCCAGCTCCACGTCGAAAGACTACGGCAAGCCGTTCGCGCAGGTGTTCAAAGACTACAATTACGACTTTTTCAAAGTCGATCCCATGTTGTTCAGCCCGGCCAGCGTGACGGTCACCGCGGTCGAATCCGGCAACAGCTTCCGTGCCGGCGCACTCGATTATGCCTTGCTGGATCAATCGTTCGGCGGATGATCGGTTGGATCGCTATTTTTACCGACGACCCCGGCTGGCATGGCGCCGAGCTTAAGCGCGCTCTGGCGCAGCGCGGTTTTGAAGCGCGCTTTGTTTCCCTGACCGAAGGCCAGTTCGTGCTGGGGCCGGACGCGCCGGGCTTGCGGCTGGCGGATTATCAGGACTTACCGCTGGCCGCGTTCGTGCGCGGCGTGCCCGGCGGTTCCTTGGAGCAAGTGGTGCTGTGTCTGGATGTGCTGCATGCGCTGGAGGCTTTATCGATTCCGGTTTACAACACCGGGCGAGGCATCGAGCGCAGCGTCGATAAAGCGCTGACCAGCATGTTGTTGCAGAGGTGCGAGCTGAACGTGCCGCCTACCTGGGTCACGCGCAGCACCGAGCAAGCCTTGACCATCGCGGAAGCGGAACTGGCGCGAGGCCACGACCTGGTCAGCAAGCCGTTGTTCGGCTCGCAAGGCGAGGGCGTGCGCCGGCTGGATAAACCGTCCGATCTAGTCTGGCTGAATGCCTCAGGCGGGATTTATTATCTGCAACGATTCATCCCCAGCCTGGGTGACGGTTTCGCCGACATTCGGGTGTTTGTCATTGCCGGTCGCGCGGTGGCGGCCATGCGCCGGCAAGGTCGCTCGTTTCTGAACAACCTGGCACAAGGCGGTTTGGGGGTGGCGATACCGCTTGAGCGAACACTGGCAGAATCTGCGGTGGCGGCGACCCGAGCCTTGGCGCTGGATTATGCCGGCGTTGACCTGATTCAGGATAAGCAAGGTTGTTATTGGCTGATTGAAGTTAATGGCATTCCCGCTTGGAAGGGCGTGCAAAGTGCTTGTCAGCTGCCGATCACCGAATTATTGGTGGATGATTTCATCGATCGAAAATTAAAGCTTAACGAGGCGGCGGCATGAACGAAGCGCTGAAGCGCTGTTACCTGCGCGCTTGTGCGCTGGATGTCGAGGCGTTCAAACCGGGCAATGTCGGCTTGCATGGCGCCGGACATGACATGGAAGTCAGCGATTTTTTGCGCAGCGCCGAAGTCTCCGCACCGCCGTTGTGTCAGCCGGATTTAACGTTGGGCGAGCGCATTTATCAGGCGGTGGCCGCAACCCGGCGGGCGGTGGGTTGTAACACCAACCTGGGCATTGTGCTGCTGGCCGCGCCGTTGTTGCAGGCGCTGTTGCAACCGGAGTTAACCGGTTCGCTGCAGGATAAGGTATGTCAGGTGTTGGCGAATACCACAGTGGCCGATGCTGACTGGGTGTTTCAGGCCATCACTTTAGCCAACCCCGGTGGCTTGGGCGGTGCGCCGGCGCATGATGTCAGAGCCAAGCCAACCGTTAACTTGCTTGAGGCTATGGCAGCCGCCGCAGAACGTGACCGCATTGCCTGGCAATACGCGCATGGCTATAAAGATATTTTTGAACTCGGCATTTTAAGGTATAATTCCTTAGTTAAAAGCTGGGGGTTTATACCTTGGGCTGCTTCAGGTGTTTACACGCTTTTTCTCAGTCGCTATGCTGACAGTCATGTACAGCGCAAATTTGGTGCGGTTCATAACCATAAACTGGCACGTCAATTCAGCCGACTGGATCAAGCCTTGATGAACGCAACCGACCCTGAAGCCTTGCGCGGTGATTTTCATGAACTCGATGTGGTGTTAAAGCAACGCGGCATCAATCCAGGTACCAGCGCAGATTTGACGGTAGCCACGGCACTGACTCAATTGCTGTCGGCTGTAATCACCGACAGTTAACAATACCTCAGCAAACAATCTGCTTCAACATTTTCCTCTGCCTTAGGCAGTTTTACTCAGCAACAACTCTTAATTTAAGGAGAACATAAGCATGGCAAAAATTACTAACTTGCGTGTTGGCGAATCTTTGGTTGGCGATGGCAACGAAGTTGCTCACATTGACTTGATCCTGGGCCCTAGAGGTTCCGCTGCGGAAGCCGCATTTGCAAACTGCCTGACTAACAACAAAGACGGTTTCTCAAGCTTGTTGGCCGTAGTTGCGCCTAACTTGCTGGTTAAGCCAGCGACTGTCATGTTCAACAAAGTGACCATCAAAGGTTCCAAGCAAGCCGTGCAAATGTTCGGTCCTGCGCAACGCGGCGTGGCCCTGGCCGTTGCCGACAGTGTTGAAGATGGCACCATTCCAGCCGATGAAGCTGATGATTTGTTCATCAGCGTGGGTGTATTCATTCACTGGCTGGCCGATGACGACGCCAAAATCCAGAAATACAACTACGAAGCGACTCGCGAAGCGATCAAACGCGCTGTTGATGGCTCACCAACCGCGAAAGAAGTGGTTGCCGCCAAAGCTACCGCAACTCACCCATTCGCTGCTAACTAATCCGTTAACCGCGAAGGCTGATAAAGCCGGTAGTCCTTTTGTGGGCTACCGGTTTTTTTACGTTTGGGCCAAGGCATTAAGTTCAGCCAGGCCTAGCTGGCCAGAATACAAGGCTGTTGCCACCAGGGCTTGTTCAACACCCAAGTCAGCGAGTGCTTGCAAATCATCCCGTCCGCGCACCCCGCCCGAGGCAACCCAGCGGTGTTCTGGAAACGCCTGTCGATAGCGACCAAGGCGCATCAAATCCGGCCCTTGCTCACTACCTACCAAGGCAAGATTCATCAGAATCAGGGTTTCCGGCCATTGTTCAGGCTGACCAAACAAGCCTTGCTTGTCTAACGCCTGATCGCCCTGGCTGTCCAGCGATAGCACAAAGCGTTTGTCGCCGGGTAATCCGGAACTAGGCCAGCTTTCGGTAGCCAGAATCGGGGTGATGTTAGCTGGCAAGTCAGGATAGGTTTTGAAGCCTGCATCCAGCCAAAAATGCTGCGCAGGAAAACGCCCGGCCAGCGCGATCAGCGTTTCACCGTGATCAACCCGACCGGTCAAAGCATCAAGGTCAGCCAGATAAAATAAGGGAAATGGGTATAATTTCAGTAATGCTTCAAGCAGTGCTTCAGGACGGGCGCTGGGAGTCAAAGCACTACGCAGCGGCTGGTAAGCATACCGCTGACCGCGCCGGGCATGAACCGCTTGCCCGTTCAGCACATCGATAACCGGAATAAGCTGCATAACAAATGATTGTATTGGTGTGGGAATGGCTTAGTGGCGGCGCAATGCTCGACCAACCGCTGCCCTCTGGTTTGCTGGCGGAAGGGCTGGTTATGGTCGAAGCCCTGCTTCGTGATCTGGCCGCCATACCCGATGTTCAACCCGTGGTGCTGCTAGACCGGCGCCTGGCCAAACACGCCCTGAATCTGAATGCTAAGGTTCGCATTCATTGGCTAAGAACACCTGAGGATTTGCCGCATTGGCTTAAGCATTATGCCAGACACCCGGCCTGCGTGTGGCCGATCGCACCTGAGTCAGGACACCACCTGGTCAGGCAAGTTGCAACTTTACGACAGCAATTCAACACTGTCCAGGCCTTGAGCGATGATGCGCTGGCGGTTTTTTCGGATAAATGGGCCAGTTATCAATGGTGCCTGGCGCAGGCTCTGCCAACCCCGATAACCTGTTGCTATCCCCATCATCATGCGCCAGACTTTACCTCTCCGTGGGTAATCAAGCCCCGCTGGGGAGTTGGCTGCGAGGGCGTTTATTATCTACGCCATGCCGATGCGCTCAGGCTTTGGGCTGCCCATGCGCCGGAAACGACACACTTTTTACTGCAACCTTTTATCGACGGCGACGCCTTAAGTCTCAGCCTCTTGTTTGAACACGGTCAAGGTCAAGTTCTGTCCATTAACCGGCAACACATCAACCGACATAACGATACCTTTGTTTTTACTGGCGTCACCATTAACTGTCAGGCCGTTGACGACAGCTTCCAGCCGTGGCTGGACGCTATCAGCCAAAGTTTTCCCGACTTGCACGGTTTTCTTGGCATAGACTTTTTACAAACACCCGAGGGCGAGCGCTGGATTGTCGATATCAATCCACGCCTGACCACGGCCTACGCCGGGTTACAGCAGGCAACCGGCGTCAATATTGCGGCCAAACTGCTGGGCAAGCCTGGCCATGCGTCTCTGGCAACACACTCTATCACGGTAACGCTTGATGTCTGATTACACCACCGAACCTTTGCTGCTAGGCTGGGATATTGGCGGCGCGCATTTGAAAGCTGCATGGCTGGATGCCGATGGCCATCCCCGGCAGATTTATCAACAGCCTTGCCCTTTGTGGCGCGGCACCGATACTCTCATGTCGGCCATGAACGCCATTAAAGCACGGCTACCTGACCACACCTGCCATCATGCCTTGACCATGACCGGTGAATTGGTCGATGGCTTCGACAACCGCTACCAAGGCGTGACCGCGATTGTGCAAGCCTTCCAGAGCTGCTGGCCGGGTCATAAAGTGCTGGTTTATGCCGGTCAGCGCGGCTGGCTTGCACCTGAACATATCACTGCCGATAACGCCTTAGCGATTGCCTCGGCCAACTGGCTGGCGACCGCGCAAATGTTGGCGCAAACCCGCCAACACGGTGTGCTGCTGGATATTGGCAGCACCACCACCGATATCATTCCCTTCGACAGCGGCGTCGTAACTGTCGAAGGCTATACCGATGCCGACCGGTTGCGTTTACGGGAATTGGTATACACGGGGGTGACGCGCACGCCAGTGATGGCGGTGACTCAGGAAGTGCTGTTCAAAGGTGCAACGACTTACCTGATGGCGGAATTGTTTGCCAATATGGCCGATGTTTATCGATTGCTGGAACAATTGCCAGCACACGCCGACCAGGCCGAGACCTGCGATGGCAAAGCAAAAACCCAGGCCGCCAGCGCGGCGCGTTTGCTGAGAATGCTGGGGCAGGATTATCACGCAGACCTGTTACCAGCCGCCTGTGCACTGGCGCAAGACCTTAAAAATCGGCAAATGGCACAGTTAAGCACGGCGCTGCGCCAGGTCATATCCCGACCAGCATTAACTTCACCGCCTACGTTATATGGCGCCGGCGTTGGCCGTTTTCTGGCACATGAGCTGGCCGATGCACAAGGACTGTGTTTTATCGATGTTGACCGTCTGTGGAGAATCCCAGCCAGCCCCTTCACGCCGGCGGACTGCGCCCCGGCATTAGCGGTGGTCACGCTAGCTTTGCCTGAATTATTGGAACAACCTTGATGACCTTGCCCTTTATCCAACGAAGCCTACCTTATTTTGCTGAAAGCGTGCGCTTGTTCGCGCCGTGGGCCAGACAACCCTGGGCGGTATTTCTGGACAGCGGTTTCCCGGGAAGCCATGCCGGACGTTATGACATTATTGCCGCCGAACCGGTCAGCACGCTGCTAACCCACGGTTCAAAAACCCTACGACACGACAGCCACGGTGTGACTGCCAGCTACGAAAATCCCTTTACCCTGGTGCGTAATGCGCTACAGCATCGCCAATCACCTGTAACAGAATTTCCGTTCATTGGTGGCGCGATCGGTTATTTCGGCTATGACCTGACTCGACGCATGGCCGGCCTGGCCACGCCCGACAGCATGTGGATGGCTGATATGGCCGTGGCCATTTACGACTGGGCGGTGATTATCGATCATCAGTTAAGGCAAAGCCATCTGGTTGGTTTTATCAGCCCACAACGCGCCGAACAATTGGCTCTGTGTTTCAGTCGGCTACCCGATCCTGCCTGGCCGCATTTTCAGGTCACAGCACAGGTCAAGGCAGATATGCCTCATGATCAGTACGCGGCCGCTTTCGCTAAAGTTCACGCCTATCTGCGTGAAGGCGATTGTTATCAAATCAATCTGACCCAGCGCTTTCAGGCACCCTGCCAGGGCGATGCCTTCGCTGCCTACCCGGTACTGCGGGAGCTGAATGCCGCACCATTCAGTGCATTTATGCGCACCCCGGAAGGTTGCGTGCTGAGCTCATCACCAGAACGCTTCCTGAAACTGGATCGCGGCGTGGTGCAAACCAAACCGATCAAAGGTACAAGACCGCGCAAGGCCACCGCTGCCGACGATCTCAAGCAGCGGCACAAATTATCGGCCAGCCTGAAAGATCGAGCGGAAAATGTGATGATTGTCGATTTGTTACGCAATGATCTGAGCAAAAGCTGCCGTCTTGGCTCGGTGGTGGTACCTGAATTGTTTGCCATCGAAAGTTTCGCCACCGTTCATCATTTGGTCAGTACCGTCACCGGCAAACTGGCTGAACACGAAGATGCCCTGTCTTTGCTGGAAGCCTGCTTTCCTGGCGGCTCGATCACCGGCGCGCCTAAAATACGCGCCATGCAGATTATTGACGAACTGGAACCTTACCCGCGTGGCGTTTATTGCGGAGCGATTGGCTATATCGGCTACGATGGCAACATGGACACCAATATCGCCATCCGTACCTTGGTCGAACGACAAGACACCATCTATTGCTGGGCTGGTGGCGGCATTGTTCACGATTCGGAGCTGGCAAAAGAATATCAGGAATGCTTCGATAAAGCCCAAGCCATGCTGGCAGTACTGGAGCGGCTGACAGCATGAAGGTGGTCAAAGTCGGCGGCAGCCTGGAGAAGTCGGGCGACCTGAGTGGCTGGCTACAACGCTTTCAACAACGCGCTTCCGGGCGCTGGATCATCGTGCCGGGTGGCGGCGTGTTTGCCGATCAGGTACGCGAGGCCCAGCAGCGCTGGCAGTTTGATGAACGCACCGCCCATGCCATGGCGGTGTTGGCCATGGCGCAAAGCGCCTGGCTGATCCAGGCATTATTACCCGAAGCGGCGTTATTCAGCGATTTTGACCAGCTCAATGGCCTCACCCAGGCTCATCTGATCTGGCAACCTGAGCTAGACAGCGTGTTGAACGCGCCGGAACTGCCGGCCAGTTGGCATCTGACCTCCGACAGCCTGGCCGCCTGGCTGACCGCACACCTTGATGCAGAACAATTGGTGATGTTGAAGTTGGCGGAGCATGATCCTTGGCAAAACCTGACTGAGCTCAGCAATGCGGGCGTGCTCGACCCTTTGTTTCCTGAACTTTGCCAGCGCTACCACTTGAATGTCATACTGCGTCATCCTGCCAACTGGCCTTAAGATGGTAAACAAATGCCTTTTCTGAAAACACTATTACTACGCCATTGGCGCGGCTTTTACTATCGGCTACGCGAGCACTTCGGCGAACATAAACGCGACTTGGTCATTCATCATGTCGAACAGGCCTGCACCGGTCTTAGCGAAACCAAAGTACATTTCCAGCAGGCTTTACAACGTTTTCAAACCATTGTCAGCCAAGAAGCCACACCACTCAGCCACAAATATCGGCTGTTAAGCCAGCAATATGTGTTTTGCCAGGCGCGAGCGGATGCGTTAGGCCACCGTATCGATAACATTGAATCGGTGACGGACGCATTGTTTCGGGAGTGGAACGAGGAGCTGGAAAGTTATCGCAATAAGCGTCTGAAGGCGCTAAGCCGTGCGCAGTTGAAACAATCCAGTCGCTATTATCAGAAGCTTCTCAAGGCCTTACGACGAGCGCAAAGTCAGATGACACCGGTATTGGCATCGTTTCGCGACCAAGTCTTGTTTTTGAAACACAATCTTAATGCTCAGGCTATTGCTGCACTGGAGCAAGAGTTTATCGTGTTATCAGTGGATATTGCCAAACTCATCGATGTTATGGAGCAATCCATCGCCGAAGCCAATGAATTCATGGATGCCTTGATCGATACCAAGGCATTACCATCGCCAAATCGCCAAGACTGAGCGTTCAATGAAGGCTCAGGACGAAGAGTCCTGCTCAAGTAACTTTAACTTCAATAAGTGAATACGGCGACTGTCAGCATGCATGACTTCAAATCGAAACGGCCCTTCAAGCACTTTTTCGCCTTTTTTCGGTAAATGCCCCAAGCGAGTGACGATAAAACCGGCGATGGTATCGTATTCATCACTTTGTAATTGGCTGCCAAAGTAATCGTCAAACTCATCGATCGGCGTCAACGCCTTAAGCAAGTACTCATGCTCCTTACGCTCAAGGATATTGGCCTCTTCTTCTTCGTCATATTCGTCTTCAATCTGGCCAACAATCTGCTCTAACACATCTTCAATGGTCAGCACGCCAGCGGTACATCCATACTCATCAACCACAATCGCCATATGATTGCGATTGGTTCTAAACTCGCGCAACAACACATTCAGCCGCTTGCTTTCTGGCACTAACAGCGCCGGGCGCATGATTTGATCCACGGTAATCGATAAGTCAACCTGAGTGTGGGCCAAAATATCCTTGGCCAACAACACCCCCACAACATGACTACGGTCTTCTTCAATGACCGGAAAGCGGGAATGACCATGCTCCAACACCAACGGCATGATTGATTCCAGACTGGCTTCTTTGGGCACCACCACCATTTGAATGCGGGGAATCATAATATCGCGAGCCCGTAATTGCGCAATGCGCAACACACCCTGAATCATGTAAAACGCATCAGCGGTCAACACATGATTCGCTCGCGCTTCTCGAAGCACCACCAGTAAATCCTGTAAATCCTGCGGCTCTCCGGTGAGAATCTGGCTAAGTTTTTCCAGCCAGCTTTTAGATTGCTGTGAACTACTCTGAGGAGGTTCCTCAAGACTCATCGTGACTTAACCTCTCATGATAGGGATTAGGAATCTGCCATTGATGCAATAACGCAATTTCCAGCGCCTCCATGACCTCAGCCTGCTCTGGTGTTTGATGATCATAGCCCAATAAGTGCAGCACACCATGCACGATCAGATGCGCGCAATGCTGTTCAAAGGTTTTACCTTGTTGCCGCGCCTGCGCCAATACCAAAGGCACGCAAATGACTAAATCACCTAAATAGCCATCGGCCAATTCCGGGGGGGCTTCAAAGGGGAAACTGAGAATATTAGTCGAACCTTCTTTATGCCGATAACGCAGGTTAAGTTCAGCGCTTTCCAGTTCATCGACAAATCTCAGTGTCAGCGAACTGTTTGCGGCACGCTCGCCTAAGGCACCATCCACCCAACGCTGCATCAGCGCACGTTCCGGCAACTCAGGCGTTTCAGCCATAATTTGCAGCTCAATCTGGCTCATGTTGCTTCGGTCAGCCCCTGCTCATACGCGTCATAAGCTTGAACAATCCGCTGCACCAGCGGGTGTCTGACCACATCTTTAGCACTAAAGAAAGTGAAGCTAATGCCTTCCACATCGCGCAAAACATTCAGGACATGCTTTAGGCCAGACAGCTTTTCCGAAGGCAAATCAATTTGCGTGATATCCCCGGTAATGACCGCCGTGGAACCAAAACCAATTCGAGTCAGAAACATTTTGATTTGTTCGGTCGTGGTGTTTTGTGCTTCATCGAGAATAATAAAGGCATCATTCAGCGTTCGACCACGCATGAAAGCCAATGGCGCAACCTCAATCACGTTCTTTTCAATCAGTTTTTCAACACGCTCAAAACCCAGCATTTCAAACAAAGCATCGTATAAGGGTCTAAGGTAGGGATCAACTTTTTGCGCCATATCCCCAGGCAAAAAGCCCAGTTTCTCACCCGCTTCCACGGCGGGCCTAACCAATACGATACGCCGGACCTGATCGGCTTGCAAGGCAGCAACCGCACAGGCAACCGCTAGATAGGTTTTACCGGTTCCGGCAGGACCAATGCCAAAATTGATATCGTGATCATAAATTTTACGCAAGTAGCTGCGTTGATTCGCGCCACGCCCCTTAATCATACCGCGCCGGGTTTTAATCAGAATCGGCACCTCGCCCGAGTCAACAGCCATCAATTCATCAACATGCGCCTGCTGAAGAAATATATGAATCTGCTCCGGCGTCAGGGTTTCCTCTAGTGTGGCGGCAAACAACCGGGCCAGCACCACATGTGCACGGGCTACAGCAGCTGAGGCGCCTGAAATCTGAAAATGATTACCTCGATAAGCGATTTCCACCGCGAGCTGTTGCTCAATTTGCCGCAAATGATTATCAAACTGTCCACACAGATTAAACAATCGAGCGTTATCGGCAGGTTCTAAAACCAATTCCTGGCGAACAGGCGCGTTCTTCATAACCTTCACGCAGTCACACAGGCAACTTCGGCTGGCAAACGGCCACGCAACGAATTAGGTAGTGCTTCGGTAATCAATAGCTTAACAAATTGACCGGCATAGCGAGGGTGGCCGGCAAAATTCACCACTCGATTGTTTTCCGTACGCCCCTGCCAGTGCAGCGGATTTTTTTTCGCTGCGCCTTCAACCAGGATGGTTTGATGTGTACCGACCATGGCAGCTGAAATGCTGCCTGCCTGTTGTTCGATCAATGCCTGCAACCTAGCCAGACGGGCTTTTTTTTCTGCCATCGGCACGCTATCTTTCAACTCGGCCGCTGGCGTACCCGGGCGCGGACTATAGACAAAGCTGAACGAGGTATCAAAACCCGCTTGCTCGATCAAATCCAGCGTATCCTGAAAATCTTCCTCCGTTTCACCTGGAAAACCAACAATGAAATCAGATGACAAGGCAATATCCGGGCGTACAGCACGCAGTTTTTTAACAATGGCCAGATAATCATCGCGCTCGTGGCCACGCTTCATCGCTTTTAAGATGCGATTGCTGCCACTTTGTACCGGTAAATGTAAATGGTTCGCCAATTTTGGAATTTCCGCATATGCCTCCACCAGACTATTGGTGAATTCGATTGGATTCGAAGTCGTAAAACGAATGCGGCCAATGCCATCGATCGCCGCAACATGGTGCAATAACAAGGCAAGATCTGCGCTATCACCATCAATCAACGCGCCGCGATAGGCATTGACATTTTGCCCCAGTAACGTAATTTCCCGCACTCCCTGTTCCGCCAATAAACGGATTTCTGCAACAATAGCATCGAGTGGTCGGCTGATTTCCTCGCCCCGAGTATAAGGCACTACACAAAACGAACAATATTTGCTACAGCCTTCCATCACCGATACAAACGCCTTTACCCCTTCGGCGCGAGGTGGCGGCAAATGATCAAACTTTTCGATTTCTGGAAAGCGAATATCCATTGCAGGCTTACCCGTTTGACGGGCTTCCGCAATTAACTGCGGCAAGCGATGCAACGTCTGCGGACCAAAAACCAAGTCCACATAAGGCGCCCTGCGCATAATAGCCTCGCCCTCCTGACTGGCCACGCAACCACCAACGCCAATCAAAAGACCAGGCTTTTGTACTTTCAGCGCCCGCCAAACACCCAGCGCGGAAAAAACCTTTTCTTGGGCTTTTTCGCGCACAGAACAGGTATTAAGCAATAAAATATCTGCTTCTTCAGGATGCTCAGTCCATTCCACATCGCCTTGTTTCGCCAATAAATCACGGATTTTGTCAGAATCATAAACATTCATCTGACAACCATGGGTCTGAATATGGAGTTTTTGCCTCATTGGAAATAGTGCTTCAAAACCGTGAAAAAAATGTTCAAGTTAGGGCCTGTTGACGTATAACTATCGGAAATAATCTCTTCGTCCAAAACCGGACAGAAGGCGCACAGCATTGATTGCATATTAAGCAGCAGCTCCTGTTAGACTGCGCTCCAGAATGTGCTTTTTAAGGATTAAATATCGCTCATTTTTGCAATTACCAAACCATGCACTTCGTGTCTTGACGGGCGTTTTTTGGAACAGTAACAAAGATGAACATGAAAAGTTAAGCCTCTATCTAAAGATCTAAGTATATCAAGACAACTCGGTACGTCACCTGCTTTATGCTCATTGTTCAAGCCTACCGATTTCATGGCAAAAAAAAACCCCGCTTTTGAGGGCGGGGTTAATATTTAAGAGCCTGGCGATGCCCTACTTTCGCATGGCGAATGCCACACTATCATCGGCGCTGAGCGGTTTCACTGCTGAGT
>JAVVEW010000032.1:0-29717 GCA_032251045.1 Methylococcales bacterium
GCAAAGTATCTTTGGCGGTTTTGAGTTGATTGCAGAGTCGTATAATCAGGTCGTTCATGAGTCTGATCGTTGACAAGCCAGAATGGCATCGCGCCAATCTAAACCTGAGTTAACGGCTTCGCTGAAGCAGCCAACGGTTTTCTCGGCATCATCGGTGCCTGAGCACAGGTTAATGATGTTCTTCCATTCCCAGTCGCCCCCTTTGCCCCAGTTGACGCGCTCAGCTCTCACCTTACTGAAGCATTGGCCCGGTTGGACAGGGTTATGAGTTCCTTTACAAAGTTGTTTGACATTTTTTGCCTCCCAATTCAAGCGGTTGTCTTCCCAAGGCAGTTTACCCTGAACCTGACTAAAGCACTGGTCTTCGGCATCAGTTGCATGTGCGGAGACGGTAACAAAAAGACTTGCTAGAATCATCAGGCAGGGGGCTGGCAGCGTGCTGGTGAGTTTAGGATTCATGCGTGGCTCCTGGTTGAAAAAACACGGCAAAGTGACCGCGATTGAAGGTTATCAAGCTGATTGCGGTTGGCAATGACCAGCCTGCAACAACTTTGTTTTCTGAACGCTGCTGCCTGATGCAAAAATCAGCGATGTTTGGATAGGGATTTAGATTTTGCCAACTTGTGATGATAGTCAGCTACGGTGGTGTATTAGGCTTTAGCGGCCATCAGTTGGACGGTGATGGTGAAAGAGGCTGTTGGCGTTGAGCGCGTCCTTGTGCTCAATCGCCAAAGCGGAGCTGTTACCCGCGCCGTTCGCCACGGCTCAGGCTGTGCAGAATATCGACCAGTAAGTCAATTTCCTGATAGGTGTTATAAAACGCCAATGACGGTCTGACCGTGGATTCCAGCCCAAACCGACGCAGAATCGGCTGGGCGCAGTGATGACCCGTGCGCACGGCAATACCTTCCTGATTCAGCGCCTGACCGACGGCGTTGTTGTCATGGCCTTTGAGCACGAATGACAACACGCTGGTTTTATCGGGTGCAGTGCCAATCAGGCGTAGCCCGGGAATAGCCTGAAGTGCTTCGGTGGCGTAGGCCAACAGCTCGTGCTCGTAAGCGGCGACATTGACCAGGCCGATGCCGCTCAGGTATTCCAGCGCCGCGCCCAGGCCCACGGCATCGGCGATATTGCCGGTACCGGCCTCGAATTTGGCCGGGGCTGGTTGGTAAATAATCCGATCAAAACGTACATCTTCGATCATATTGCCGCCGCCTTGCCAGGGTGGCAACGCCTCCAGCAAGTCGGCCTTGCCATAGAGCACGCCGATGCCGGTGGGGCCGTAGATTTTATGACCGGAAAACACTAGAAAATCGACATCCAGCGCACTGACATCCAGTGGTAGATGCGATACCGATTGCGCCGCGTCCAACAGCACTTTCGCGCCGGCCCGATGCGCCAGTTCGATGATTTCCTGGGCCGGGGTAATGGTGCCCAGAGCATTGGCGACATGAGTGAACGACACCAGTCGGGTGCGGTGGCTTAACAGCTTCTGGTATTCACTCAAGATCACTTGTCCGCTGTCATCGACCGGAATCACTTTCAGCACCGCGCCAGTTTCATCGCATAATTGCTTCCAGGGCACGATATTGGCGTGATGCTCCAGATAACTGATGATAATTTCGTCACCGGCCCTGATCTGTTGGCGGCCAAACGTCTGCGCCACCAGATTGATCGCTTCGGTGGTGCCACGCACAAAGACAATTTCATCCACCGACGAGGCGTGTAGAAAATCGGCGACGATTTGCCGCGCTTTTTCATAGGCATCGGTGGCCCGCGCCGCCAGTTCATGCGCGGCGCGGTGGATGTTGGAATTTTCGTGGGCATAAAACGTGGCGATGCGCTGGATTACCGCGTTCGGTTTGTGCGTGGTGGCGGCGTTGTCAAACCAGACCAACGGTTTGCCGTTGACCGTTTCCTTGAGAATCGGAAAATCACCGCGCACCGCCTGAATGTCAAACGGTGCGGCTTTAGCCACACTTTGCTGAGCATCGATTGACGCGAAACCTGGCGCGGCTTCGGTCAAAAAATAGTAGGCATCGCTCACGCTGACCGGGTGTGGTGTCAGTGATTCCTTGAATTGCGCGAATCCCGGCAGACCGGGTGTGCTGGGCAGCGCAAAACGCTGTGCTGCGCTATCGCCGCTGGCCGCCGACACCGGTGTTTCGGCGACGCTGGCTTGCAACTGTTTACGCAAGCCGGCATCCAGCGGAAAGGTATCGGTATTGCGCGTGGCTGGCTGTTCCGTATCCGGGGCAGGCGCGGCCTCATGAGTCAATTCACCATACAGCGCATTGGCCCACAGGGTTAGCGTTTTGGCATCCGGCAGACCCAGCGCCTCGGGACTGCCGAACGCTTGCTCAGACGTAGTCATAGTATTGATCCACGGCCACGTTTTCCAGCACCGCAATGGCATCGTCGGTCAACACCGCCAGCGAGCAGTACAGGGAAACCAGATACGAGGCGATGGCTTTGTGGTTGATGCCCATGAACCGAACCGACAAGCCCATGCTCAATTCATCGACCAGGTTGGGTTGATAGAGGCCGACCACGCCCTGGCGTTTTTCGCCGGTACGCAGCAACAGAATGTTGGTTGTTTCGTTCTCGACCTTCAGTTTGTCGGTGGGAATCAACGGCAGGCCGCGCCAGGTGATAAACTGGGAACCGAACAGATTGACCGTGGGCGGCGGTGTGCCACGGCGAGTGGCTTCGCGGCCAAATGCGGCGATAGCGCGTGGATGCGCCAGAAAGAAACCTGGCTCTTTCCAGACCTTGGCGATCAATTCATCCAGATCATCCGGTGTTGGCGCGCCTTTGCGCGTTTTGATTTTCTGGCTTGCTGCGACATTGTTCAGCAAACCGTATTCGGTGTTGTTGATCAGCTCACTTTCCTGGCGCTCTTTGACCGTTTCGATGGTCAGACGCAACTGTTCGTGAATCTGATCGTGCGGGCTGCTGTACAAATCGGCCACCCGGGTGTGCACGTCGAGCACGGTATTGACCGCGTTCAGGCGGTATTCCCGGCCCCATTCTTCGTAATCGACATAGGTTTGCGGCAGCACTTTTTCATCCAGACTGGAACAATCCACCGCGATGCTGGTTTCTTTCTTGACTTTGTTGACCCGGTAAATACCTGCCTCCACCGGCACCCAGGGCAACAGCCTGACCAGCCAGCGCGGCGAGATATTGTCCATCATCGGGACGGTTTTGGTCGCATTCGATAAGGTGCGGGCGGCGACATCGCCGAGTGCGGTATGGGCTTGATGAATATCGGACATGGTAACTCCTGGTGATAATGTAAGTATTAAGTTGCGTTTATTGCGTTTGGGTAATAACACTGCCGGGCGGGATCGATTCGGTCAGCCAGACGTTGCCGCCGATCACCGAACCTTTGCCCAGCGTTATGCGGCCGAGAATGGTGGCACCGGCGTAAATCACTACGTCGTCCTCGACCACGGGGTGACGCTGATTGCCTTTGACCAGGCTGCCGTCGGCGTTTTTCGGAAAGCGTTTCGCGCCCAGGGTCACCGCCTGGTAAACCCTAACATGGCGACCGATCACGGCAGTTTCGCCGATCACCACGCCGGTGCCGTGATCGATGAAAAAATTCTCGCCAATGGTCGCGCCGGGATGAAGGTCGATGCCGGTGGCCGAATGCGCCAGCTCGGCGATAATCCTGGCCGACAATGGCGCCCCCAGTCGGTACAACGGATGTGCCAGCCGGTGGTGAATCATCGCCAGAATGCCGGGATAGCAGACCAGTACCTCGTCCGGCGTTTGCGCCGCCGGATCGCCTTCGTAAGCGGCTTGAATATCGGTATCCAGCAAGCGCCGGATCGCTGGCAGCTGGCCAAGAAATGCACGCACCATCAAATCGGCACGCTCTTCCGCCTGGCCAATACCGGCGAAGCTGAGTTCGCGGCGGATTTGCCTGGCTAAGGCCCGAGCCTGAACATCCAGCGTATGCGCGACGAAGGCATCCAGTCCCTCATCGGTCAAATCAGGCGGCCCCAATCGATTGGGAAACAAGGCCGCGCTGATGCCTTCTACCACCTGCGCCAGAATCTTGCGCGAAGGCAATTTAGGTGGATGATCCAGGCGCTGGCGGGCGATCAACGATTCCACGCGCACAGCGCGTAAATCGGCGACGATGTTCTGAATGCCAAAACCTAAATTGTCTAAATCAGGAGGGAATTTTTGTGAGACCTTGGACATAAATACAACCTTCAAGGCATAAAAAAAGCCAGGCAGCGTGCGATGTTGTTATCACACGCTGCCTGGCTTCCAGTTGACCGGTTAGCCGAGTTGCTTGCTATTAGGCTAGCAAAAGGGTTAAACCTTTGCAAGCACAAAGGCGGTGCCACACAGCTTCGCAGAGACTGCTATTATCCATGCCACGGCCTTAACGTCTTAAATCGATGCCGATATGGCTAGTCGTTCCCCGTTTTTTTCATCCGCTTCGCCATGATGCAACGTACCCAGGCCCTGATCACATTTGAGGAGATTGTCATGCGCATTTTCTGGATAGCTTTACTAGGACTGGTATTCACCATCGCCGAAGGCAGCGCGGTGCCTGTGATTCCAGAACCTCTCAAGCCCTGGGTGGATTGGGTGCTGGCCGAACAGCCTGACGCCGCCTGCCCTTTTCTCAACTCAAACTGGGCTGACAAACACTGTGTCTGGCCAGGCCAGTTGAACCTGGACTTGACCGCCAAGGGCGGGACGTGGTCGCTTGAGGTACACAGCTTCAAAGATAACCATCCGCTACAGCTACCCGGTGATAAAACATGGTGGCCGCAATCGGTCAAGCTGGACGGTCAACCCTGGCCGGTGCTCAGCCAACACCAACGTCCGGTACTTTACGCTCCCCCAGGCAAACACCGAATCACCGGCACGCTGCTGTGGCAACGGCTGCCCGATGCCTTGCTTTTACCCGAACACCATGGCTTGTTGCGCTTGCGTCTGGCAGGGGCGGATGTGACCGAACCTATCATCAAACAAGGCCGGTTGTGGCTGGGAACGCGCCCGAACACCCAGCCCAGCGATCAAGACCGGTTGCGCCTTCAAGTCTTCCGGCGTGTTCTACAGGGCATTCCCAACCAACTGGAAACCCGCTTGCAGCTGTCGGTGGGCGGCAGTACACGGCTGCTCAGCCTGACCGGCATACTGCCGGAAGGCGCCACCGTGCAGACGGTACAGAGCCCACTACCGACACGCTGGCGGCAAGACAACGCTACCTTGGCCATTGAACTGAAACCGGGACAATGGCCGGTGACTGTCAATGCCCGGTTGAACGGGCCATTGACCGCCGTGCCCGCGCCAAACCTTGCCCAAGCCTTTTGGCCTGACAGTGAACTATGGGCTTATCAAGCCGATGCGGCCTTGCCGGCACTCACCGTGACCGGCGTGCCCAGTATCGACCCCAGCCAAACCGCATTGCCCAAAGCGTGGCATTCATTGCCTGCCTATCAAGTGCGCCCTGGTGATACGCTGACATTTCGCCCTCGCCTCGGACAACGACAACCAACGCAACAACAACTGCGTTTGCAACGCGACTTATGGCTGGATTTTTCCGGGCCGGGTATGACGATAGTAGATCATATTGATGGTGTCGTGGACACACCCAGTCGCTTGCATGTCTGGCCTGAGCTGGCGTTAGGGCGGGTGCTGATTAACGGCCAGCCACGCTTGCTGACCTTCTCGGAACGGGACGAGCCAGGCGTCGCCTTACGCAAGCCTGATGTCTCTCTGACTGCCCATGCCCGCGCCACCGGCATCGACGCGCCACTGCCGGTGAGCGGCTGGCAAACAGCACTGGATACGGTGCGCTGGACGGTACACCTGCCGCCCGGTTGGCAGCTTTTGGCGGCGACGGGCGTGGATCATGCGCCATCCACCTGGCTGGCGCGCTGGACCTTGCTGGAGGTGTTTTTATGGCTGGTCAGCGTGCTGGCTGTGGCCAAACTGTGGCGGCCGGGTGTCGCCGTGCTGGCGGGTGTTACCTGGCTATTGGTGTGGCAGGACAATACTGCACTGGCCGATATCTGGCTGTTGTGGCTGGCAGTCGCTGCCCTGTTGAAAGTGCTGCCCAGTGGCCGTTTATACCAGAGCGTGCGCCTGGGCTTTGGCATGTGCAGTGCCGCTTTATTAGCGTTGCTGGTGCCGTTGTTGTATCAGTTGGCATTGACCGGCTGGTATCCACAGTTGACGCCAATCACTTTTGCTACGCCGGTCACCGCTGATGCCGCACCGATGACCTTGCAGGCCGAGGCCAGCCGAGCCATGCCAAGAACCCTGGTGCGTTCGAAAAGTGTCGCCGCGTTCGTGCCCGAGACCCAAGACTTAGCGCTGGAGCTTGATCCTAACGCCAAAGTGCAAACCGGGCCGGGCATTCCGGAATGGCGGGGGCAACAACATCATTTACGCTGGCAAGGACGGGTTACCCCGGAACAAACGTTTCGTTTATGGCTGCTCACGCCGATACAAACCCGCCTGCTGAAAACATTGACCTTTATCCTGCTGCTTTTGACCGGCTGGCGACTGGCAGGCGGCATGCGCCCGTGGTTACGCGGCCCGGCGGCATCCTTGGCGTTGGTGTTTGTGCTCTTGGGCAGCTTCAGCCCGATGCACTCGGCCTGGGCCGATTTTCCCGAACGCGACTTGCTCAAGGACTTACAACAACGCCTGACCCAACCGCCCGACTGTTTGCCGCAATGCGTCACCATCAGTCACATGACCGGTGCCGTCGATGCCAAACAGCTCGATCTGCAACTGGAGATTGCCGTGGGCAGCGCTGTGGCCGTGCCATTGCCGGTCGATGGCGTCCGGTTTCCGCAAACGGTTACCGTCAACGGTCAACAAAGCGCCGCACTGACGCGGGTTAAAGAGACCTTGTACCTGGCATTGCCACCGGGCGTGCATCAAGTGCGCTTAACCGGGTCAGTTGCAGGGCTGGATAACCTGACCTTGGCCTGGCCAATCGCGCCGAGGTACAGTGAATTCAGCAGTCAGGGCTGGAAGGTGTCCGGACTGAATACGCAAGGACAGATTCAAGACGCATTGCGTTTGACCCGCCAACGTAACGCCGCCGCCCCGACCAGCGAGTGGGCGGCCAGCGACATCGCCCCTTTTGCCCGCTTGCACAGGACGTTGATTCTGGATCAGGATACCTGGATGCTGCATACCGACATCACCCGCGTATCGTCCAACCCGCAAGCACTGATGCTGCGCTGGCCGTTACTGCCGGGCGAGTCCGTTTTGGATGCCCAGGCCGTGATCGATCAGCATCAGGTGGCCGTGACCTTGCCGTCTGGCGTGACGCATTTGTCGATACGCTCGACATTAAACCCACGTTCCACACTGGTGTTGACCGCAGCGGACAATATGCCCTATACCGAGCGCTGGCAAGTGAACGTCGCTCCCATGTGGCATCTGGAGCATCAAGGCATCAAGCCCATTTATCGCACCACACAACAAACAGCGTCGTTAGCGTGGTGGCCCTGGCCAGGACAGCAGCTGACACTCACCATCACCCGGCCTCGCCCGGTGCCCGGCGAGACACTGACCGTGCAGGCCAGTCAGTGGCATATCGAACCTGGCGCCCGGCAATTGAACGAGCGCTTAAACCTGACCCTGATCAGCGCCATTGGCCAAAACTATCGTTTCACCTTGCCCGAGCAGGCGGTACTGGAAAACTTGAATCTGGACGGTCAGCGTCAGCCGCCCGCCGTCGATGGCCGCATCTTAAGCCTGACCCTGCCGCCCGGCGAACATCGCCTGGAACTGGACTGGCAACGACCCGGCAGCCTGACCACGGCATTCACGCCCCTCCCCCCCGATCTGGGCTTGATGGGACACAACAGCCGTATCACGCTGAACGTAAGTCCCGAGCGCTGGCTGCTGTGGACGCAAGGCCCGCGCCTGGGGCCTTCGGTATTGTTCTGGCCTTTGTTGGTGGTGCTGATAGCCGGCGCTGTGGCTCTGCGCACGCTTAAAGCCTGGCCGTTAAGCATGGCCGGCGGCGTAGCGTTATTGGCCGGATTAAGTCAATTGCCTTTGGCTGCGGTCGGTGTGGTGGTGGGCTGGTTTATGTTGCTGGCCTGGCGTGAGCGCCATACACCCGGTCGCCGCTGGACCTTCAATGTCATGCAGATATTGATCGTATTACTGACCGGGCTGTTTTTAAGTGTGTTGCTGGCCGGTGTCGAACAAGGTTTGCTGGGGCAGCCCAACATGCAAATCGCTGGCAACAACGCCAGTGCAAGTGTGCTTGAATGGTATCAAGACCGCCATGGCAACACGTTGCCGGATGTCACCGTCATCACCGCGCCTATTTGGCTGTATCGGGGGCTGATGCTGGTCTGGTCGCTATGGCTGGCGCTACGCCTGGTTGCCTGGTTGCGCTGGGGTTTTACCGTGTTCAGCCGCGACGGCCTATGGCGCGGCCAGGTTGTCACCTGACCTGCCAACGCCCGCCCTGCTGCTCTTGTCAGGCAGCAGGACGGGCTGACAGTGCCAGCAACAACACCACAACCACGATAGCCGTCACGGTTAAACGGGGCTGAAAATAATGGTGAAGCTCACTGACATGCGGCGCAAAACGTGGCCGAGCGGGTCGAACAGACGCCCGGCGGCTGGAGCACTATTTACGCCCAGCCATTGAAAACGCCGTCTCCGGTGACGGGAAAAAGCCTGGCAACAGTGGCGTTAAAATCATTATCAGCACAGTGCCAGTCCCTTTTTTACCAAAGAGGGGCTTGTTTGCCTCAAGCCCCTCAGAGGTTTGTTAGCTTGCGGGCGCGACAGCCCTTGCCCCTTCGGTGAACGATGTCGCGTACAGTTGATACAAGCCATTCAAAACCAAGGCGTTAGGACTGACCGTACCCACGATCTGATTATTGTCGACCACAGGGGCGCGCACCAGGTTGAAACGCTCAAATAACCTTGAGCATAAGCGAATATCCATCTCCGGACGCACGCAAATCACCGGACAGCTCATGATTTCGTAAACATTGACGCGGTCTGGGGAGCGATCCTGGGCTAACACTTTGCGGGCAATATCGCCTGAAGTCAGCAGCCCATATTCATCCTCCTGATAACGTTTGTTCACCACCAAGGTAGAGGTCTGGTGCTGTTTCATCAGGCTCAAGGCCGCACTGACCGTGTCTGAGCCTTCGATCAATTTGAAATCGGTTTTCATAATGTCGCGCACGCAGATTATTTTGCGCTCTGTGTTCATATCCCGTCTCCGAGTTCTTGGGTAAGTTGCTCAACCTGGTGCATGACGCCAATGGCGTCTTCAACGTCAATCTTGAAAGCGATGCCGGTGCCAGGTTTATTATCGAAATCGCAGGTTTCCGAAATGGCTTCCAGAATATGCCGGCTTAAATGCTCTTCAACCAAAAACAGCAATACGTCGCGCTGAATATCCAGATTCAAACCGAAAAAGGTTTTGTTCTGGCTCATGCCCTCGCCACGCGCCTGATTGATGACGGTGGCACCTTTGGCGCCGTGTTTGCGCGCCGTGTCCAGCACCTGATCGGTTTTGCTGTCCTCGACAAAAGCCACGATAAGTTTGAAATGCATAAGTTTAGTTGCCTCCAGAAGAGCGATGATGAGTCAGCCAGCTTGCGATTTGCGCGTAAGCCAGAACGGTCATGATGGGAAATAAACTGGCAAACGCGATCAGGCCAAAGCCATCGAGCAGCGGGTTACGGCCTGGAATGTTCGAGGCCAGCCCTAAGCCTAACGCGGTGACTAAAGGCACTGTGACCGTCGAGGTGGTAACACCACCGGAATCATAAGCCAAGCCAATAATCACTTTAGGCGCGAACGCGGTTTGCGCCAGCACCAGCACATAACCTGCCACGATGTAGTAGTAAAGTTCCGTGCCGGTGATAATGCGGAACACGCCTAGCACGATGCCCAGCGCCACGCCGATGGATACCGCGATGCGCAGGCCCAGCGCACGTATCGCACCGCCGGAAATACTTTGCGCCTTGACCGCGACCGCCAGCAGTGAGGGTTCGGCCAGGGTGGTGGAAAAGCCAATACTGGCGGCGAATAAATAGACCCAACCGTAATCACGCCAATCAGGATGTTGCGCTGCAGGCATGAAATCCGGGCCGGTAAGTTGTTCCGCCATCAACTGCCCCAGCGGAAACAAGGCTTGCTCCAGACCTTTCAAGAAAAATGCCATGCCCAGCCAGACCCAGATCAACCCGGTCAGCAGCTGTTTAGGGTGCGGCAATGGCTTTTGAATCACCAGCACCTGAAAGCCGATAATGATCGCCGCAATCGGTAATAAATCGGTACTGCTGCTGAGCAGGGCGTTGAGAAGATCCTGCAACCACTCGGTCATCGTAAAATTCCGTAAGCCATGACAAAAATCATCGGCGTCAGCGATGCGAAGGCAATCAGGCCAAAACCGTCGGTAACCGGATTACGGCCTTTGATCGAGGTAGCAAGGCCCACGCCCAGCGCTGTGACCAGCGGTACGGTCAGTGTGGAGGTGGTGACGCCACCGGCATCATAAGCGACACCGATGATGGTATCGGGCGCGAATGGGGTGATGATGATGACCAGGGCGTAACCTATCATAATCAGCCAGGTTAACGACCAGCCCTGAATGATACGAATGACGCCGACCAGCAATGCCACGCCCACCGAAGCGGCCACGGTCAAGCGCAGACCCAAGGCATAGTCGCTACGCGCCGCCTCCTGTGGTGCAATCAACCCGCCACTCGCGGCAATGCGCGCCGCCTCGTCAGTCACCGCGATCAGGGCCGGTTCCGCAACCGTGGTGCCAAAGCCCAGACAAAACGCGAACAGCAACAGCCAGGCCAGGCTACCTTTGCGGGCAAAAGCGTTGGCCATGCTTTCACCGACCGGAAACAGGCTTTGCGTCAAGCCAATCATGAACAAGGTCAGCCCCAGAATCACGCTTAAAGTACCCAGCAAAAGCTCACCCAGGTTGGCAATAGGGCGCTGGATAATCAAGGTCTGGAACACCACGATGACAATCAGAATGGGCGCCAGATCCAGTGTGCTGGCCAGTAATTGCCGGACAAACCGGTTATTGAAATAACGCATCACTCAAAGCCTGAATAAAATTGTGTCGATAACCATCACAGTCAGCAACTCTCGCATACCAGCAATGCCCCATTTGGCGTTCAAAAAGGGCATGGAGTGTGTTTGGCGAGGCTATTGGCGACACGCAGTGCCGTCAAGCCCCCAGAGTTGGGTTTATGGTGCACCTCGACAGACACATTCCATGCCCTAAACACAGCAAAAATACTCAAACCGGGAATGATTTCTCGCATGCACGACCGGCAACAATACAGCGCCACGCACCACGCTGACTGATTCAATGCAGCATGTCCTTTGCGTAGTAACGCTGGCCATCGTAGCGGTCAAAATATAACTCCAGCAAGGGATGGTGAATGGGCGCCTGGCGCTCGCTGGGTAACAAATGGCATTCTGCGACATAGGTGCAGTACAGGGTGTTGTCAACCATTACCCGGTACCAAGGCTGGTGTTTATCCGGACGACTGCGGGCAACCTTTTCGTACCACTCATCATTACCTTGAAAAGCAAAATCAACATCGAAAATCACGCCGCGATATTCAAATAACGCATGAAAAACCAATTGGCCTATGGAAAATCTGGCTGTATGCACGACATACTCCTGAACTGGCACGCAGAGGGTGCCGATGAATGACAGGGTGCGCGGCGCTTCATGAGCGCGAATCCAGTTCCCCGCCTAGCGCATGGCTTGATAGAATAAACGGTTATTCCTTATTATATGTGAATTTAACGTGAAACCTGCGCTTATCAATCAAGTCCAGACTCGCCTGCCCACCCGGCACGGCAACTTTATCCTGCATTACTATAGTAACAATCTCGATCACAAAGAGCATGTGGCACTGGTCAAAGGCGATGTGCGCGACCAGGAGGCCGTGCTGGCCCGCGTACATTCAGAATGCTTTACCGGCGATGTGCTGGGCTCACGCCGCTGCGATTGTGGCGAGCAACTGGATCAGGCGCTGACCATGATCGAACAGGCTGGATGTGGCATTTTGTTATACCTGCGCCAGGAAGGCCGGGGGATTGGCTTGCTACAAAAACTGAAAGCCTACAATCTGCAAGACCAGGGCATGGATACTGTCGATGCCAATTTGCACTTAGGACACCGTGCCGATGAACGCGATTACACCTTGGCGGCGCTGATACTCCAGGATCTAGGTGTTAAATCCATTGCCTTGATTACCAACAACCCTAGCAAAATCGACAGTCTCGTCGCCATGGGCATTCATGTGACCGAGCGCATTGCCATCGAACCCGACTATCATGCCGATAACGAGCATTATCTGCGTGCTAAAGCCAGCAAAATGCGTCATATACTGAACCTGCCCGATGCCGACACGCCCTAACCCGTTATAGCGATCGCCGTCAACTTTCGCATTTGCCTCAGCGATTCTGAGTTTGAGCATTTTCACTCGAAGCATTTGTCGATAAGCGCCGTAGCCCTATCTACGGGGGCTTTGCGGCAATCCATACTGCCAACCTCCTCGCCCGGCGCGCCTAATGTCCTTACTTAGACTCCACATTGAGAAGGGCTTCATGTGCCTCTGAGCTCTGCCACCGAACTTTAACTCGCTATCAGACATCTGGCTAAAGCTTGACCGCGGCGACCATGCCGCGCACATGACTCCTGGGCACGCCCGCGATACGCCTAACGGCCATCATAAAAATGGCTGAATTAAATCCAACCCCGGATGACGCTATACCGATTTCCTCGGTAAAATAGCCGATTCCGTAAACTTTCTGGAGTCTGGCCCAACATGCGTACCTCTCAGTTCCCATTGAATACCGTCAAGGAAACCCCGGCCGATGCCGAAATCATCAGCCATCAGTTGATGATTCGCGCCGGTTTGATTCGCAAGCTGGCGGCTGGACTTTACACCTGGCTGCCATTGGGGCTGCGCGTGTTGAACAAAGTCACCGCCATCACCCGTGAGGAAATGAACCGGGCCGGCGCTCTGGAAGTGCTGATGCCAGCCTTGCAACCGGCGGAATTATGGCAGGAGAGCGGCCGCTGGGAGCTGTATGGGCCGGAACTGGCGCGACTGAAAGACCGCCATGAGCGCGATTTTTGCCTAGGCCCCACGCATGAGGAAATCATCACCGACCTGGCCCGCCATGAACTGAAAAGTTACAAGCAACTGCCGATCACTTATTACCAGATTCAAACCAAATTCCGCGATGAAATCCGCCCGCGCTTTGGCGTGATGCGCTCGCGTGAGTTCATCATGAAAGACGGTTATTCGTTTCATCTGGATCAGGATTCGCTGAATGAAACCTACCAGACCATGCACCAGGCCTATACCGCCATTTTCAGCCGCCTGGGGCTGAAATTTCGCGCCGTGCTGGCCGATTCCGGGGCCATTGGCGGCGCCTTGTCGCATGAATTTCATGTCCTGGCCGAATCCGGCGAGGATGCCATCGTGTTTTCCGATCAAAGCCCATACGCCGCCAATATCGAAAAAGCCGAAAGCCTGCCGCCCGAGAAGGCAAGGCCGGAAGCCACGCAAGGTCTGGCGCGCATCGACACCGGCGCGTTGACAAGCATCGAGGAATTGACGGCCAACCTGAACGTACCGGCCAGCCATTGCCTGAAAACCCTGATCGTGCACGCGGAAGAAGACGGCCTGGTGGCACTGCTGGTGCGCGGCGACCATACCCTGAACCCGCTCAAGGCGGAAAAATTGCCGGGCGTAAAAAGTCCGCTGCAAATGGCCAGTGACCAGGAAATTGAAGCCGCTGTTGGCTGTAAACCCGGTTGCCTTGGGCCTTTGAACCTTAACCTGCCGATCATCGCCGATCATGCAGTCAAAGTCATGGCCGATTTCGTCACCGGCGCCAATGCAACCGGCTGGCATTTTCAGGGCGTTAACTGGGATCGGGATTTACCGGAGCCTGCGCGGTTCGCCGACCTGCGCCTGGTGCAAGCCGGCGACCCTAGCCCTGATGGCCAGGGCACACTGGACATTGCCCGTGGCATCGAGGTCGGTCATATTTTTCAATTAGGCGTTAAATACAGTGACGCCATGAACGCCAGTGTGGTCAATGAAGACGGCAAACACCAGACCCTGATCATGGGTTGCTACGGTATCGGCATTTCCCGGGTGGTGGCCGCAGCCATCGAACAAAATCATGACCCGCGCGGCATTATCTGGCCGGACGCCATCGCCCCATTCCAGATTGCCTTATGCCCGATGAACCTGCATAAATCGCAGCGCCTGCAACAAGCGGTGGAGGCGTTGTACCAAACCCTGCTCGAAGCGGGCTTTGAAGTGCTGTTTGATGACCGGAAAGTCCGGCCCGGCTTCATGTTCGCCGATATGGATTTGATTGGCATTCCGCATCGGGTGGTAGTCAGTGAAAAAGGTTTGGATGACGGTGTGTTTGAATATCAGTTTCGGCGCTCGCGTGAATCCACGCTGATTCCTCAAGCCGAGCTGCTCGAACATCTCGGTCGCGTGGTGCAACAGTAACCGCGCATGGCCGCCTCCTGGCATTCGGTTAAAATCCCAGGGCCGATGCGTTATATCTGGGCCAGCCTGGGGGCGCTATGGCTGGCTGATATTATCAATACCGGTTTTTTTGTGGTTGCAACGTTGTTGTTAGGTTTTATACCTGTATTGTGGGCCGAGCAAGCGCAACGCCCTCAGTCCCGCCCGGATAATGATAAAGATTCATAGCTGGCTATCAAGCGTCAGCATACGTTCACGGCGCCAAAGCGATGGGTTCAGTGTCCATGATTTT
This sequence comes from Methylococcales bacterium, assembly GCA_032251045.1. Classification (GTDB taxonomy): domain Bacteria; phylum Pseudomonadota; class Gammaproteobacteria; order Methylococcales; family Methylomonadaceae; genus JAVVEW01. Next base: position 14,830 of record JAVVEW010000032.1, read on the forward strand.
CCGATTTGTTAGTGAAGAATGTTTGCCAAAGCGCAAACATTCCCCTTTGGCAAAAGGAAGTGAAGTTACCGGCATGAACACTTAAATACGCTGATAGGTGGCAAATTGATAGCTAAACACGCCACTGTCATCGACATTGATTGGACTGCATTCAATCCGCTGCCAGCGCTGCCAGTCAACGTCCGGAAAGAACGTATCGCCCTCAAACGCTTTGCTGATATGCGTCAGGTACAATCGGCTGGCACGGGGCAACAGCGCCCGGTATAACGTCTCACCACCAATAACAAACACCTCCGGGGCTTGTTGGCAAGCCTCAAGCGCCTGGTCAAGCTCCGTGAATGCTTCACAACCTGGGCTTTGGTAATTGGCCTGTCGGCTCACCACCAGATTGCGCCGCCCCGGCAAAGGCCGGCCAATGGATTCATGCGTCGCCCGCCCCATCAAAATCGGCGCGCCCCAGGTCAGCTCACGAAATCGTTGCAAATCTGCGCCAAGCCGCCACGGCAGCCGCTGACGGTGGCCAATCACGCCATTTGCAGCCAAGGCTGCGATTAAAGAAATTTTCATAATAAAATGTGCAAGATTTTGGGTTTAGTTGGACAACCTATAATGCTGGATTGGATTAACGGTCAGTGTTCAGAGCCATAACGGTGCAGACTTGTTTCAGTCTAGCCTGCTCTATCGGCCTCCCCTTTTGGTAAAGGGGGATTGAGGGGGATTCTTTTCAGCTGTACACACTGACCCATTAACTCCGCCCAGATTTGCACCCAACAGCAGCGATGATCAGCGTTTTCGAACACCTGATAATGAACATCCGGCATTTTTCGCACAAAGCTGTGGAGAATCTCTGCTGGAACCACGGCATCCTGCCCTCCGGCCAAATGCCATTGCACAACAGGCCGCGTCAAAGGTTGTTCAGCGGGGTTAAGGGAGTCTGTCAATAGCGGCTGCCGGTGCGCTTGACTCCAGGCCACAGTATCCAGGTTGGCAGCCAAGGTCATCAAGCGATCTGCGGCGGCGATGCGCTCGGCCAGCAAATAGGCCAACACCCCTCCTCCGCTGTAGCCAATGAGGGTAATGGCAGCCGGATTGACAGTCTTCAGCCAAGTCTTTAATGCCACGGCCATACTATGCACGACCGCTTCGCTGTAACGATGTGATGTCCAATAGCGGGGCTGGCAATGGGCATCTGGCAAACCATGGTAACAAGGCCTGCCCAACAACACTGCAGGTTGTGGATCAACCGCGATAAGATCGAGAATTAAAGGAGTACGCGAAGTAGGGTCTGGATTCGGTGCCAACCGACTCCAGGGGGAGCCGTCACCGTCAATATAAACATGCCAGCGCGATGCAGTGGTGTCGGCTTTAGCAGGTGACAGATACAAACGATGTTGAAACGGCGCCCCCATAACGACCAGACTGGTCAGTCCATCGCGCTGGGCGCGGGTATGAAAGGCTTGCCAGGGTTGCACACAGCCACTGAGCGCCAGGCTGAGCAACATCAGCGCGAGGCTATTGCATGGATACCACCGGATCAAGAAAAATACCGTCGTCAGTCAAGACGGTCAAGAATAGCCTGGGCTTGCTGCTGCTGCTCCGGCTTGCCCTTGGCCAGTATTTCCTGGGCGATGGTTTTGGCGGCTTCGGCATCACCCATGTCAATATAAGCTCGGGCAAGATCCAGTTTGGTTTCCAACTCATCGTTGTCAGTCAGGTCTGAAACACCGGTGTCATCGTCATCGAAGGAAAAATCAAACGCCAGCGCATCGTCTTTCAGTGACTTTGACAAATCGTCGTCCTCCAAACTGCCAAATTCGGACAAGTCCAGCTCGACAAAATCTTCTGTTTCCTCTGGCGTGTCTGTAGCGGTTCCGAATGAGTCCAGATTAAAATCAAGGTCTGTCAGGTCCTCGCTTGCCGCATCGGTCGGCGTTTCGGTTGCCTCACTGGTGGCATCCGTTACTGCAGGTTCAGCTGCTGATTCGGTATCGAAATCAATATCGGTGAAATCCCAGCTTTCCAGGTCTTGTTCAGACTCGGACGGCTCAGGCTCAGTGGGTTGCTGTTGCGGCTGTTCAGGCACCGCAAAGTCGTCCAGGTTAAAATCGACACTATGCTGTTCATCCGTCACGTCGGCAGCGTCTTCAAGACTGGATGGCGCCGGCTTAACAGCTTCGGCGGGTTGGGTCACCTTCTCCAGAGTAAAATCCATATCATTTGAATCTGAGTCCGATCCGTCCTCTGCCTGCGACTCAAAATCAAACTCGACCCGATCTTCAATGTCATCGTTGCCGCCATCACTGGCCGCTGAATCCACTTCAGGCTCATGGCCAGCGTCATCGCTTGTCTCAACAGGTGCTGATGATTGAGCGGAACCGGAAATTTTGACCTGCTCGGGCTTAGCACCACCAAACAATGCTGAACCGGGGGCAACTTCCTCACCCATTTCAACGACTTTTTGCCAGAATGCAGCATCTTCGTTTTTGCCTGCCGCCGCCAGCTCTTCGGCATAAGCGATAAAACCGCTATGATCTTCATGCGCGTAAAAGATTTCCAGCAATTTCAGCTTATAGGCGTCCTGTTCGGGGGCGTCAGCAATCGCTTGCTGCATGAGCTCTTCGGCCTGTTGATAACGACCATAAGCCAGATAAACATCAGCTTCGGAAATCGGATTGATTTCATGCTGTCCAGTCTCAAATGAGGTCAGGTCACTGGTGGTGAAATCGCTGAGAAACGAACTTTCATCCACGGTGCCAACCTGGTATTCTCCACCGGGTTCGGTTGCCAAAGCCTTGTCTTCGGCCTGACTGTCTGGAAGGCGAATTTGAGATGTGGTCGCATATAAACTATCCAGACTGATATCTTTATCAGCATCCAGCTTGCGTTTACGCCACCAAAGAAAACCCAGCCCTCCCAACAACAACACGGCCGCTCCGCCTAATAGCGGTGTTAACCAGTCGGTCGCTTCCTGCGCTGTCACAGGCTGCTCGGAAGGTTGCTGCGCAGACACACGTTTAGGTTTTGGTTTAGGTTTTGGTTTTTCCGGCACCGCCTCGGTCTGGGTTGGTTGCGCGCTTTCCTGCACAGGACTTTCAGTTTCTATAGTGGTCGTGGGCGCGGCATCCTGCTCTGGCTTGGTGGTCGGTTCTTGGGTAGTTGTTTCTTCGGCGGTTGTTTCAGGTATTTCAGAAATGGTAGTGTCTGGCTCGACAGACGGTGTTTGTTTCTGAGCGGGATCTGCGCTCTGCGCAACTTGCAGGCCGGCCAGCTGCTCATTTTTCAACTCCAGCAATTGCTGCATGGTCACCAATTGCTGTTCTAGGCGCTGGATGCGTTGCTGCAAATCCATATCTTGCGCAGGTACCGGCTTTTGACTGGTGCTGGTTGTGGACAGCACCTTGGCCTCTTGTTCAGGAGCTGACAACACCAAAGTCTCTTGCTTTGCCGTGCCGGCTTGCGCCGTGACCGCCGGGGCCACACGCCCCTTCCAGCGCTCATTCTGCTGTTTGAATTCCGCCAAAGCCTGCTGCTTCGAGCGCCGCAAAATCATTTCCCGCGTGGGAATCTGTATCGCCACGCCCGCTTGCAGAGCGTTCACATTGGGCTTGTAAAACGCACCGGGATTGTGTTCGAAAATGGCTAACAGGGTTTGTTCAACACTGGCATCTTGCGGACGAACTTGGGCGGCGACCCCCCACAGGGTTTGATTGGGCCTGACATAAAGTATCGACGCCGAGGATGCTCCTAAAGACGTCCCCGGAGCATCGGGTTGGCCGCTCAACCGCTCAAGGGCTGGCGCGGACTTAGGTGGCACAGCCGGCTGACTATACGCTAAAGGCGGGTCGACCAGTACGGTGAATTCACGAAATACTTTCCCCTTAGGCCAGCCCACTTCCAACAACAAATCCAGCACCGGTTCTTTCAGCACTTCTTGAGAGCGCAAATCTATTCTGGACCGACCTTGCGCATCGGTTTTAATGTCCAGCGTAATCTTCGACAGGTAATAATGCCAATTCAGGCCCGCCTTTTCGAACTGCTCTGACGACGCCATCTGTACTGTAACGTCTGAAGGGTATTCATCATCGGCAAGCTTAAGTTCAATCGAGGCATCAAGGCGTTCATTAAGCGCTGAACGCATGGTGATATCGCCAACACCCAGCGCCCAGCTGCTAGCCGGGACGACCAAAGATACCCAAAAGGCTATCGCTTTACGGGTTGATTTCCTGTTTACGCTTGTCACAAGTTCGGCCTTGGCTTGAATCCAGTTAAGGCAACCGATACCCACGTTTAGGGTATCGGACAATTGGCTTTAATCTTAGCCTAGAAGTAATTTTTTACCAGCAACTCAGCGATCTGGACACTGTTCAGCGCCGCACCTTTGCGAATGTTATCGGACACCACCCAAAGATCGAGGCCTTTGGGGTGGGAAATATCCTCCCGGATGCGGCCCACGAACACCGCATCTTTTCCGGAGGACTCGGTGACCGCAGTCGGATAACCGCCGTCCTGGTGCTCATCCAGCACCGTTATGCCGGGGGCTTTGGCCAACAGATCACGGGCTTGTTCGGCGGTGATTTTGTCCCGGGTTTCAATATGCACGGCTTCGGAATGGCCGTAGAACACCGGCACCCGTACGGCGGTGGGATTAACCAGAATAGTCTCATCACCGATGATTTTGCGCGTTTCCCAGACCATTTTCATTTCTTCCTTGGTATAGCCATTGTCCTGAAACACGTCGATCTGCGGCAACACGTTGAAGGCGATTTGCTTAGGGTAGGCATTAACCTCGATCGTCTTGCCGTTTAATAATGCGGCCGTTTGCTGCGCCAGTTCCTCGATGGCTTCTTTGCCCGAACCGGACACCGCCTGATAGGTGGCGACATTGATGCGCTCGATGCCCACGGCATCGTAAATCGGCTTTAACGCCACCAGCATTTGAATGGTCGAGCAATTCGGATTGGCGATAATGCCTTTGATTTTATAGTCGGCAATTTTTTCCGGATTGACTTCCGGCACCACCAGGGGCACGTCAGGATCGTAACGGAACTGCGAGGTGTTATCGATCACCACGCAGCCTGCGGCAGCGGCTTTAGGCGCGTACACCGCTGAGACCGAAGCGCCCGGCGAGAACAAGCCGATCTGGACTTTGCTGAAATCAAATTGCTCCAGATCTTCGACCACCAGCTGTTTATTTCCGAAAGCCACTTTTTTACCGGCTGAACGACTGCTGGCCAAGGCATAGACCCGGCCAACCGGAAAGTGACGTTCGGCCAGAATTTCCAGCATGATTTCACCGACCGCGCCGGTTGCGCCGACCACGGCGACATCGTAGGTTTTAGTCATGGTTAAACTCCTGTTTTCAGTTGCACCAACACAGCATCGCCCATCGCCTGGGTGCTGATTGTTTGCTGGCCTTCGGTGAAAATATCGGCGGTTCGGCAGCCTTGATCCAAGGTTTTGATCACCGCCTGCTCGATTCTATCCGCCGCCTCAGGCTGGCTCAGGCTGTAACGCAGCATCATCGCTACCGACAAAATCGTCGCCAGCGGGTTGGCGATGTTCTTGCCTGCGATATCCGGCGCCGAACCGTGTATCGGCTCGTACATGCCCTTGCCGTTGGCATCGAGTGACGCCGACGGCAACATGCCGATAGAGCCGGTCAGCATCGCCGCCGTGTCGGACAGAATATCGCCGAACATGTTGGTGGTCACGATCACATCGAACTGCTTGGGCGCACGCACCAACTGCATGGCGGCGTTATCGACATACATGTGAGTCAAGCTGACCTCGGGATAGGCTTTGCCGACTTCGGTGACCACTTGTCGCCACAATTGCGTGGCTTCCAATACATTGGCCTTATCCACCGAACACAAGCGCTGGCCGCGTTTTTGCGCGGTGGCAAAAGCCACTTCGGCGATACGTCGAATTTCCGTTTCCGAATACACCAGGGTGTTGAAACCCTGCCGCTGACCGTCGTCCAGCGTGCGTGTGCCACGCGGCTCGCCGAAATAAATGCCGCCGGTCAATTCACGCACGATCATCAAATCCAGCCCGGCGACAATGTCCGGCTTTAATGTCGAAGCCCCTGCCAACTGAGGATACAGCAATGCCGGCCTGAGATTGGCGAACAGCCCCAGACTGGAACGCAGCCCCAGCAAGCCTTTTTCCGGGCGACTGGCGTTGTCCAGACTGTCCCACTTGGGGCCGCCGACCGCACCCAGCAATACCGCATCAGCCTGTTTGACCAGACGTTCGGTACTTTCAGGATAAGGCGAGCCTTCGGCATCGTAAGCCGCGCCACCAATCAGGCCGGTCTCGAATTCCAGGCCCAGCGTCATATCCTGGTTCAGCCAGGTGAGAATTTTCATCGCCTCGGCGACAATTTCCGGCCCGATGCCGTCACCGGGCAATACTGCAATTTTTTGGCTCATGATATTTGCTTTATGAAAAGTCAGTCGAGAATGGGTAGGGCGCGCAGTGTCTTTGGTGGATGCGCCTTTCAGGCTTATCCACCCTACACGATTTTGATCTTGGGGTGGATAAGCGTTAGCGCATTCACCTTACCAGTTTCGCAAGCTGGGTTTTAAGGTCGCTTCAGGATTCGCCCGCAAACAACCAGGGCGCACGCCGGGCGCGATCTTGCTGGTAAGCGCGAATGGCGTCTTCCTGCTGCAAGGTCAAAGCGATATCATCCAGCCCGTTCAGCAACCGTTGCTTGCGCGCGGCATCGATGTCAAACGTGAACACTTCTCCCGAAGGCGTGGTCACCGTTTGCGCAGGCAAATCGATCGCCAACCGAAAACCGCCTTGGGCCTGACTAAACAAGCGATCAATAACATTATTATCCAGAACAATCGGCAGCAAGCCGTTTTTGAAACAATTGTTATAGAAAATATCGGCAAAACTGGGCGCGATCAAGGCCCTGAAACCAAAATCCGCCAATGCCCAGGGCGCGTGTTCACGCGAAGAACCGCAGCCGAAGTTCTCCCGCGCCAACAGAATTTGCGCACCTTGATAGGCTTTTTGATTGAGCACGAAGTCCGGATTCAGCGGCCTGCCCGTGCAATCCATATCCGGCTCGCCCCGGTCCAAATAGCGCCATTCGTCGAACAAAAACGGGCCGAAACCGGTGCGGCGTATGGATTTGAGAAATTGTTTGGGAATAATCGCATCGGTATCGACATTGGCCCGATCCAACGGTGCGACGATACCTTCAAGCGTGGTAAAAGCCTGCATGGCCTCTCCTGGTCAAAAGGTTCGAATATCGACAAAATGCCCGGCAATCGCCGCCGCCGCCGCCATCGCAGGGCTCACCAGATGGGTGCGCCCGCCATAGCCCTGCCGACCTTCGAAATTACGGTTCGAGGTGGCCGCGCAGCGCTCGCCCGACTCCAGGCGGTCGGCGTTCATGGCCAGGCACATCGAACAACCCGGCTCGCGCCATTCAAACCCAGCCTCGACAAACACCTTATCGAGACCTTCGGCCTCGGCCTGTTGCTTTACCAGGCCGGAACCGGGCACCACCAGCGCCTGTTTGATGCGCGGCGAAACCTTGCGGCCTTGAATCTGTGCGGCGGCGGTGCGTAAATCCTCGATACGGGAATTGGTGCAGGAGCCGATAAACACTTTATCCAACGCGATATCGGTGATGTTTTGTCCGGGCTTAAGATTCATGTAGGTCAGCGCCCGGGCGTAACCGGTGCGGCGCGTGGCATCGGTTTCCTGCTCCGGGTCAGGTACCCGGCCATCGATATCGGTCACCATTTCCGGCGACGTGCCCCAGGTCACCTGCGGCTTGATCTGACGGGCGTCAAAAGTTTCCACCCGCTCGAACACGGCATCGGCATCGGAAACCAAACCGCGCCAGGCGGCCTCGGCCCGATCCCAAAGTTCGCCTTCAGGCGCCAAAGGCTTGCCGCGATAATAATCCAGCGTGGTGTCATCGACCGCGATCAAACCGGCCCGGGCACCGGCTTCAATGGCCATGTTGCACACCGTCATCCGCCCTTCCATGGACAACGCCCGAATCGCAGGGCCGGCAAATTCCAGGGTATAACCGGTGCCGCCGGCGGTACCGATACGACCGATAATGGCCAGAATCAAGTCCTTGGCGCTGACGCCAGCAGGCAGTACCCCCTGAACGTCAATCAGAAAGTTTTTCGCTTTTTTCTGTACCAGGCACTGCGTCGCCAACACATGCTCGACTTCCGAGGTGCCGATACCAAACGCCAGCGCCGCCGATGCGCCGTGGGTTGACGTATGCGAATCGCCACAGACCACGGTGGTACCGGGCAGGGTCAGACCTTGTTCCGGGCCGACCACATGCACGATACCCTGACGGACATCGTTCATGGCGAACTCGGTAATGCCGAAATCACGGCAATTCTGGCTTAAGGTTTCGATTTGCAGCCGCGACACCGGGTCGGCAATGCCTTGATCACGGCCGGTGGTCGGTACGTTGTGATCGGCCACCGCCAGATTAGCGTCTGTGCGCCAGGGTTTGCGCCCGGCCAGACGCAAGCCTTCAAAGGCCTGCGGCGAGGTGACTTCATGCACCAATTGCCGGTCGATATAAATCAGCGCACTGCCGTCGCCTGTGGTTTTGACCACATGATCGGCCCAGATTTTGTCGTATAAGGTAAGTCCTGCCATGCGCTCAGCCAAGAAGGGTGAAGATTTTTTCGGTGATGGCCTCGACCGGGCCGACGCCGCCGATGGAATGAAACGCCGCCGGTTGCTCGGGCGCGGCATAGTAATCGACCAACGGCTGGGTTTGCTCGTGATACACCGAAAGACGTTTGCGCACTGTCACTTCCTGATCATCATCACGCTGCACCAACGGCTCGCCGGTAACATCATCCACGCCGGATTTCTTTGGCGGGTTGTATTCGATATGATAGGTACGCCCCGAAGCCGGATGTACCCGGCGCCCGGCCATGCGCCGCACGATTTCCTCGTCATCGACGACAATTTCGATCACATGATCGATAGCGATACCCATCTTGGCCAGACCTTCGGCCTGCGCCAGCGTTCTCGGGAAGCCGTCGAACAACACGCCCTTAGCGCAATCCGGCGCTTTGATACGCTCGTCGATCAGCCCCAGAATAATATCGTCGGAAACCAATTGCCCTTGATCCATGACTTTTTTCGCCGCCAAACCCAGCTCGGTGCCGTCGCGCACCGCCTGGCGTAGCATGTCGCCGGTGGAAATTTGCACAATGCCGTATTTTTGCTCGATGGCGCGCGCCTGCGTGCCTTTGCCGGAGCCTGGACTTCCCAACAGAATCAATCGCATTTTCTTCCTCTTCGGTAACTTGTATATCGAGTCGAATACATCAGAACAGCGGCATTACGCACCAGCACCAGTGCGACCGGACTCCAACCACGAGCAGGCTCTGACTAAACATTTCATTGTACAACAGCGCATTGACACTGTGAAAAAGATTAGCGCCCGACCCGCGATTCTGACCCGGCGTATTCGGCCACTGTTTAGCGGCGACGGCCTGACTGATAGACCTTAAGTATCAAGCCATTAGCAGCCGCTCTCAAGCCTTAAACACGACTTCTTATGCTCAGCGCCACCTGATACCTTTACCTTCATCCACTAAAAACCTCCAGAATGAATATGCCCAGTCGAACAACGCCAAACCCCACGCCATTAGGTCGACGATGCAGTCAATTTATTGACGCCCCAAAAAAACTATAACAACCTGTTTTACATAGACTTATAAATAAATTAAACAGCGGCACGGACATTGCATACATCAACTGAAACTATCAATGCAAGGACTGATCATGATGTCACTCAATCAACATCAACGTGCCGAACACCTAACCGATGCCTTTAAGATTTTTAATGACTTGTCGGAAAATCTGGTGGCTGCGTATCAACGTCTGGAACAACAAGTCGCGGTGTTAAATATGCAATTGGCCGCCGCGCAAAGCGAGAAACTGAAAGCTCTGGAGGATAAGGAGCACATGACAGCCCGATTACAACAATTACTGGCCGCCCTGCCTGCCGCGGTGCTAGTGCTGGATAACAAACAGCGCATTGTTGATCACAATGACCTGGCGTTGACCTGGCTGGACAGCCCGTTGCTGGGTGAATCGTGGCGTACAGTCGAACAACGCTGCTGCGCGACCTTAAGCGACAATCCTCACGAACGCATTCTGCATTCAGGCCAACAAGTCAGTTTGAATTACAGTCACCTGCCGGATGAGCAAGGCATGATTCTGCTGCTGTCTGATGTCAGCGACTTAAAAAACCTGCAAGCCATGCTGCATCAACAACAACAGTTGTCAGCAATGGGCGAAATGGTCGCCAGCCTGGCACATCAAGTGCGCACGCCTCTGGCTGCCGCGCTGCTGTATGCCTCAAGCTTACCCAGACTGCGCACCGCCCCCGACAAACATCGGCATTATGCGGAAAAAATCGTGGAGCGTTTGCAATTCATGGAAGCTCAGGTCAGTGACATGCTGCTGTTCGCAAAAACCGGACGCATGGCCAAAGATGCGATTGATTGGCCCGCGTTTGTACACGCGCTTGACGAGGCGGTGCGCGAACGCTTGCCGGAAGGCATTGCCTGGACGCTGCGCAGCAACATCAATCAAACCCATCTGGTCGGCAATGAACCCGCGCTCAAAGGCGCGCTACTGAATCTGATCAATAACGCCATTGACGCGGTCGGTGTCAGCGGCAGCATTTGCCTGGACATCCGCGAACACGCGCAAACCTTGCAATGGCAACTGACTGACAGTGGCCCCGGCCTGCCCGACACACCGACACAAACCTTGTTTGAACCTTTTTACAGCACCAAAACCCGCGGCACCGGCCTGGGCCTGGCCGTGGTTGCCAGTGTCGCCCGCGCTCACGGCGGCGCCATTGCAGCGGCCAACCATCCTGAAGGCGGCGCCGTTTTCACCTTGACACTGCCCTTACCCAAGCAAACATTACCGGGCGGCTATTGCGCCCAGCACACCCCATTCCGGGAGGTAGAACATGAACAGCTTTGATATTTTAATCACCGAGGATGACCCTGCATTACGCGAAGCCTTGTGTGATAACCTGGAACTGGAAGGCTATCAGGTCAGCGCCGCCCGCGACGGCATCGACGCGCTGGCCAAGCTGAAACAACACATCCCCAAACTGTTGCTCAGCGATGTCAAAATGCCGGGACTCGATGGTTTTGGCCTGCTGGAACAAGTCAAAGCGCGCTACCCTTCGCTACCGGTGGTACTCATGACCGCGTATGGCACGGTACCTAAAGCGGTGCAAGCCATGCAGGAAGGTGCGGCGGATTTTTTGGTCAAACCTTTCAACGCCGACTGCCTGAATGAGAAAATCGCCCGATACTTGAGCCAACAGAGCACGCCCAATCAGGCAACGGATGCGAAAATGCGTTCGGTTTACCAGCTCCTGGACAAGGTAGCAGTCACCGATGCCACGGTGCTGCTACAAGGTGAAAGTGGCACCGGCAAAGAGGTGCTGGCGCGTTATTTACACCAGCAATCACCGCGCCACGACCATGCGTTTATCGCCGTTAACTGCGCCGCCATTCCGGATAACATGCTCGAAGCCATGCTGTTTGGCCATGAAAAAGGCGCTTTCACCGGTGCCATTCAAGCTGTGCCCGGAAAATTTGAACAAGCGCAAGGCGGCACACTGCTGCTGGATGAAATCGGCGAAATGGATCTGAACTTACAGGCCAAATTGCTGCGCGTCATCCAGGAAAAAGAGGTTGAACGCTTAGGTGGTCAGAAAAAGATCAGCCTGAATGTCCGCTTTCTGGCCGCGACCAACAAAAACCTTAAAGAGAAAGTCGCTCAAGGTGAATTTCGCGAAGACCTCTATTACCGGCTGTGCGTGTTTCCAGTCTCGGTGCCGCCGCTGCGCGAGCGGCCCGGCGATATTTTGCCGTTAGCCGAGCTATTGTTAGCCAAACATTTGCCGCCCGGCACTGAAACGCCTAAACTGACCTCAGCGGCGCAAAGTCGGTTACTGGCCTATCCATGGCCCGGCAATGTTCGCGAACTGGACAATGTGCTGCAACGCGCCCTGATACTGCGTACCGACCCGCACATTGACAGCGCGCAAATTGTCTTCGACAGCCCGGATTACGATGCCCGGCCCTTGGCTGAAACGCCGGCGACGACCACCGCCAGCGCCCAGGCGCCTGGGGCGGTGCTGCATCAGCAAGTGCGCATGACAGAAGCTGACATGATTCTGGAAACATTGAAACAAACTTCAGGTAGCCGCAAACTCACGGCTGAACGCTTGGGTATCAGCCCAAGAACCTTGCGCTACAAACTGGCACGCATGAAGGAAGATGGCCTGCACATTCCTGATTGATATTGGCATATAAAATGCTTTAATCTCAGATCATGCTTATCCCTAAAAAGAGTGTTTACCATGGCCACCGAAATCAACGTCAATCAGCTCTTGCAACAAATGCGCGGCATGTCCGCGCAAGCCAGCGGCCAGGTTACGACTCCAGCTGACGGCCATAGTGGTGAATTTGCCAATTTACTGAAAGACTCCATCGATGCCGTTAACGACAAACAACAAACCGCCACCGGCATGGTCAAAGGCTTCCAGACAGGCACCTCCGATGCCAGCATGGCGGAGGTGATGGTTTCCCTGCAAAAAGCCAGTGTGTCGTTCCAGGCCATGGTGCAAGTGCGTAATAAACTGGTCGATGCCTATCAGGAAATCATGAACATGCCAATGTAATGCACCGGCTATGAGCGAAAATAACGCCAATAATCTTGCCCCTGCCGCAGCCCCTGATAACGGCAATATTGCCGACCTGCCGGAACTGCGCCCCGCCGATGATAACACCCATCCCTTGATGAAAGGCCTGTCCCAGCTGCCGATTAACCGGCAACTGGGGCTGATGCTGGGCTTTGCCATCAGCGTCGCCATCGCCGTCGCCATCGTGTTATGGTCCCAGCAAGAATCCTACAGCCTGCTGTTTGCCGGCCTGCCCGAACAAGACACCTCGCAAATTATCACCATACTGGACGAAAAAGGCATTCCCTACAAAGTCGACCCCGGCTCGGGCGCCATTATGGTGCCCAATGGCCAGCAACGGGATATACGCTTGCAACTGGCCGGACAGGGCCTGCCGCAATCCAGCGCATCCGGTTATGAATTGCTGGACAAAGACAGTGGTTTTGGCACCACCGACAAAATGGAACAAATGCGCTTTCAGCGCGCACTGGAAGGCGAAATTGCTCAAACTGTCAAAACCATTCAAAGCATCAAATCCGCCCGGGTATTGCTGGCGCTGCCCAAGCAATCGGTATTCATGCGCAAACAAAAAGACCCCAGCGCTTCGGTACTGGTGGACTTATACCCAGGACGTGTTCTGGAACCGGCACAAATCGAAGCCATCGTACACCTGGTTGCCTCCAGCGTCCCTTTGCTGGCGCCCGGCAATGTCACCGTGGTCGATCAGCGTGGCCGTCTTCTGAACGCTAAACAGCCCTCCGAAGGTCTGGGGCTTTCCAGCAAGCAATTTGAATATAAAACCCAGCTCGAAGACCACCTCATGGGCCGGATTGAAAATATCCTATCGCCGTTAGTTGGCGCAACCGGCTTGCGCACGCAAGTCAGCGCGGAAGTTGACTTCTCGGCCCGGGAAAGCACCCAGGAACAATTCAATCCCGATTTACCGGCGTTACGCTCTGAACAAGTTGACGAATCCGCCAGCACCGAAGGCGCGGTACAAGGTGTGCCCGGTGCATTATCCAACCAGCCACCGCCGGCCGGCGTCGCGCCGGAAGTTGCCGTCGGCGGCGAAGGCCAAAATGAAACCCGCACCCTGAACACCAACAAAAGCGCGACCCGCAATTATGAGCTGGACAAAACCATCACCCATGTCAAGCGCCAGCCCGGCCAATTAAGCCGCTTGTCGGTCGCCGTGGTGGTTGATTATCGCGGCGTGCCGGGTGATGACGGCAACATCAGCAAACAACCCTATTCTCTGGAAGAGCTGAACCGCTTTGAAAACCTGGTCAAGCAAGCGGTTGGCTTTCAGGCGGCGCGTGGTGACATGGTGACGGTGACCAGCGCCCCCTTCCAAAAACCCGAAGCCATTGCCGAACTGCCTGACCCGCCGTTGTGGGAGCAACCTTGGGTACTGGATTTAAGCAAGCAGGCGGCAGCGGTGCTGGTGTTACTGTTCCTGGTGTTTGGTGTGCTGCGTCCCACCATGCGCGGTCTGGTGGCGCGTACCGAAGAAGAGCGTAAAGCCGCCCAGCTGGCACTGGCCAAAGCCGAGGCGGAAGCCATGGGCGGCGTGGTGCGGCTGGATGAAAACGGCATTCCTTATGCCGTACCTGCTGACCAGACAGACGCTGGAGGAGACGCTCTCGCCTTGACGCAAGGCACCGAAGACCTGCTGCTGCTGGAAGCGCCGCAAAGCTATGAAAAACGTTTGGAATATGTACAGAAACTGATCGACGAAGACCCGCTCCTGGTCTCGCAAATCATTAAAACCTGGGTCAATCAAGATGGCTGAAAAATCTGAAACATTGGGATTCCCACAAAAGGCCGGCCTGCTGCTTTTGGCCGTAGGTCAAGACCGGGCCGCGCAGGTGCTGAAAAACTTAGGCCCCAAAGAAGTCCAATCCATCGGCACCACCATGGCCAAACTCAGCGACATCACCTCGGATATGGTTGATACCGTGCTGGAAGAATTCATCACCACCATCAAAAATCAAACCGGCCTAGGGCTTAATTCCGACGAATACATCCGCAATGTACTGACTAACGCCTTAGGCGCCGATAAAGCCTCCAGCATCATCGACCGCATCTTGATGGGCGCTAACAGCAAAGGTATCGAACAACTGAAATGGATGGATACCCGCTCGATCGCCGACTTGCT
>JAVVEW010000033.1:0-27818 GCA_032251045.1 Methylococcales bacterium
ATAGGCCAGATTGTTAATGTCTTCGGAGGTGCAGGCAAAATGAATGAATTCGCTGACCTTGGCCAGCTCCGGCAGATCCTGGATTTGTTGTTTCAGATAATATTCCACCGCTTTCACATCGTGATTGGTGGTGCGCTCGAAGGTTTTCACGCGGGTCGCGGCTTCAGCATCGAATTGCTCGAACAAGGCATCGAGTTTGGCCAGGGCCTTGGCGCTGAATGCCGGTACTTCAGCCATATCAGGATGGCGGGCGAGGGCTTTCAACCATTCGATTTCCACTTTCACCCGAAAACGGATCAGGCCGTATTCGCTGAACACAGGACGCAAGGCATCGACTTTATCGTGGTAACGCCCATCGATCGGCGATATGGCGGTCAGGCTGGTTTGACTCATAATGATAGATTTCTCAATAACGTGATTCAATAATGCCGCCACCCAGACACATCTCGCCCTGGTAAAACACCACGGACTGACCGGGGGTGATGGCGCGTTGTGGTTGCTCGAAACTGACTTTGATTGCATCTTCGCCCACCGGTTCGACCTGGCAAGGCTGATCCGGCTGGCGATAACGGGTTTTGGCGGCGCAGTGTAAAGGCTGGGTCAGCGGCGCACGGTCAACCCAGAACAGCTGCCGGGCGATCAAGTGGCAGTGCAGCAAGGCCGGATGATCGTGGCCCTGGCCGATAATCAGACGATTGTTGGCCAGGTCTTTGTCGATCACAAACCAAGGTGCCTCAGTCGCTTCTTTAACGCCGCCGATGGCCAGTCCTTGCCGTTGACCCAGGGTGTAATACATCAGCCCCTGATGTTCGCCCAGTTGGCGTCCGTCCAGGGTGACGATAGCGCCCGGTTGCGCGGGCAGATAACGCTTGAGAAAATCGCGAAATTTCCGCTCACCGATAAAACAAATGCCGGTGCTGTCTTTTTTGCGGCTGGTGACAAAGCCGGCTTTCTCGGCCAGGGCGCGCACTTCGGGTTTTGGCAAATGACCGATCGGGAACAGGGTTTTGCTTAGCTCTGTCTGGCCCAGGGTGTAGATGAAATAAGTCTGGTCTTTATTGCCATCCAGTCCTTTCAACAGCTGAAAGCCGCCGTTTTGCTCGTGCACCCGGGCGTAATGCCCGGTGGCGATGCGCGTGCCGCCCAAATCTTCCAGGGCATGGTCGAGAAAGGCGCGGAACTTGATATGCAGATTGCACAGAATATCCGGGTTTGGCGTGCGTCCAGCCCGGTATTCGGCCAGAAAAACTTCAAACACCTCATCCCAGTATTCAGCGGCAAAATTGATGGTGTGTAGCGGTATCGACAATTTGTCGCACACCTGTCGGGCATCGTCCAGGTCTTGTTGGGCGGTGCAGTATTCGGTGCCGTCGTCCTCTTCCCAGTTTTTCATGAACAAGCCGCTAACCTGATAGCCGTGTTCCAACAAGGTCAGCGCGGCGACCGAGGAATCCACGCCGCCGGACATGCCGATAATAATGTGTTCTGTCATGATAAAAACGACTGTACTAACGAAAGCGGGTAGCGTGATCCGGATTGATACAAGCGGATGGCTTCTTGAACCAATGGGCTGCGTACCGGAAAGCCTTCAGCTAGAATGGTCTCGGCGCTCAGCCAATGGGCGGCGATAATGCCATCATCCAGCATTCGCTCCGATTCGAAATCGGTCGCCGCGCCAGTGAAACACAGCCTTAAAAAGGTGGGTGCATCCAAGGCTTTGCGCCATAACTGCACCGCCAGCACTGCCTCCGGGGTAAAATGAAACGCGGTTTCTTCCAGCACTTCGCGCTTGGCCGCCGCCAACAGGCTTTCGTCAGGCTCTAAGTGGCCTGCGGGCTGGTTGAAACGAATGCCCTGGTCGGTGTGTTCTTCAACCAGAAGAAAGCGGTTGTCGCGGGCGATCACCGCGGCCACGGTGACATGAGGAGGCCAGTCCATAATCTGGGGTACCTGCATTGAAACCGGCCATTATAAATCATCTACCCGACCCTGACCAAAATGCCCGGCCCACTTTTAATGAGGTCTTGCAAGGCATCTAGCCAAACGTGCATCAACCATTACAAGGCTTAACTGACGCGCGTTTTGCGCCGACGCCGACGCATGACCAAGGTAAATACAGGCCCGGAAATGGCATAACCTAAAAAGAAAGCAAATAAAATCAGATGCGGCTGGGTCATGATCAGCGCCAGCAGCAACATGACGGCAATGGCCATGACAAATGGAACCTTGTTTTTCAGGTCAAAATCCTTGAAGCTGAAATAGCGAAAATTGCTGACCATCAGTAAGCCGGTCGCGATAGTCAGCAGGGCAGCCGGAAACTGGACAAATTCCAAAGGCCAATGATATTCCAGAGTCACCCAAATCAATCCCGCCAGAATCGCGGCAGCGGCAGGGCTGGGCAGCCCCTGGAAATAACGTTTGTCAGCGGTTTCAACCTGGGCATTAAAGCGTGCCAGGCGCAGCGCACCACCGGCCAGATGCACGAATGCGGCGAACAGGCCAAATTTCCCCATCCCGGAAAACAACCATAAATACATTACTAACGCCGGCGCGGCACCAAAGGAAACCATGTCTGACAGGCTGTCGTATTCAACGCCGAATCGGCTTTGTGTGTTGGTCAGACGCGCTACCCGACCATCCAGGCCATCTAGCACCAGGGCGACAAAAATGGCAATGGCGGCGACTTCAAAGCGATTATTGATGGCGGATGTGATGGCATAAAAACCGGCAAACATGGCACCGGTGGTGAACAAATTGGGCAACAAATAAATGCCCCGGTGACGGGGAGGTTGAGAGATCTTCATAGGTTGGCAGGCCATTAAGCGGGAGAAATAACGATGCAGCGGCAAAGTCTAGCGCTATCAGGCGGCGATAACCAGCCCCTGCGCATTTTTTGCCCTTAAGTGATGAATGCGTGCCATTTTTGGCCTGGTTGCATACTCCGTCCACTCACGCAGAAAAGCCATGGCCAGGAGCCTGTCTGAGCATGGACTGTCATCACGAGTGCACTGTAGGAACCTTGCAACGGGTTTCAGGCCTATCATGATCAGGTACAATGCTGTAAGTCATGAGAGGCGGGCATAGCGCTTGGCCTAAGACTTTGTTACTGGCAAATGCAGTCAAAAAGATGGCCCTAAGCGAGATCGGTGTGTTTGCAACCTAAAGTTTTCTTGTAGGCCCAACGCTATGGCGTAGCCGAGCATCATCAGGCAATGGCCGCTTTGGCCTGATTTTTTCACTGGATGGATATGGCATTATTCAAACGTTACTTATGGGTGGTCGTGTTGACAACGGTTGTCATCGGCGGCCTGTTTGCACTGAAATTGCACCAATTTGGCGAAATGCAAGCCAATTTCAAGATGCCACCGCCGCCGGTGGTGGCGGTGGCCAAGGTCAGGGAGGAGCGATGGCCGGTGACCATCAGCGCGGTCGGAAGTTTGCGCGCCGCACAAGGTGTTGTCGTGACCGGTGAAGTCAATGGCATGGTCAAGGCCATTCATTTTCAATCCGGACGGCGGGTGCGCAAAGGGCAGCTTCTGCTTGAGATGGATGATGCCACCGACCAGGCTGAATTGGCCGCGCTGAAGGCTGAACTGGCCATTGCTGAACTCCGGTTCAAGCGCAGTCAGCAACTGGTCAAGGATAAATTCGTCTCGCAAGCGGATTTTGATCAGAACCAGGCGCAATTGGCGCAGGCCCGGGCCAACGTCAAAGCCAGGCAAACGATGATTGATAAAAAACAGATCAAAGCGCCGTTCAGTGGTCGATTGGGCATTCGCCGGGTGGATTTGGGGCAGTATCTCAATCCCGGCGACAGTATTGTCAATCTGGAACAGGTTGCGCCGATTTATCTGGATTTTGCCATTCCTGAGCAACATTTGGCCGATCTTGCTTCAGGCCAGACAGTTACGGCACGCTTTCAGGCGTATCCCGATGAAGTTTTTACCGGCGTGATCGAGGCCATCGACCCCAGAATTGATACCGACACTCGGCAGGCACTGATTCGGGCGCGTCTGGCCAACGAAAAAGAGCAGTTGCGGCCCGGCATGTTTGCCGAAATCACGGTAGTGGCCGGGCGCGAGCTTACCGTGCTAACCGTACCCGACACCGCAATCACCTATAACCCTTATGGCGATTCGGTGTTTATCGTCAATGACACCGAACAGGGCTTGATGGTCAAAAGCCGCCAGGTGGAAACCGGCGAAAACCGGCAGGGTAGGGTGCATATTACTAAAGGCATTGCCGCCCATGAGCGGGTGGTCAGCGCCGGTCAGATCAAGCTGCGCGGCGGTATGCTGATTCAGCCGGATGACCGGCCCGCACCGGGTGAGCGGGAGCCTGAGTGATGAAATTTACCGATACTTTTATTCAGCGCCCGGTACTGGCCAGTGTCGTCAGTCTGCTGATTTTTCTGATTGGCGCAAGAGCGCTGACGGTGATGGAATTGCGCCAGTTTCCTTCGGTCGAGGATACCGTGATTTCGGTGACCACCGCCTATCCGGGCGCGGATAGCGATTTGATCAAAGGTTTTATCACCACGCCCTTGCAAAAAGCCATTGCCGAGGCCAAAGGCATCGATTATCTATCCTCATCCAGCCGCCAGGGCAGTTCGGTGATCGAGGCGCACATGCGCTTGAATTATGACCCGAACGCGGCACTGGCGGAAATTCAGGCCAAAGTCGCCAGTCAACGCAATGTCTTGCCGGAGGCGGCTGAAGACCCTGTCATTACCGCCCAGATCGGTGACCGTACCGCATTGATGTATATTGCGTTATGGAGCGAAAACCTGAAACCTTCGCAACTTACCGACTTTATGCTGCGGGTGGTGCAGCCAAAAATGCAGGCGGTGCAAGGCGTGGGTAAGGCCAATATCCTCGGCAACAAAACCTTTGCCATGCGCATCTGGCTGAAGCCCACGCGTATGGCCGCATTGGGCGTGACCGCAGATGAAATTTCTAATGTTTTGCGCGATAACAACTATCTGACTGGTGTGGGCGAGGTGAAAAACCAGTTCGTGCGCGTTGACCTGGATGCCACCACCGACGCGGTCAGCGAACAGGACTTCCGCAAGCTGGTGGTTGCCACCCGAGGCCGGCGGCAGATTCGTTTGCAGGATGTGGCCGAGGTCGAACTGGGCAGTGAAGATTACGATTCCTTGAATCTGTACAAAGGCAAAACCGCCATTTTCATGGGTATCGAACAAGCCCCGGGCGCAAACCCTTTGGATGTCGCAAAACGAGTGAAAGCGGCGTTAGCCGATCTGGAGCAGGATTTGCCCGAGGCCATGGAAATCCTCTTGCCTTATGATGCCAGTCAGTTTATTGAAGACTCGATCAATGAAGTGATCAAAACCCTGTACGAAGCGGTGCTGATCGTTATAGTAGTGATTTTCCTGTTTTTAGGATCGCTGCGCGCGGCGTTGGTGCCGGCGGTGACGGTGCCGCTGTCGTTGGTCGGCGGCGCGTTTTTAATGCTGGTGCTGGGTTTTTCGGTGAATTTGCTGACCATGCTGGCCATGGTGCTGGCCATCGGTCTGGTAGTGGATGACGCCATCGTCATGGTCGAGAACATCCACCGGCACATCGAGCAAGGCGAAAGCCGGTTCAAGGCGGCCATTTATGGTGCGCGCGAACTCGGTTTGCCGGTGATCGCCATGACTACTACGCTGATCGCGGTGTATGCGCCGATCGGTTTCATGGGCGGTCTGGTCGGCACGTTGTTTACCGAGTTTGCCTTTTCCCTGGCCGGCGCGGTGCTGGTTTCCGGTGTGGTGGCATTGACTCTGGCGCCGATGCTCAGCTCCAAAGTGCTGGCCGAAAGCGGCCAGCCTGGGCGCTTCGAGCGCGCCGTCGAGCATTTTTTCAATGGCCTGGCCGGGCATTACCAGTCGGCCTTGCACGCGTTTTTACGTTTTCCTTCCACGGTCTGGCTGATCGCGACGCTGGTGATGGTCGCCATTTATTTTATGTTTGCCTTCTCCAATAAAGAGTTGGCGCCGGTGGAGGATCAAAGCATTTTGCTGTTTAACGCCACCGCGCCGCAGGTGGCAACCTTGAATTACAATCAAAGCTATGTCGATGAGCTGGTGACAGCGTTTGAAAGCTTTCCGGAATACAAGGAAAGTTTCATTCTGATCGGTTTTGGCGGCGACACCAATCAGGTGTTCGGCGGTTTCAAAATGCCCTCGGCGCATTTACGCGCGCGCTCGCAAAACGATATTCAGCCGGAACTACAAGGCAAGATGAACAGCATCGCCGGCTTTAAGACCGCCGTGTTTCCAAGGCCCAGTCTGCCCGGTTCCGGCGGTGGCCTGCCGTTGCAATTTGTCATCACCGCGCCGGCTGATTATCAACAGCTTGACCAGGTGGCCGACGATTTGATTGCCCGGGCGGAAACCAGCGGCCAGTTTTTGTTTTTGCTGAAAGATGTGCAATACGACCGACCGAAAACCACTTTGGTGATCGATCGTCAGCGAGTGGCCGATTTAGGGTTGACCATGGCCGATGTCGGGCGTAATTTATCGACCCTGTTGGGCGATCAGTATCTGAACTGGTTCAGCATGGCCGGGCGCAGTTACAAAGTCATCCCGCAACTGCCCGATGCCGCCCGGTTAAGCGCCGGTCAATTTGGCGATTATTACCTGAAAAGCCGTAGCGGCGGGCAGGTGCCGCTGGCTTCGCTGGTACGGCTGGAAAACACCGTGGAGCCGGGCAAACGTACCCAGTTTCAGCAATTGAACAGTTTGACCATCAATGCCTTGATGGCGCCGGGCGTGGGCCTGGGCGATGCCATGGCGTATCTGGAACAACAAACAAATGAGCTGTTCCCGGCCGGGTTTCATTTTGATTACACCGGTGAATCGCGGCAATACGCACAACAAGGCAGCGCCTTGATCATCACCTTTTTCATGGCGATTCTGGTGATTTACCTGGTGCTGGCGGCACAATTTGAAAGCTGGCGCGATCCTTTTATTATTTTGGTATCGGTGCCGTTGTCCATCGCCAGCGCGCTGGCGTTCATCATGCTCGATGTGGCATCGATCAACATCTACACCCAGGTGGGCTTGATTACCTTGATTGGTCTGGTCACTAAAAATGGCATTTTGATTGTTGAATTCGCCAATCAATTGCAAATCAACGACGGTTTGAGCAAGCGGCAGGCCGTGGAACAAGCCTCGGCGATTCGCTTAAGACCTATCCTGATGACCACGGTATCGATGATTGTCGCCATGGTGCCGCTGTTGACCGCAACCGGTCCCGGCGCCGCCAGCCGGTTTGACATTGGTCTGGTGATTGCCACCGGTCTGGGTTTTGGTACTTTGTTCACGCTGTTTGTGGTGCCGGCGTTTTATCTGTTGCTGGCTCGGCAACATAGTGCGGCAACGGCCGAGACGGCAGTGCCCGAGTCCATGTGAAACTTACCCTTTGAAAATGGCTTTTTATGACTGAAACAACCATTAAAGCCGGCATTGTCGGCGGCACCGGCTACACCGGCGTGGAATTACTGAGACTGTTGGCGCGCCACCCACGGGTGATCGTTCACTGCGTAACATCCAGAGGCGATGCCGGGCAAGCGATCGCCTCGGTTTATCCCAGCCTTGCAGGCTTTGTCGATGGCGTGTTTGTCGAACCCGATGTCGGCATTTTGAGTGAATGCGATGTGGTGTTTTTCGCCACCCCCAACGGCACGGCGATGAGCTATGCCCGGGCATTACTGGACAAAGGTGTCAAAGTCATCGATTTATCGGCTGATTTTCGGCTGCAAGATCCCGATGAGTGGCGGCACTGGTATCAACTGGAACACGCCTGCCCGGAGTTGTTGCCGGAAGCGGTTTATGGCTTGCCGGAATGGCATCGGGAAGCGATTCGCAGCGCTGATCTGGTGGCCTGCCCCGGCTGTTATCCCACCTCGGTGCAGTTGGGCCTGCTGCCGCTTTTGGCAGCCAAGGTTATCGAACCGGGCGATCTTGTCGCCGATGTCAAATCCGGGGCCAGTGGTGCCGGACGCAAGGCGGCGCTGAATTTGCTGGTCAGCGAAACGGGAGAAAGTTTCAAAGCCTATGGCGCATCCGGGCACCGGCATTGGCCGGAAGTGCGGCAGGGATTGAATCGGCTGGCCGAGACGTCGGTGGATCTGACGTTCGTGCCGCATCTGTTGCCGATGATTCGCGGTATTCACGCCACGCTTTACACCCGGCTGAAAGACAACGAAGCCGATATTCAGGCGTTATTCGAACAGCGTTATCGACACGAGCGTTTTGTTAACGTGTTGCCGCAAGGCGCGCATCCCGATACCCGCAGCGTTAAAGGCAGTAATTTCTGCCAGCTGGCCATACATCGCCCACAAGGGCCGGGGCGGCGGCTGCTGGTGCTGGTGGTGATCGACAACCTGGTCAAGGGCGCGTCCGGGCAGGCGGTGCAGAATATGAATCTGATGTTTGGCTTTGACGAAGCATCGGGTCTTGAAGTCGTGCCGGTTTATCCCTAATGCTTGGTATAATTCTCACCTAGAATCATTAAGGTTTATGGCGCGTTCCGGCCTGCACTCAAAAATCAGACTCACCAACATGAGCCCTGTCGTAACAGAACGCCGATTATGCAACTGAACCAAGTTGGGCTGAACAATTATCATGCTGGACAAGACATCAACCACCCCAATCAAAAAATACTGGGACGGACAAAACGGCATTTATGCGGCAAAATTATTGCCCGGCGAGGTCTATGTCACCGATCAGGAAGAAATGATTACCACGGTACTTGGCTCTTGTATTGCGGTTTGTGTTCACGATCCCGAATTCAATATCGGCGGTATGAATCATTTCATGCTGCCCGAAAGCATGGAAGAGCGCCAGGAAACCGAGATTCTCGCCGAATCTACTCGCTATGGCAGCTACGCGATGGAGTTTTTGATCAACGGCCTGCTGAAATTAGGCGCCAAACGGGAGCGTCTACAGTTAAAATTATTTGGCGGAGGCAAAATCCTGCCCAGCCTCAGCGATGTTGGTGAGCGTAACATCGGCTTTATTCGGCGCTATGTCAGACAGGAAGGCTTTTCCGTTCAGGCCTGGGATTTAGGCGGCGACTATCCGCGCAAAGTGAATTTTTATCCGAGCACAGGCCGCGTCAGAATGAAGAAATTCACCCAATTGCATAACAACACCTTGATCGAACGCGAGCTGAACTATCGTAACCGACTGCAACAGCAAGATGCGGTTGCAGGCAGCGTTGAACTTTTCTAATGGACTTGCCATGTCAAAAATCAAAGTGCTGATTGTCGATGATTCCGCATTGATTCGTCAGTTGCTGCGCGAAATTATCAACACATCCCCTGAACTTGAAGTCGTAGGCACCGCCTCAGACCCTTACATGGCTCGGGATAAGATTAAAAAACTCAACCCCGATGTGCTGACGCTGGATGTGGAAATGCCAAAAATGGATGGCCTGACATTTTTACGCAATCTGATGCGTTTACGTCCCATGCCCGTGATCATGATTTCCACACTAACCGAGCAGGGCGCGGAAATCAGTTTGCAGGCACTTGCTCTAGGTGCCGTTGACGTGGTGGCCAAGCCTAAAGTCGATGCGGCGCAGCAACTCGATCATTACGCCGAAGCCATTATCGGCAAAATTATCGCGGCCAGTCAGGCGCGTGTTGACTCCGTTAATCATGCAGCCTCACCACAAATCGCCACGCCTACTGCGGGCGGCTACCAACGTAAGCTTATTGCCATCGGCGCATCCACCGGTGGAACCGAAGCCATCAAAAGCGTGCTCGGTCGATTACCCGAAACAATGCCACCGATTGTGATTACCCAGCACTTACCGGTAGCCTTCAGCCATTCCTTTGTACGGCATATTGACCAGATCAGCGCCTTGCAAGCCTGTGTTGCTGAGCATAATCAACCGATTCTCGCCAACACTGTTTATGTTGCCCCTGGCGATCGTCATTTGCGTGTCGTCGCTTCAGCATCGGGCTTGTGTTGTCAGCTGAATGATGATGAGCTGGTCAACCGACATAAGCCGTCGGTCGAAGTCCTGTTCGACTCGGTTGCCGAGCAAGTGGGCGATCAAGCGGTGGGGGTCATGCTGACCGGCATGGGTAACGATGGTGCTAAAGCCATGCGTACCATGCGCGATCAAGGCGCAATTAACATTGTTCAGGATGAAAACAGTAGCGTGGTGTGGGGTATGCCAGGCGAAGCTTACCGATATGGTGCGGCTGATTTTGTGTTGCCGCTTGACCATATTGCCTATCAAATAGTGCGTGCCGCGCAAACGGGGCGCAGAGGATAAAATATGCACAAGTTGGCAATCATGATACTGTTTTCGCCATTGATAGTAGGCTCGTTGGCTGCATGGTTACTGCCGCTTGGCTGGGCGTTGGGCCTGACCATGCTGGCGGCTTTGCTGGTCGCTGTGTGGCAGTTAAACGAACACCATAATCTGCAACAGCAACAACATACTCAACAAGGCAGCCTGCAACGCCATTGGAGCAGCCATATCAGCACTTATTTCAGCCTGTCTGAAGCGGTGGTTAAGCAGGAAAGCCAATGCCTCGATCAGGATATTAACCAGGTCAAGCAGCTTGTGGCCGATGGTGTTAACACGTTAACGGCCAGTTTTCATGGTTTGAACGAACTGGCGATGCAGCAAACCCGCTTGATGCGCCAAATGACCGAAGTGCTGTCAGCTTCGGACGATAACGGAAAAAACATTGATTTTCAGCAGTTTGTCCATGAAACGGAACAGACTCTAAATAATTTTATCGAGCAGATTTTGCTGATTTCCAAAAATGGCATGACCATGGTTAACATCATTGCCGATGTTGACAGTCATATGGAAACAATCACCAAATTACTGCTCGATGTCCAATCCATTGCCGAGCAAACTAACTTGTTGGCTTTGAATGCGGCCATTGAAGCGGCCCGGGCCGGTGATGCCGGACGGGGCTTTGCCGTCGTTGCCGATGAGGTGCGCAAGCTGTCGCAGAATTCAAACACCTTCAGCGAACAAATCGAGCGCGTTATCCATGAAGCCAAAGCGGACATTAAACAAGCCAAACTCATGACTGAAAAAATCGCCGCCAGAGACATGACTTTTGCCCTGGATTCAAAAGCGCATATCGAGGACATGATGAATCAGCTACAAGATATGAACCTTATGGTCAATACCAAGCTTGAAGAGGCTAGCGCGATCAGCGGAAAAATTGGCACCCAGGTTAATGACGCCGTGCGTTCTTTGCAGTTTGAAGATATGGCGCGCCAAGTGCTTGAGCATATACAGCAACATCAACAGCGTTATCAGCAACTGGCTGCAACCATCAGCACCGATTGGCAAAGTTTGCCATATCCATCGACTACGCAATTCTCATCGCAAATTGAAGTCATGCAGCAACAGCTCAGGCAATTAAAGCAAACCTGGGAAGTCAAGACCGAGGTTACCAAATCAGTTGCGCAAACGTCCATGTCCGAAGGTGATGTCGAGTTGTTTTAATTCGCCAAACGCCTTTCCGGAAAGGCGAGATTAGTGACTACCTATAACAAAAACAAATCGTACTCTTAAGGATTGTTAATATGGCTCTGAAATTCACTCACGATACCGAGAAAAAAATTGTTGATATTACGGTTAACGGCTATTTTGATTTTAGTCTGAACACTGAATTCAAGAAAATATACGACCTGGATCGCAGTCAGATTAAACAAATCCAGGTTAATCTGCAACACGTTGAATATCTGGATAGCTCGGCTCTTGGTATGTTACTTTTACTTAGAGATATGGTGGGGGGCGCTAAGGATAAAATCAGTTTGGTCGGTGCGCGCATTGAAGTTAAACGGGTTTTGAATATCGCTAACTTTAATCACTTATTTATCATCCTGTAAACTGTTGTGGATACAGCACGATTAAAAATACTGGGTGCTGAAGATTCAATCTCTCAACGCGTAGCATTACAGGCGTTTATTGAAGCCCAGGGTTATCAATTCATACCGGCCTGCGATGGCCAGCAGGCTGTTGCTGCATTTATCGAAGAACAACCCGATTTAGTCATTCTCGACATTGAAATGCCGGTGATGGACGGTATTGAGGCGGCAAAAAAAATAAAAGCCCTTGCGGGCGATCACTATGTTCCGGTTATTTTTCTGACCCAGCTTGATCCTGAAAACCTGCTACAACAGTGTGTTCTGGCAGGCGGTGATGATTTTATCCCCAAGCCCATCAAGGCGACATTGTTATATGCAAAAATATCCGCGTTGTTGCGGGTGCAGCAATTATACGAAGCTTTGACAGAGCAAAATAAGCAACTACGCAAATATCAGCTGCATCAGGAGCAGGAGCATTACAACGCGGCACAATTTCAGAAAAGCGTCATTCGCTCACGTTTTCATGACTCCCCCTGTCTGCGTTATTCAGTATCCGCAATGGCGATGTTTTCCGGTGATTTTATTCTGTCAACAATTTCTTACGAAGGTAATCTTTATACCTTAATCGGTGACTTTACCGGTCATGGTTTATCCGCGTCCTTGGGCACTACGTTTACCTCGGAAATATTTTATACCATGTCGGAAAAAGACTGTGACCCCATTAAAATAATCGAAGAAATCAATAACAAGCTTTCCAGGGTTCTGCCCAAGCATATTTTTTTGGCCGCCACTTTGCTGGTCTATAATCCGCGTTCGTTAACGGTTGAGTTAATTAACTGCGGATTGCCCGGGCACTTATGGGTGCGCCAGATACAGCAACAAGTCGGTTGGCTTGAATCTGTAAACATTCCATTAGGCATTGATCAGAATTTACAATTTAATAAACAAACCATTCAAACGGAACCTGATGATGTTATTTTGCTGTTCACCGATGGTTTGACAGAGGCCAGAGACATTGAAGGCAATATGTTTGGCATGGAAACGCTGCAATTATTGGTCAGGCAGGGTGTCAATAAGTCAGAGCAAAATTATTTCGATACCATTCATAAAGTTTTTAACTGGCACGTTCGTGGCGCTGAACAACAAGATGATATGACCTTGCTGGAGCTAAGCATCGGCAAAGCGGTTTCTGAACACCCAGACCATTTGCCTGTAGCCAAACCTTGGGATGAGGCCATTGCTTTACCCTGGAGCTTCCAGTTCGATTGTACAGCGGACATGTGCAAACCCTTTCATCCGGTACGGCAAATAACTGACTTCATTGTCAGCATCCAGAATCTGGCCGCTTTCAAGCAGGATATTCATTTAATCATCAGTGAATTGTTTAATAATGCTCTGGAACATGGGTTATTGCAGCTGGATTCTGCATTGAAATCCTCACCAGAAAGCTTTCAGGATTACTATAATCTCCGCCAACAACGTTTGGCGGAGCTTAAGGATGGCATGATCACGCTGAAATTCAAGCACGATGTAGAGCCTAATGGCGGTACGCTGCGCATCATGGTGGAAGATTCCGGCCCGGGTTTTAGCAAGGTTCATGACGTGCCTGTATTAGCAAATAATGAACAGCTGTTTGGCCGAGGCCTGGCCCTGGTGAAATCGCTGGCACAACGCTTGGTTATTCATGGTAATCGAGTACAGGTTGTATATCGTTGGTATCAGCCGTAAGTATCACTCTTTAAGGAGTCCGCAACATGCAAGCTCATTTCAGCACACAATTTGTTGGCGTTGCATCCATTGCCGCTCAGCTTAGCGCGGTGTTGGCGGTGGCCAAGGAGATTTCCCTGGCGGCGGCCAATGCCAAAGCCATCGCCTTCAGAGCGGGTGAAAAAGCGCGCGGTTTTCAACCGATTACCGACTTTATCAATGATCTGGCCAAGGAAACCATGGTCAAAGTACACGCCATCAATCATAACGCTTTGGACTTATATCAACTGACCGTTTCCGATCACCGGGCTCATTTTGCTTATCAGAAGCTATGTCAGGCAGAACAACTGGCGCGTTCAACACCCCATCATCAATCGTTGTTATCGGCAAGGCTACAAGCTGAACAACGCGCTAAAGCCTGTGAGGCACAGTTTCAGCGCTATGTAGTGCGTTTGCTCGATCAGTTACAGGAAGTTAAAAATCCGGCGCGAGCGGCCCGGGTGATTGCCGCCAACTCTCGTATCGAGGCCTCGCAAGCAGGAGAGTACCTACAAAGTTTGCAAGCCGTCGCGGAAAGCGTGGACAAGGCCGCGCAAGTTATTCACGACAATGTGCAGCGTTGCTGCACGGCATTGTCGGCCATGTACAAAGAACAGGCTGAGGCTGGAGTAATTTTATGAAAATGACCAAGTTATATGATGGCTCGCATCAATGGATTATGTTTGGGCGCGATCCGAACAAATCCGACAAAATTATCGATACCAATCAATATATGATTCGGGTACCCGGGCGCGCCTTACTGCTGGACCCGGGTGGTATCGAGATTTTTGCGCCCATGCTGGCGGCCATTTTGCATCATGTGCCACTACAGGACATCACTGATCTTTTTGCCTCCCATCAGGACCCTGACATTATTTCCTCTTTAGGGCTTTGGGACCAAGCATTACCCAATGCCCGTTTGCATGCACCAAAATTATGGGAAAGCTTTATTCGTCATTTTGGTTGTGAGCAAATTGAGTATGTCTCTATTCCCGATAGCGGCGGCAGGATTCAGCTAGGTACCGTGGAATTGCAAATTATTCCCGCTCATTATCTGCATTCATCCGCGAATTTTCACATTTACGACCCAGTGGCCAAGATTCTTATGTCCGGTGATGTGGGCGCGGCGCTTGAAGAAGCCGGGGCACCCGAATTTGTCGATGACTTTCAGAGACATACTGACAAAATGCGCTATTTTCATCAACGCTGGATGCCATCAAACCAGGCTAAGCGCGCCTGGCTTGAGCGGGTGCGCAAACTGGATATTGACATCATGGCTCCTCAGCACGGACGCATGTTTCAAGGTGATGATGTGCAGCGCTTTTTTGACTGGTTTGAGTCTCTTGAGGTGGGTATTGCTTTGTAATGTGATGGAGCGTAAGTCCGGGCGCTGATAATCTATTCACTCCTCGATCCTCAGCTTGCTCAATCGGTAACACAAGGAGCGAAACGTGATGCCGAGGGTTTTTGCGGCCTCGGCCTTGTTCCAGCGACACGCCTCCAATGTGCTGACTAAGGCATTGCGTTCAATGTCGGATAAATAGTTTTCCAAACAAGCTTTCCCGCTCATCGAGGTTTTGCGAGCGGGCTTAGGGCCTGGCAAGGCTAAATCTTCAGGCGTGATGGTTCGGTCTTCAGATAAGGCAACGGCTCGCTGCAAAATATTTTCCAGTTCACGAACATTGCCGGGAAATGCGTAGTTTTGCAAGACGGCTTTCGCCGCCGCGGTCAGATGGTAATCGGATGCCAGCTTGGTTAGTAAATGTTCGGCAAGTGGAATGATGTCTTCTACGCGCTGCCGCAAGGCGGGCATGGTTAAATCGATCACATTGATCCGATAGTATAAATCTTCGCGAAAGCGTCCTTCTGTAACCAGATCAGCCAGATTTTTATGACTGGCGCTGAGGATGCGCACATTCACCGCTGTTTCTTGAGTTTCACCGATCATGCGCACGTGCTTTTCCTGAATCACACGCAGTAATTTAACCTGTAGCGCTAACGGTAAATCTCCCACCTCATCCAGAAACAAACTACCGCCTTGTGCGGCTTGAAAAAAACCTTGTTTATCACAGACCGCGCCGGTGAAACTGCCTTTTTTATGGCCAAAAAATTCGCTTTCCATCAGTTCAATGGGAATAGCGCCACAATTAACCGCGATAAATGGCTTGTTGCTGCGTGGACTTTGTTGATGTATCAGACGTGCGACCAGCTCTTTGCCGGAGCCGGATTCACCACAAATAAAGACCGGTGCCTGGCTGCGCGCCAGTTTGGTGATTTTGCTGCGAACGTCGCACATGATTTTCGATTCACCCAGCAGAGTGTGTCGAATGTGCCGTTCTTTTTTCGCTGGCAAGGCATCCAGTTGCAAGGCTTGGGCAATAATTTGCCGCAGTCCGTTAAGGTCAATGGGTTTGCTGATAAAGTCAAATGCCCCGGCTTTCATGGCGCGCACGGCTGATTCTGTATTGCCGTATGCGGTGATAACCGCCACTGGAATGCTGGGTTCAACATGCTGTAACCATTCAACCAGCTCCAGGCCATTGCCATCCGGCAGCCTCATATCCGTCAGACATAAACGCGGTTGATGCTGTTGACATAGTGCTTTAGCACGTTGCAGGTTTTCAGCCGCCAAAGTCGCAAGCCCCATGCGCGACAGCGTCATGGTCAATAATTCACGAATATCCGGTTCGTCATCGACGATTAGAATCAAAGGTTTGCTCATATTTCAATACGATAGGAGTTGCCGTCACTAAAGGCCAAACGAAATGTTGTCTGGCTCGTGTCGCTCAGTAGATAACTTAGACGAGCCTGATTGAGTTCGGCCAGGGTGCGTGATAAATACAAGCCTAACCCTGTGCCTTGATTGCAGGTGGTGAAGAAAGGCTCAAACAGATGTTTTTGTGTGGCCAGGGCAATGCCATGGCCTTGATCAATGACATCCAGGTAGGGTTGCTGGTCTTGGGTATGTATGTAAAAAACAATGGGGCCGCGTTCAGGATAACCATAACGCAGCGCATTGGTGCAAAGATTATCCAGGATTTGCTGCAAATGACCACTGTCAAAACGAATGTAAACCGACTGTGGACATGACTGCACCGACAGCTGTGTATCAGTGAGCGCGTTTTCCAGCAGGTAGTTCTGGCAAAATTCAGCAACGAAAGCGTTCAGCTCTAACTTAACTTGTGCCGTAGCACGGCTTTTCCTGGATAGCTGCAGAATGTCCTCGACAATACGATTCAGTCGTTGACTGTGGTTTTGAATGATACGACATAATTTTTCAGACTCGGAATCGATTGCGGAGGATTCCTGCAAAAGCTGGGCAGCGTGACTGATAGCGCCTAAGGGATTGCGGATTTCGTGCGCGATGCTGGCACTCATTTGTCCTAAAGAAACCAGTTTCGATTGTTGTAAGCGTTGGTTATAAAGCGCATTGTCTTCCAGTATCATTAACTGATAATGCCCCTCGGTCGTTTTCAATTCAGAAAAACGCAGTTGTATTTCTTCCTGGCTGGCCAAGGTAACCAGCATACAATTCAAACCGGGTTGTATGCGCCAGTTTTGCCAGGCCTCATGCAGGGCCACTTCAAGTTGTTGCAGTTTTTGCGGTGGGTATGTGATTTTGGTCAAGCGCATGGCCGCCTGGTTAATCTGAACCAGATCGCCGTCCGGCTCAAAAACCATCAAACCAGATTGCAAATGCTCAACAATCATCTGGTTCATCTGTTCCAGACGGCGAATGGTATGCTGCTGAGCAACTGCCAAGCGGTGACTTTGCTCGCTGCGCTTGGCCAGCACCACGGATAAGAGGGCAATGGCAAAAAAAGCGCCGCCGAGCATACCTGCGTAGGTATAGGCGGTTTGCACAAAACTGTGTGTTAAATGTGCGTAAACTTGTTCACTCAAAAGCGCGACGCTGGCAATCGCGGCAAATACCAGAGCACAGCGCCCGCCAATCAACACCCCCCCCGCAGCAATGGACATCGACAGCAAGATGCCAACGCCACTGACAACACCGCCACAGGCGTGCATGATCAAAGTGATCAGCACAATATCACTGAAAATCAACCACTGTGCCTGTGTGTTGTATGCCACCAGCGGCCACTTGACCAAAACTGCCGAGCCCAGCGTCATCAAGGCATAACCGATAGCACTGTATACAAACAAATCACGATCATGGCTGCCCAGTATGGCAGGCCCGGTGTCGCTGTAAAATAACAGCACAAAGCTGGTTGCCAAGATCAGCCGATACAATAAGAAGATTTTCAGCAACAACCAGGCTAAAGCGATTGGCAGGCTGTAATCTTTGGAAATAGGGCAGGGGTAAATAAACTCGCTATCCAGACCTTTCATGACATTGTGGTTTACAATATTGTCAGTTATCAGCAATCACATAAGGTGACGCATGAATATACATGAATACCAGGCAAAAAACCTGCTCAAGGATTACGATATCAGCGTACCCGAAGGCTGGTTGGCGGAATCGGCTGAACAAGCCAAAAACATTGCCGAGCGCGAGGGCCGGCCTTTGGTGGTCAAGGCGCAAGTGCATACCGGCGGTCGAGGCAAGGCCGGAGGCGTAAAATTGGTGGGCACCGCTGAACAGGCGGCTCAGTTCACAGAAGGTTTACTGGGTAGTGTATTAGTCACCCACCAGACCGGCGAGCAAGGGTTACCGGTCAATTCGGTGTATCTGGAAAGCACCTGCGACATCGCTCATGAATATTATTTAAGCCTGTTGGTGGATCGCGGCCGCGAGCGCATTGTCATCATTGCCTCGGCTGCCGGCGGCATGGATATCGAAGCCATCGCCGAAACCCAGCCGGATAAAATCGTCACCGTGCCGATTCATCCGGCCACCGGCCTGCAAGGCCATCATGTCCGCACGCTGCTGGCTGGATTGGATTTGCCGATGAGCGAAGGCAAAGCCTGGTTCAAGTTGCTGGACGGCTTGTATCGACTGGTGTGGGACAAGGATGCCAGTCAGGTGGAAATCAACCCCCTGGTACGCACTGGGCAAGGCGATTGGCTGGCGCTGGATGCGAAAATCAATTTCGATGACAACGCCTTGTACGCGCACCCGGATATCTCGGGGTTACGGGATTCGAATCAGGAAGATGCCAAGGAAACATTGGCGCGTGAACACGACCTCAACTACATCGCCCTGGATGGCGCCATCGGCTGCATGGTCAACGGCGCCGGACTGGCCATGGCGACCATGGATCTGGTCAAGCTCAAGGGCGGCTTGCCGGCCAATTTTCTCGATGTCGGCGGTGGCGCTGATAAACAGCGGGTCACCGAAGCGTTCAAGCTGATTCTGGCTGATCCCAACGTCAAGGCGGTGTTGGTCAATATTTTCGGCGGTATCGTCAAATGCGACATTATCGCTGAAGGCATTCTGGCGGCCATCGAGGAAGTTCAAGTCAGCGTGCCAGTGGTGGTGCGCCTGGAAGGCACCCATGCCGAACAAGGCAGGAAATTGTTGAACGAATCGGGCTTGAAGCTGACTGCGGCGGAAAATCTTAGCCAGGCGGCAGAATTGGCGGTAACACAGGCGAGGGCGGCATGAGTATTCTGATCGATCGCAACACCAAAGTCATTTGTCAGGGTTTTACCGGCAAGCAAGGCACTTTTCACAGCCAGCAGGCCATTGAATATGGCACGCAACTGGTCGGCGGCGTCACGCCCGGCAAAAGCGGTGCAACGCATTTGGAGCGCCCGGTGTTCGACACGGTCGCGCAAGCGGTTGCCGCCACCGGCGCCGACGCCAGCATGATTTTTGTACCGCCGCCGTTCGCGGCCGATGCGATTCTGGAAGCGGCGGAGGCCGGTATCAAACTGATCGTCTGCATCACTGAAGGTATTCCGGTGCTGCATATGCTCAAAGTCAAGGCCGCGCTGTCCGGTACCGATGCCGTCCTGGTCGGTCCCAATTGCCCCGGCGTGATTACCCCCGGTCAATGCAAAATTGGCATCATGCCCGGCTTTATTCACCAACCCGGCAAAGTCGGCATTGTGTCGCGCTCGGGCACGTTGACCTATGAAGCGGTCTATCAGACCACGCAAAACGGCTTGGGCCAAAGTACCTGTGTCGGCATCGGCGGCGATCCGATTCACGGCCTGACGTTCATCGATGTGCTGTCGCGTTTTCAGCAAGACCCGGAAACCGAAGCCATGATCATGGTCGGTGAAATCGGCGGCAGCGAGGAAGAAGAGGCGGCCGACTTTATCAAAGCAAAGGTCACCAAGCCGGTGGTCGGTTATATCGCCGGGCAAACCGCCCCCGCCGGCAAGCGCATGGGCCATGCCGGGGCCATTATCACCGGCGGCAAAGGCACCGCAGGCGGCAAAATCGCCGCCCTGAAAGCGGCTGGCGTGGAAATGGTTTCCGCACCCACCGACCTCGGCGCGGCCTTGGCCGGGCTGTTGCACTGATGCGCTTGGCTAACGCTCAGCACATCCTACCGGTTGACATGGCCATTTGATCTCGTTCCCGCGCTCGCGCGTGGGAATGCAGGCCTATGTTGACTCCATGTTCAGTTTGGATGCCCATTGAGGACAATGGCAACCAGAAAAAGCCCCCAGATGCCTGTTTAGGATATGACCCGAAAACCTCTGACCATTGCCTTGGCGCA
This sequence comes from Methylococcales bacterium, assembly GCA_032251045.1. Classification (GTDB taxonomy): domain Bacteria; phylum Pseudomonadota; class Gammaproteobacteria; order Methylococcales; family Methylomonadaceae; genus JAVVEW01. The sequence goes on from JAVVEW010000033.1 coordinate 20,236, forward strand.
ACTGAATTTTCATGTCGGCGGACTGACTGAAAACACCGATCGCATCCTTGCCGCCGCCAGCCGTGCGCGCGATGAACTTAAAGCCGATTTAATCGTGTTTCCGGAGCTGGCGCTGACCGGTTATCCGCCGGAAGACTTATTATTTCGGCCCGCGTTTCTGGCCGACACAGATAAGCAAATTCAGCGTTTGCTGGAAGCCATTGACGGCATTGCCGTGGTTGTCGGCGCGCCGGAATTCGACCAGGGCCGACTTTACAACAGCGCCCTGGTGGTCGCCGAGGGCCGGATGATCGCCCGTTATCGAAAACGCCATCTGCCCAATTACGGCGTGTTCGACGAAGCGCGCTATTTCCAGGCGGGTGACAGCCCGATGGTGTTTGACTGCCAGGGTTACCGGCTGGGGCTGACGGTGTGCGAAGATATCTGGCAGGAAGGTCTGATCGCTGAAATCCAAGGCTTGGGGGCGGAAATGATTCTGACCCTGAACGCCTCACCGTTTCATGCCGGCAAAATTCATCAGCGTGAACACATTGTTTGCCGTCAGGCCAAAGCTGCCGGCCTGCCGTTGGTGTATGTCAATCTGATCGGCGGTCAGGATGAACTGGTGTTCGATGGCGCCTCTTTCGTCACCGATGCCCAGGGTGAGGTGGTGTTCCGTGCGCCGGAATTCGAGGAAAACCTGGCGGCTGTCAGCTTCGACCAAGGCAAGCCGTTAGCGGGTGCGTTGTCGCCTTTATACAGGGAGGTTTCCAGCGAATATCAGGCGCTGATCCTGGGCATTCGGGATTACGTCAACAAAAACGGCTTCCGGGGCGTGTTGCTGGGCTTGTCCGGCGGCATCGACTCGGCGCTGGTGCTGGCGTTGGCGGTGGATGCCTTGGGCGCGGATAACGTCCGGGCAGTGCTGATGCCTTCGCGTTACACCAGCGAGATGAGTATTGAAGACGCCAAAGCCCAGGCCGAGGCCATGGGCGCGGCCTATGACATCATCGGCATCGAGCCTGCGGTCGAAGCGTTTGCCGCCATGCTTAAGCCGGTGTTGGCCGATGCCAAAGGCGGCGTGACCTCGGAAAACATTCAGGCCCGCTGTCGGGGTATTATTCTGATGGCGTTGTCCAATCAATGGGGCAAGCTGTTATTGACCACCGGAAATAAAAGTGAAATGAGCGTCGGTTATGCCACCCTGTATGGCGATATGGCCGGCGGTTTCGCACCGATCAAGGATGTGCCTAAGCTTCTGGTTTACCAACTGGCACGCTACCGCAACGGTTTGAGTTCGGTGATTCCGGAGCGGGTACTGACTCGACCGCCCACCGCCGAACTGGCGCCTGATCAATTCGACCAGGACAGTCTGCCGCCTTACGAAATTCTCGATCCGATTCTGGAGCGTTATGTCGAGCGCGATCAATCGGCCGAAGAAATCATCGCCCAAGGCTTTGCTGCCGATGTGGTGCGCCGGGTCATTACTCTGGTTGACCGCAACGAATACAAACGCCGACAATCGCCGCCCTGCATCCGCATTACCGAGCGCGCCTTTGGCCGTGACCGGCGTTATCCTATTACCTCCGGCTATCGGGATGAAACATGCTGAAACGCCACAGCCTACAATGCTTGTTAGTGGCCTGGTGGGTATTGCATATACCCCTGGGCCTGGCTCAAACACGCGACCTTGCCGTGGAAGCGCTGGTATTTGCGCAAGACACGCCCACTTCAGAGCAATTCTCTCTGGCAGCTACGCGCATACAATGGCCGGAATACTGGCTAGATAGTAGTGATTTCGCGCCGATGCTGATAGCCGAACAAGTCTTGACCTCGATAAAACCGCGCCTGGATGCAACTGGCCATTACCCTTGGCTGGGACAGTGGAGTTTTCGGCAAAGCATTGACGCACAGCAAACTGGTGAGGCCGTGCGCCTGGTGGGTATTAAATCGATCGATGGCTTTATCCAACTCAAGCGCGGCGATTACCTGGAAGTCGAGGTCGATGTCGAATACCAGCCCGATGCCACGCAACCGCGTTATCGCATTCAGGAAACCCGGCAGCTTAAATTCAATCAGTTACATTATTTCGATCATCCTAAGTTTGGCATTTTGCTCACGATTCAACCCTGAAGCACCTGAACCTTGGTCGCTCTGTGTCATAATAGCCTGTTTATTTTTCTAAGTTTCAACCATGTCTGAACGTCGCTTACTGGTCACCAGTGCCTTACCTTACGCCAACGGCCCGATTCACATTGGCCATATGGTGGAATATATTCAAACCGACATCTGGGTCAGATTTCAGAAAATGCTCGGCCATGACTGCTACTATGTCTGTGCCGATGACACCCACGGTACACCCATTATGTTGCGCGCCGACAGTGAAGGTATTACGCCCGAAATGTTGATCGACAAGATTCATGGTGAGCATCTGTCTGATTTCACGGCATTCGGCGTGAAATTTGATTGCTTTCACAGCACCCATTCACCAGAAAATCAGGCCTTGGCCGAGTCTATTTATCGAACGCTCAATGCCAAAGGCCACATTCAGTCGCGTACCATCACCCAGGCGTTTGATCCGGTCAAAAACATGTTTCTGCCTGATCGGTTTATCAAAGGCGACTGTCCAAAATGCGGCGCAGCTGATCAGTACGGCGACAATTGCGAACAATGCGGCGCCACTTACAGCCCTACAGATTTGCGCAATGCCGTGTCAGCTATATCCGGCGCTCAACCTATTGCCAAAGATTCCGAGCACTATTTTTTCCGCTTACAGGATTTTGCTGACTTTCTGGAAGCGTGGATTAAACAAGGGCATCTTCAATCGGAAGTAGCCAATAAAATGCAGGAATGGCTCAGTGGCGAGCTTAAAGATTGGGATATTTCCCGCGACGCCCCTTATTTTGGCTTTGAAATACCCGATGCGCCGGGCAAATATTTTTATGTCTGGTTAGATGCGCCAATTGGTTACATGGCCAGTTGCAAAGCCTTGTGCCAACGCGATAATCTGGATTTTAACGCCTTCTGGCAAGAAAACAGCAACACCGAGTTGTATCATTTTATTGGTAAGGACATTGTTTATTTTCATGCCCTGTTTTGGCCGGCGATGCTGAAAGGCGCGGGGCTGCGCACGCCAACCCAGATTTTCGCACACGGTTTTTTAACCGTGAACGGAGAAAAAATGTCCAAATCGCGCGGCACTTTTATCAAAGCGCGTACTTTTCTGGAACATCTGAACCCTGAGTGTCTGCGCTATTATTTTGCCGCCAAACTCGGCGCGGGTGTTGACGACATCGATTTGAATTTTGATGACTTCAGTCAACGGGTCAATGCCGACTTAGTAGGGAAAGTGGTCAATATTGCCAGCCGTTGTGCCGGTTTTGTGCATAAGTTTGGTGCTGGCAAATTGTCAGAACAATGTCAGCGTCCGGATTTATGGCAACAGTATCTTGAGGCCGGACCCCGTATCGCCGACAGTTACGATACTCGGCAATATGGTAAGGCCATGCGCGAAATCATGGCGCTGGCAGACCTTGCCAACAGTTATATCGATGAACAAAAACCTTGGCTGATGGCCAAACAAGAGGGCAGGGCGGAGGCTTTGGTTGAAGTTTGCTCAATGGCATTGAATTTGTTCCGATTATTAGTGGCCTATCTTAAGCCGGTGTTGCCAAAACTGGCGGCAGAAGCGGAACAGTTTCTGAATGCCCCACTGGCGCTTTGGCCGGATGAAACCTTGACACCCTTGACAGGGCATGTCATCAATACCTACCAACCGCTGATGACCCGGGTGGAGCCGCAAAAAATCGCCGCCATGATCGAGGCCTCCAAAGAGCAACAAGCCGCGCTCCCTGAGGCCGCACAAAAAAGCTCGATAGCACCGATCAAGCCACCGATTGATTTTGCCGATTTTGCCAAGCTGGATTTACGCATTGCCCGCATCGAGCACGCTGAAGCCGTGCCTGGCGCCGATAAATTATTGCGTTTAACAGTGACTTTCGGTGACCTGCAACGCACCATTTTGGCCGGTATCAAAACCGCCTATGCACCGGAAACGCTGGTCGGCAAGCACGTTGTCGTTGTGGCTAATCTGAAACCGAAGAAAATGCGTTTTGGGGTATCGGAAGGTATGGTGCTGGCAGCCGGCCCCGGCGGGGCTGATATCTGGTTGGTCAGCCCCGATCAAGGTGCCGAAGTCGGCATGTCCGTTCAATAGGAGGCAAACATGACAGACTGCATTTTTTGCAAAATGGTGAACGGCGAAATTCAGGCCGATGTGGTGTACAGCGACGATAACATTCTCGCCTTCAAAGACATCGCTCCGCAGGCACCGGTGCATATCCTGCTCATTCCCAAACAACATATCGCCACTTTGAACGATCTGGACGATGCCGGCCTTGCCGGGCATCTGGTGGTTAAAGCCGCCGCTATCGCTAAGCAAGAAGGCATTGCCGATGCAGGTTACCGCACTGTCTTCAACTGCAATCAGGATGGCGGACAAGCGGTTTATCACCTGCATCTGCACTTACTGGGCGGGCGTGCCATGGCTTGGCCGCCGGGTTGATTATTAAAGGCTTGCCCCCATACTAAGCGAATGGCCGCCCGATTGCGGCAGCACCGCCTTTATCACAGCAGATAACCTTCACAAAAGCCCATGACCGAATTGACCCCCTCTGAAATGCCCGTTCCCGTTCTACCGCTGCGCGATATTGTGGTATATCCACATATGGTAATACCCTTGTTTGTGGGCCGGGAAAAATCTATCCAGTCCCTGGAAATCGCCATGCGCGAAAGCAAGCAGATCTTGCTGGTTGCGCAAAAAGAAGCTGAAATCGACGATCCGGTGCTGGACGATCTGTATCGCATTGGCACGCTGGCCAATATTCTCCAGCTATTAAAACTTCCTGACGGCACGGTCAAGGTTTTGGTGGAAGGTGTCGAACGCTGCCATGTTACCCATTATCACCAGCAAGGCAATTTTGTCACGGCGGATGTACAACCGATGGAAGAGCTTTTTCCATTGAGCGAGCAAGAGCAAGAAGTTTTGCAACGAACCGCGATGGCATCTTTTGATCGCTACGTTAAGTTGAACAGCAAGATTCCACCAGAAGTCTTGAATGCGTTATCCGGTATCGAAGACCCTAGCCGCCTGGCCGACACCATGGCGGCGCACATGGCGTTGAGAATTCCGGAAAAACAAACGTTACTGGAACAAGCCGACATCGGTCAGCGTTTGGAAAACCTGATGACGCTGATGGAAGGGGAGGTGGATTTACTGGAAATGGAAAAAAGCATCCGCACCCGGGTCAAGCAGCAAATGGAAAAAAACCAGCGCGAATACTATCTGAATGAACAAATGAAAGCGATTCAGAAAGAATTAGGCGATATGGATGATATGCCTAATGAAATCGAAGAGCTGGAAGAAAAAATCGCTAAATCCGGTATGCCCAAGGATGTACGCGCTAAGGCCGATGCGGAATTAAACAAGCTGAAGCAGATGCCACCTATGTCCGCCGAGGCGACAGTAGTGCGCAACTACATCGACTGGATGGTTTCCGTACCGTGGAAACAAAAAACCAAAGTCCGGCATGATCTGAAGCTGGCCGAAGAAGTCCTTGAAGAAGAGCACTACGGCCTGGAAAAAGTCAAAGAACGCATTGTCGAATATCTGGCCGTTCAACAACGGGTGCGTAAACTGAAAGGCCCTATTCTTTGCCTGGTCGGGCCGCCTGGGGTCGGCAAAACCTCCTTGGGCCAATCGATAGCCCGCGCGACCAACCGCAAATATGTGCGCATGGCTTTAGGCGGCGTGCGTGACGAGGCGGAAATTCGTGGTCACCGGCGCACTTATATCGGCTCGATGCCTGGCAAAATCCTGCAAAACCTGGCCAAGGCAAAAACGCGCAATCCCATGTTTCTGCTCGATGAAATCGATAAAATGGCCGCTGATTTTCGCGGCGACCCAGCTTCAGCCTTGCTGGAAGTGTTAGATCCCGAGCAAAATCATACCTTCCAGGATCACTACCTAGAGGTGGATTTTGACTTATCCGATGTCATGTTCGTGGCCACTGCTAATACCATGAACATCCCGCCGGCATTGCTGGATCGCATGGAGGTGATTCGTCTGGCAGGCTATACCGAAGATGAAAAAATCAACATCGCTGAACGCTATCTGGTGCCCAAGCAAATCAAGAATAACGGTTTAAAAGCGCAAGAATTAATTATTCATAGTGACGCCGTGCGCGACATTATTCGTTACTACACTCGGGAAGCGGGGGTGCGCGGTTTGGAGCGGGAGATTTCCAAAATCTGCCGCAAAGTGGTGAAGGCATTATTGCTGAGCACGCAAGACTTGCCTGTCGAAGTCAGCAGTCAAAATCTGGACAGCTATCTGGGTGTGCAGCGTTACGATTATGGGGTTGCCGAGGAGCAGGATCAGATCGGCCAGGTGACTGGTCTGGCCTGGACCGAAGTTGGTGGTGAATTATTGACCATCGAGACCGCTGTAATTCCAGGAAAGGGCAAGCAGATTGCTACCGGTAAGCTGGGCGATGTCATGAAAGAATCGATTGACGCAGCCATGACCGTGGTGCGCAGCCGGGCCGGCATGCTCGATATTGACAATACCTTATTTCAGGAAAACGATATTCACATTCACGTTCCCGAAGGCGCAACACCTAAGGACGGCCCGAGTGCAGGCATTGCCATGTGTACATCAATTATTTCCGCGCTGACTAAAATTCCGGTCAAGGCCAATGTGGCCATGACCGGTGAAATTACCTTGCGCGGTGAAGTGCTGAAAATTGGTGGTCTTAAGGAAAAATTACTGGCTGCTCATCGGGGGGGGATTGATACCGTGCTGATTCCTAAAGATAACTTAAAAGACTTGTCGGAAATTCCCGACAATATCAAAGAAAAACTGACCATCAAACCGGTACACTGGATTGAAGAAGTCCTGACCTCGGCATTGCAGTATCTACCGGTTCCTTCCGAGACAGAGGATAAATTGGCTGTTGACGACAAGATCACAGCAAATAAAAAGCGCTCACGCAGTAAAAACCAGCTAACCACGCATTGACGAGCTGAAGTTTTGTTGTCAGAATAACCGGCTTCACTGGGGGCGGGTTAGCCTTGATGCCAAGGCTAACCTCCATGCTTGACCGTTAATCTTGCCATTGCTATAACTTACGGCTGATATTAACAGTGCGGGTTACGATCCACTATCTTTCGGAGGAATAATGAAAAAATCAGAATTTATCGACGCGATGGCAGAACATGCTGACTTGAGTAAAGCCGATGCCGGTCGCGCTCTTGATGCGTTTATTGCGGTCGTGGAACAAGCCTTGCAACAAGGTGAAACGGTATCTTTGGTAGGCTTTGGCACCTTTCAAGTTAAAGAAAGAGCCGAGCGTAAAGGACGTAATCCACAAACCGGCGAAGAATTAATTATCAAAGCAGCAAAAATTCCTTCATTTAAAGCTGGTAAAGCTCTAAAAGATAGTGTACAATAGTTTTTCTTAAGTCGGGTGCTTAGCTCAGCTGGGAGAGCATCGCCCTTACAAGGCGAGGGTCGCAGGTTCGATCCCTGCAGCACCCACCAGACC
>JAVVEW010000034.1:0-27807 GCA_032251045.1 Methylococcales bacterium
GTTAATTCGCACATGCCCAAAACCGTTAGCACAGGTCAGCATGGCCGGCTCTGCGGCCTGTTTAGGGCAGCGCAATTGAACGTCGGTAAGGGTGATGGGCAAACCTGGCAGCGCGAGACGGGCCAGCGTCACGCGCCAGGCCTTGTTGGCCACGTTTAGCTGTAAGTCTTGTATCTGCCAGCTGCTTTGTGAAAGATGGGTGATCGCTAGCGTGGCGCGGGTTTGCGCGCTTGCCTGCGAGTCGGGCAGCATTGATAAAGCCAGGATAATGAAAAGTGCAATCGGCAAAATATCAGCATTCGTAAAGAATTCGGCTCAGCTGCATGCAGTCAAACAGCCATTGCGGGGCAACATGGCGGATATACACCCGAAGCAGCAAGTCAATGACGACCGCCAGCCCGGCCCAGCGTGCGGCGGCACTCCAGATACGGTGTTGGCAGTAAGGCGAGCAGCGCCACACCGCCACCAGCCAGGCAAAAAGCGGCAGCAGCAGCATCCAATGTGCGGTATCCCAGCTGGGAATGGTGAAATCGCTACTCCTTGCCCGGTAATCAATCAGCAGCCAAACACCATTGAGCATTAAAAAAAACGGCCAGAATACCGGTGCCAGCGATGCTCTGCCCAGCCAGGCGGCATGGAGCGCCAGCCTGACCGAGTCCGGTTTTTCACCTTGCCAACGGCCTGATGTCTGTGGCGTGAGGTAGTATAATCCCACGGCTAGTAAACTGTGCAGCAAGATAAAATCGAATAGCTTAAACCATCCGCTATAAGCTGTCATTAACGGTATACTGGTCAGCCACATAGCCTATCCTTAAAGTTCATGTCCGGATTTTTCGCAACCATCAATCGCCTGAAATATATTTTTCGTTGGGGTTTGAAACGTAATTCAATACCTGAGAATGTCAAGGAACACAGTTTCGATGTCTGCATTATCGCGCACCTGTTGACTGTGATTGGTAACGAGCTGTTCGGCGGCGATCTGGATCCGGGCGAGGTGGTGCTGGCGGCACTGTATCACGATGCCCATGAAAGCATCACCGGCGATCTGGCCACGCCGATCAAGCGTTTCAATCGCGGCATTTATGACCAGTACAAACATATCGAAGTCACCGCCGCTGAAGCCTTGGTGGAAACCTTGCCCAAAGCGTTGCAGGATGACTTGTATAATTATGTCACCGAAACCTGCGAGCCTGCGGTGATAGCGCGGGTCAAGGCTGCTGACACCATCGCCGCCTACGTCAAATGTGTGGAAGAAACCCAGGCCGGCAATCATGAGTTTAAAGACGCGCTGATTGAAATCGCACGCCGCCTGGATTTGATCGATCTGCCGGAGGTGGATTATTTTCGTACCAACTTTTTACCGGCGGTGCATTTGACCGTGGATCAACTGTACCAGCGTCAACTCAACGATTGAACCATGACATTAACTTACGATATTGAAGTCGATGCCAGCGGCCTGAATTGCCCGTTGCCGCTGTTGCGTTTGAAAAAAGCCATCAGCCAAGCCGAAAGCGGTCAGGTGATTAAAATCATCGCCACCGATCCTGCCGCGCATCTGGACTTTGGCGTTTATGCCGATCAATCCGGGCATATCATCCTGCAACAGCTTAACGAAGCCAGTCGCAGGATTTTTTATTTCCAGAAAAAATAATGATTTACGAAACCATTGTCAGTACCTTGGCGGCCGATGGCGCGGTGCATCTGGCGCCTATGGGCGTGCATGTCGATGGCGAGCGCTTCAGGATTCTGCCGTTTCGCCCCTCCGCCACATTGACCAACTTACAAGCCCGGCCCCAGGCGGTGATCAATTTCTGTGATGATGTCAGGCTGTTCGCCGGTTGCTTGACCGGCCGCCGTGACTGGCCTTGCCGCCCGGCTGAACAAATTGACGGGCAGATTTTACTGTGTGCGCTGAGCGCGGCTGAAGTGGAGGTGATTGACATCGCTGATGACGACGTCCGGCCGGCGTTTACCTGTGCGGTGCGCGTACGTCATCTATTTCGCGCCTTTAACGGCTTTAACCGGGCGCAGTTCGCGGTGTTGGAAGCAGCCATTTTGGTCAGTCGGCTGAAGTTTCTTGATGCGGCCAAGGTTCGGCACGATCTGGATTATTTACAAACCGCTATCGACAAAACCGCAGGCGATGCCGAGCGTGAAGCCTGGGGCTGGCTGATCGAACATGCTCGCCGTTATTATCAGGAGAACCCGGCATGACCGGACTTTTGGCCAGCGTGGTCACTCTTGAAGAAGCCAAATTAGCGGCCCGGTTCAAGGTATCGATTATCGATCTGAAACAGCCAGCCAACGGCGCGTTGGGCGCGCTGCCGGTTGCTGAAGTCAGGCCTATTGTCAACGCCTTGCAGCCTGAGCATTGTCTCAGCGCCACCATCGGCGATCTGCCTATGCAACCGGAGCCGGTCAGGCAGGCGGTTCAGGCCATGGCGGCGACCGGCGTTGATTATGTCAAAATCGGGTTTTTTACCGATGGCGACTGGCAGCCCGTGCTTGACGCATTAGCGAGCGTTGAGGCGCGCCTGATTGCCGTGTTGTTTGCCGATCAGCCACTGGATTTACAATGGCTTCAGGCCTTCAAACAAGCCGGATTCTCGGGCGTGATGCTCGACACCCAAAACAAACGCCAATCGCTGACCGACTGGCAAAGCCTGGATCAACTTGAGGCTTTTGTTAACCAAGCCAAGCGCCTGAACTTGTTAGCCGGCTTGGCCGGTTCGCTGCGCGCCGAACATGTACCTCGCTTACTGCCGCTGGCGGCCGATTATCTGGGCTTTCGCGGCGGCTTGTGCCGGGCGGGGCGGCGCACATCAGGTATCGATGAACAGGCGTTGACCCAGGTGAGTCAATGTTTTGCAGCCGCCGGAAACGCGGCATGAGCGGCAAAACCTTAAGCGCGAAAATTGTCTTGAGTATGCTGGCCGGATTGCTGACCGGCGGCCTGATTCATGGCTTTTTCGCCGATCTGGCCTGGCTAGAGCAAATCGTGGTCAACGGCCTGTTCAAAGTCGTGGGCGCGTGGTTTTTGCAAGGCCTGCAAATGCTGGTGGTGCCGCTGGTAACGTTTTCCCTGCTCAGCGGCGTGATCGGTGTTGGCGATATCACCGCCCTGGGCCGGGTCGGCCTGAAAACCCTGGCCTGGTATCTGTTGACCACGGCGATTGCCATTTCCCTGGCGCTCACCTTGGCCTGGCTGATCGATCCGGGCCGGGCGTTCGAAATGACCGGCGTCAGCGCTGATTTCCAAGCCGCCGCCGCGCCACCTTTGACCCAGGTTTTGATTGACCTGGTGCCCAGCAATCCGGTTCAGGCGTTTGCCGATGGCAACATGCTGCAAATCATCTTGTTTGTGTTGGTATTCGGTTTAGCCGTGGTGCTGGCGGGGGAGGCGGGCCGGGCTATCGCGAAAACCTGCGATACGCTCAATCAGGTGATGATGCGCATGGTCGGTTTGGTGATGGCGGCAGCCCCTGTCGGCGTGTTCTGTCTGATCGCGCGCACCTTCGCTGAACAAGGCTTTGGCCTGCTGCTGCCGATGCTGGATTATATCGCCGTGGTGGTCTTGGCCCTGGCCGTTCATGTATCGATCACCTTCAGTTTGCTGTTAACCACGGTCCGGCTGAATCCACTCAGATTCTTCCAGAAAATGCGTGCCGCGCAGTTGTTCGCGTTCAGCACCGCCAGCTCCAACGCCACCATACCGGTCAACCTGACCACTGCCGAACACCGATTGGGCGTGGACAACCGCATCGCCGCGTTCACCATTCCGTTGGGCGCCACCATCAACATGGACGGCACCGCGATCATGCAAGGCGCGGCCACCGTGTTCATCGCCAATGTTTACGGCATCGATCTGGGTCTGGCCGATTATCTGACCGTGATCGCCATGGCGGTGTTGGCCTCGATCGGCACCGCCGGCGTGCCCGGGGTCGGCTTGATTATGTTGGCGATGGTGTTCGCTCAGGTCAATCTACCGGTGGCCGGTATCGGCTTGGTGCTGGGCGTGGACCGGCTGCTGGACATGCTCAGGACGGTAGTTAATATCACCGGCGATGCCGTGGTCACTTGTTTGGTTGCCAGTAGCGAAAACCAGCTGGATCGAACGCGGTTTCAGAGTCGTGAGTCGGTGTAGATGGTGGCAAAGCTTTGATTCTGGGATGGAATGCGTGATAATAACCGGTTAATTTTTATCGGCCTCCATCGGGCGTGTTGGGAACTTGGCTTAACTTTTCTCAATCGAAGCCAACTTTAACGATCAGGCCGTTCGCACGGCATACAGCCAGAGCCGGGGCGGCTTTTGCCAAAAGTCAGATGGAACCATTCTAGGGAGTTTATATGCGAGTCATTCAAGAGGCGCTGACATTCGACGATGTCTTGTTGGTACCCAAACATTCGGCAATTTTGCCGCGTGAGGTCGATTTAACCACTCATCTGACCCACGCCATCGCGTTGCATATTCCGCTGTTATCGGCGGCCATGGATACGGTCACCGAATCCCGTCTGGCGATTGCCATGGCCCAGGAGGGCGGCCTTGGCATCATTCATAAGAATATGACCATCGAGCAGCAGGCGCGGGAAGTACGCCGGGTGAAAAAGTTTGAAAGCGGCGTGATCAGCAATCCGATTACTGTCTCACCCGATGTCAGCGTGGGCGATGTCATGCAATTAACCCGGGCGAAAAACATTTCCGGCGTGCCGGTGGTCGATGGTCAGGATCTGGTCGGCATCGTCACCAGTCGCGATTTGCGTTTCGAAACCCATTACGACCAGCCGGTCAGCTCGGTGATGACGCCGAAAGAAAAACTGGTCACCGTCAATGAAAACGCCGACCCCCGCGAGGCGGTGGCCTTGCTGCACAAATACCGTATCGAAAAAGTGCTGGTGGTTAACGATCAGTTCCACCTGCGCGGCATGATCACGGTCAAGGATATTCAAAAGGCCAAAGATTATCCCAAGGCGTCAAAAGACCAGTACGAACGCTTGCGCGTGGGTGCGGCGGTCGGTACCGGTCAGGATACCGAAGAACGGGTCGCGGCGCTGGTTGAGGCCGGCGTGGATGTGATTGTCATCGACACCGCCCATGGTCATTCGCAAGGTGTGATCGACAAAGTACGCTGGGCCAAGCAAACCTATCCTAAGCTGTCGGTGATCGGCGGCAATATCGCCACCGCCGAAGCGGCCTTGGCGCTGGCCGATGCCGGCGCGGACGCGGTCAAAGTCGGTATCGGCCCGGGTTCGATCTGCACCACGCGCATTGTTGCCGGGGTCGGCGTGCCACAGATCAGCGCGATCAGCAATGTTTCCGAGGCGCTTAAAGGCCGGGGCGTGCCGGTGATCGCCGATGGCGGTGTGCGTTATTCCGGCGACGTCGCCAAGGCCCTGGCGGCGGGCGCGGACGTGGTTATGCTGGGCAGTTTGTTTGCCGGTACCGAAGAAGCGCCGGGCGAAGTCGAGCTGTACCAGGGTAGGTCCTACAAAGCCTATCGCGGTATGGGATCGATGGGCGCGATGTCCCAGCAACAAGGCTCCAGCGACCGTTATTTTCAGGAAAATACCGAACAGGTGGATAAACTGGTGCCGGAAGGTATCGAAGGCCGGGTGCCCTACAAAGGCAGTGTGTTCGCCATCATTCATCAATTACTAGGCGGCATTCGCGCCTCGATGGGCTATACCGGCAGCCCCACCATCGCCGAACTGCATCAGCGCGCCGAGTTTGTCCGGGTGACCGCCGCGGGTATGCGCGAAAGTCACGTTCATGATGTGGCGATTACCAAAGAAGCGCCGAATTACCATCTCGAATGATTTATAGTGCTTTGCAACAAGCCGCCGACAGGGCGGCTTTTTTTTAACCTTCACCAAATGATGCAACCATGACCGCCGCAGACCCCGCCCGGATACACGACCACAAACTTTTGATTCTGGATTTTGGCTCCCAATACACCCAGTTGATCGCCCGCCGCGTTCGCGAAATCGGCGTTTATTGCGAAATCTGGCCGTGGGACTGCGCTTTCGGCGACATTGAAAACTTCGCGCCCAAGGGGGTGATTCTGTCCGGCGGCCCGGAAACCGTCACCGGCCTGCAAGCACCCAAGGCGCCGGAAGGCGTATTTAACCTGGGCGTGCCGGTTTTGGGCATTTGTTACGGCATGCAAACCATGGCCGCGCAGCTTGGCGGCGGCGTGGAAATGGCCGGCAAGCGTGAATTCGGTTATGCCCAGGTTCGGGCACGCGGGCATTCGCCGCTGTTGTCGGATATTGAAGACCACGCCAGCGCCGAAGGCTATGGCTTGCTCGATGTCTGGATGAGTCACGGCGATCGGGTCGGTCAGTTGCCGGAAGGCTTTACCGTGATTGCCAGCACCGAAGATGCACCGATCGCCGGTTTCGCCGATGTTAACCGGCAGTTTTACGGCTTGCAATTCCATCCTGAAGTCACGCATACCCGCCAGGGCCTGAGGATTTTGCAACGTTTCGTGGTCGATATCTGCCGCTGCGATACCTTATGGACCGCCAGCCATATCATCGACGACAGCATTCATCAGATTCGCCAACAGGTTGGCCGCGACACCGTGCTGCTGGGCTTGTCCGGCGGTGTCGATTCCTCGGTAGTGGCGGCGTTGCTGCATAAAGCCATTGGCGAACAACTGGTGTGCGTGTTTGTCGATACCGGCTTGCTCAGGCTGGATGAAGGCGATCAAGTCATGGCCACCTTTGCCCGGCACATGGGCATACGGGTGATTCGGGTCAATGCCGAGGCGTTATTTCTCGATGCCCTGGCCGGCGAAGTTGACCCGGAACAAAAACGCAAAATCATCGGTCGCCTGTTTGTCGACGTGTTTGAACAAGAGGCCGACAAGCTCAAAGACGCCCGCTGGCTGGCGCAAGGCACCATTTACCCGGATGTGATCGAATCGGCTGGCGCCAAAACCGGCAAGGCCAAAGTGATCAAATCGCATCACAATGTCGGCGGCCTGCCCGAGCAAATGAACATGAAGCTGGTCGAACCGCTACGGGAATTATTCAAGGATGAAGTGCGCAAACTCGGCCTGGAACTGGGCCTGCCCTATGAAATGGTTTACCGGCATCCGTTCCCGGGGCCGGGGCTGGGCGTTCGCATTCTCGGCGAAGTGAAAAAAACCTATGCCGATCTGCTGCGCCGGGCCGACGCCATATTTATCGAGGAGCTGCGCAAGGCCGAGCTGTACGACCAGGTCAGTCAAGCGTTCGCGGTGTTTTTACCGGTCAAATCCGTCGGCGTGATGGGCGACGGCCGCCGTTACGATTATGTTATCGCCTTAAGAGCGGTGGAAACCATCGACTTCATGACCGCCCGCTGGGCGCATCTGCCGTATGAGTTTCTCGATTTAGTGTCCCGGCGCATTATCAACGAAGTTGAAGGCATTTCCCGGGTAACCTACGACATTTCCGGAAAGCCGCCGGCGACCATTGAGTGGGAATGATCGGAATTTGTAAGCTTTTGATCGGATTGCGCGGCAAACCCCGCCGTTCAGGGCGGGGAAGGATAGCGCGGACGGTGAATAGCCGTCCTTATTTGGATTTTAGTGCGGTGTCTGCTGTTGCTCGATGTATTGCCTGACACTCTCGATAGGCGCACCACCACACAATATGCCAGCCATGTGTTTCGACGTTTACTGGCCACTCACGGCTTTCAAGGCAGCATGAGTCGAAAAGGCAACTGTTGGGACAATGCCGTGGTGGAAAGCTTCTTTGGCAGCCTGAAACGGGAACGTGTCCAATGGCGATATTACCAAACTCGCCAGAAAGCGCAGCAGGATATTTTGAATTATATTGCCATGTTTTATAACCCGCATCGTTTGCATTCGTATCTGGACTACAAGCGTCCCAATCAGTATGAAGCAGAAATGAGCCGGAAACAAAAAGCTGCTTAACTGGGGTGGTCAATTTTTCTTGACTACATCATCCCGACGCGGACCCCGGCTGCGTCACCAATCGCTCTTGCAAATCAGCGAATACGTTTGCCACATTGACCGATCAGCCGCAAGCAATTGTAGGCCAACATGCCCATTCTCAATAGACAGTCGTTGGTCTCGAATATCCCGGACGGCAGACGCTCCAGATCCAAATCGGTTTTGAATTCCGAATGGAATTGTTCATGGGTGCCGTGGTCGCGGTAGCGTTCAATGACGGTGTCTTCGGATTCCTCCAGACTCGTCCACCAGCCTTCCCGTTGGATGTCCAGCAGCAATAACAGCTGACCGTGCTTGTTGATGGTGCGCTCGATGATCCGTATCACCAGCCTGAAGGAACGTGTCTGCTTTTGCCAGGCGCGATCCACCCTCAGGCTCATTAACGCTTCCCGTTTGCCGGGACGCTTTTCCACAAAGGCACCGCCGGCTTCCACCTTTTCGACCCAGGCGGCTTTATCCTGTTTTCGGGGGTAAATAGTCAAACCTCCGACCCATGGCCGCCCAGCGCGCTTGTTCATCCGCGACGGCAAATAACCGTTTGGCGCTGTCAAACCCTGAGTCTTTGCGTAATAACACCGCCAAAGCCTTCATGGCCCAAGTAGGCCGCTACGGGCGTAGAGCCATCGACGCCTTGATACGGAGTCATTGTCAAATCGGGTGTATGGCCATCAGGCCGCGTTCCTGTCTGATGGATCGTGTACTTGCTCACCACTCCGCTAACGCTCCGCCGCTGGGCTTTGCGTTAGGCCTTGGGCATTTAGCTTCGGCCTGACAATGACTGCTGTCCGCAGCCTGTTCTTGCCGAAGCATGACATGCGTTCAAAAGCTTCCCTGGCTATAGGAATGAACTGACAATCCAGTTCACTTTGCCGGTCTTCTTCAGGGTCGGGGTCGTGCATGTATAGGCAATCGTTATCAAAGCCGCTCATGACCACCCAATGCGGGGCTTTTTTACCGTCCATCGCAAAGGTACTGATCAGTATTAACGGAATGCCACCTGCTTCAAAGGCCGCAATTAAATCGACTTGGGTAATATTGCTGTAATGAATGATCACGCCCTGCTCGTCTGCTTCGCGCTTGAAGCAGGTGTCTACTAATTCGATAACCTGTTTTTTATCATCGTTGCGCACGCTATCGATAAACAAAGGACCGGACTTATTGATCCAAATCTCCGCCGCGAAATGCCGTCGTTTCGCGGCTAACGCCAGACCTACCGGATGACAACCGCCGTGCCCTGATGTCATGAAAATGGTCGTGGCTTCGCGCCATAATTTAATTTCTTCTTCCCGCGACGGTCGATACTGACTATCCAGCGCATGCATGGCCATCATCAAGGATGCCGGGCCGCAGGTAAACGGTGTGGTTTGCCGTAACCAATGCACAGAACGGTGCTGAGGCGTATCGTGATACCTGCGTATACGCTTTTGATACCTGAGCGCGTCTTTATGATCTTCGTAGTAGTCGCGATAAAAACCGAATTTCTGAAACCCCAGGGATTCGTACAAGCTGATTGCTTGAGTATTGTCTACGCTGACTTCCAGCCGCAGATACAGGCGTCCATTTTCCCGCGCTTCCCGTTCACCCGCGACCATTAGTGCCTTGGCAATACCTTTGCCGCGCTGCGCGGGGGATACGGCTAAGGAATACACCCGCGCCAGACGGGTGCCGGGGTGATAAATGATCAGTACATACCCGCACATGATTTGATCGATTTCTGCGAGCAATAATGCGCGATGTTCCGAAGTAAGCCAATGCCGAAAACTGCGCCGACTCAAGCGATCGGTGTCGAAACAGGCATTTTCCAGCGCAATCAGCGCGTCAAGATCAGCCAAACGGGCAGCACGAAGCGAAATGTTCAAGACGAGACTCCGCTTAACGCCTGCCCTATCACTTGGCGAGCGCGGAACAGCACTATTTCCCGCCAGGCAGGATCTTTGGGGCAAAAGTGCCGGCGCATCCGTTTGCTATGCGCTAAACGCGCAGCATCGTTGTTCGATTGCACCCAAAGCTGATGATCTCGCAACAGAATGTCGAACAACTGATCGGTGCTATAGGTGCCAAATTCCAGCGTGATATAGCAGCCGTCATCGTGCATGGCCGCATGCCATAAATAATCCAGCAATCCGAGCTTGGGCACGGAACTGGAGGTGCCGGCTAACGGCAGCGTGACTGCATCGCCATACCAGGCCTTGGCAATCGACACCCCCGTGCTGTCGGGTTCATGATCGCAAATAAGCTCGCCATGCCCGAAGGGCCCCAGGCCGGTATGCAAATCGATCACAGCCAATCGGCGTTGCCGCAAGGCATGCTGTTCGATTAACGCTTCACAAACTTTTCGCCCGTGCGCGGGTTTGTTACCGCCATAAAAGGGCCCGGCTGGATCGACATATTGACCGCCGCTGAGGGCTTTTTCCAGCGCTGTGCGTCCGTATTGTTCAGCAAAGGCCTGCAAATCGCTTTGCCTTTGTATCGAGTCTTGTTCAAATAATGCCGGGCGTATTGTTTGATACTCCGGTGTTTCCGGCATCGGCTGCGAAAAATTGACGATATTGCGATTTAAATCTACGCCATCGGCATCGCAGCGGCGCGACCAGGCATAACCCCACGGGGTCAATGCATGAATCAATAGTAAGGCTGTGTTTTCAGGCACATGGGCGACACCCTTGATCAATAAGTGCAACAGGTCGATTTGAATGGCGCTGCCGGTAAATCCTTCCACGCCATGGGTGCCGGCAATGATCACAACCACACGCGAGGCATTCTGTGCGCCTATCCAGACCGTATCTGTGACGAGTGGCTCATTGTCCGGGCCGACGCCCGCACAAGGATATGACAGCTGTTGCTGCTCGAACTTCAGTTCGTTCAGCTGTTTTAGCCATTGCTGACGAGCGATCGCGTAAGTGGCTGGAAAGAGGCTTAGGTTAATAGTGGTATCGGCAAAATGAATAATCGTACGCACATCAGAGGCCATCAAGATTTATAATTTTCAAATAGTACTCCTTGTTCGAAACGCTGTCTGGTTTCAGCATCATCATTTCATTTTTGCGAACATTATTTTTAATATGGCAAACACGCTTTTGGTTGTAGACGATCTTTCCGACTGGAATCCTTATTATCCCAGCGAACAGGTCATTAGTTTTGAGAATTATCTTGCCTATGCTCATAGCCAAACAGATGAGCGCATAAGGGTGATCAACCTGTGCAGCAGTTTTGTCTATCTGTCGGATGGGTACTATTGTTCGTTATTGGCCGAAGCGCGCAATCACCATGTCATTCCGTCGGTCAAGGTGATCAACGATTTAGGCAAAAATGCGCTGTATCGGCTGCAATTAGCAGACTTCACGCAACCTTTGGCGCGTGCGCTCAAGAAGCAAACTAAAGAGAGTGAGATCAAGCTGTATAGCTATTTTGGCACGACATCCGAGGTGGATTTTCAGGATTTGACGCGGCGGCTGTTCGAGCGCTTTCCTTGTCCGGTTCTGGAAATCACGCTGCGCTGCAATCAACAATGGGAAATTACCGATCTGAATGCCGTCTCGCCGCGCAGTCTGGACGATGCGATGCAAACCCTGTTTGCCGAAGCGCTAGACAAGTTCAGCAAAAAGGTCTGGCGTAAAGGTCGCGCCCGCAAAGCAGCGCGATATGATCTCGCTGTATTGATCAATCCAATGGAAAAATTACCGCCCAGCAATCGTGGCGCATTGAAAAAGTTTATCCATGTTGGCCGGCAATTGGGTATTGACGTGGAATTGATCACGCCGAAACACTTTGGCCGCATCCCCGAATTCGATGGTTTATTTATCCGCGAAACAACGGCGATCGATCATCACACGTATCGGTTTGCCAAAAAAGCAGAAGCCGAAGGCTTAATGGTCATCGACGATCCCACCTCGATATTGCGCTGCGCGAACAAAGTCTATCTAGCAGACTTGTTCCGTACCCATAAGGTGTCGACCCCTAAGACCTGGATTTTACATAAAGGCAATGCCGAACATTTGGATAGTCTGGAAGCGGCGGCCGGTTATCCTGTGGTGATCAAAATTCCGGACGGTTCGTTTTCGCGCGGCATCGTTAAAGTGAATAACCGGCGGGAGCTTAACCTTAAGGTTGCCGAATTGTTCGAACAATCGGCGCTATTGTTGGCTCAGGAATTTTTGTACACCGATTTCGATTGGCGTATCGGCGTGTTTAACAACAAAGCCTTGTACGCCTGTCGCTACTTCATGGTGAAAAACCACTGGCAAATCTATCGCCACGGAGCCAGTCGCACCGATAGCGGCAGTTTCGCGACCATGCCCACTTTTGAGGTTCCTAAGGGCGTGCTGGATGCAGCCTTGAAAGCAACCCAGCCCATTGGCAACGGCTTATACGGTGTCGATGTCAAAGAGGTTGCCGGCAAGGGCTATGTCATCGAAGTTAACGATAACCCTAATCTCGATAGTGGCGTAGAGGACAAATATCTGGGCGATGAGTTGTATCGGGTCATTATGGGTGAATTTTTGCGCCGCATGGATAACCGCAGCAAAGGATTGGATTGAATTGTATCACTATCTGTCTTGCTTTCAGTTAACCCCGTGAACGGTTACAAAATGGCAGTGCATGATGCCGTGAGCACACAAAATAGGCGTGTTTGTGGTATTTTGTTGCGCTTTTTCGGCCCTGCTTAGGGTTTTTTGGCTGCTTACTTTTTTGCGTTTTATGGCTACGACACAACACAACGCCGCCGTGGTGATCTATTCCGGCGGTATGGATTCTTATACTTTGCTGAACCGGGCGCTGCGTGATTATGCGACGGTTTTACCTTTGACATTCAACTATGGCCAGCGCCATGTCAAGGAAATTGATTATGCTGCTCGCGTGGCACAGGCGTTGGGCCTGGAGCATAAGGTGATCAATATCGCGGCTATCGGTGAGTTGTTGCAAGGCTCGGCGTTGACATCGGATATCGAGGTGCCTTTGGGGCATTATGAAGAGCAGAGCATGAAAACCACGGTGGTGCCGAATCGCAATATGATTATGTTGTCACTGGCGGTGGGGTATGCGGTGTCGCGGGAGGCTGGTGCCGTATTTTTTGGCGCACATGCCGGTGATCATGCGATTTATCCCGATTGTCGGCCAGTGTTTGTCGAGGCCATCAATCAGGTGACGCGCCTGGCCAATTATCATCCAGTGGAAGTGCGGGCGCCTTATCTGTATGCCAGTAAAGGCGAGATTTTGGCAGAGGGCTTGCGTATGAGGTTGGATTACCGGCAAACCTGGACCTGTTATAACGGCAGGACTTTGGCGTGCGGTCGTTGCGGGGCGTGTGTGGAGCGTCTGGAGGCGTTTGCGCTCCAGGGGGTAGTCGACCCGATTGAATATGAGACGTTGCCATGAGTTATGCGGTCAAGGAGATGTTTTATACCTTGCAAGGCGAGGGGGCGCACAGCGGCCGGCCGGCGGTGTTTGTACGCTTTGCCGGGTGTAATCTTTGGTCGGGACGTGAACGGGATCGAGCGAGTGCACAGTGTTCGTTTTGTGATACTGATTTTGTCGGTACCGATGGCGAGAAGGGTGGTGTTTATGAACATGCCGATGCGTTGGCGGATGCGGTATGTGCGTTATGGCCAGGCGCGTATCGTCCGATTTTTGTTGTGTTGACCGGCGGTGAGCCTTTGTTGCAGGTCGATGCGCCGCTGACGCTTGCTTTGCACCAACGCGGATGTTATATCGCGGTGGAAAGCAATGGTACGGAGTCTGTGCCTGATGGTATTGATTGGCTGTGCATTAGCCCTAAGGGACGGGCGCCGGTGGTGGTGAGTGCCTGCGATGAATTGAAGCTGGTGTATCCACAAAGCAATGCGCTACCTGAGCGTTTTGAGCATATCAAGGCCGGGCGTTATTATCTGAGTCCGATGGCAGCGCCCAATGCCGCGCTGATTGCATTACCGGCGCTCGATGCGCCGACGCAGGCGGCGATGCGTTATTGTTTGCAACATCCGCGTTGGCAGTTGACCTTGCAGAGTCATAAGTTACTGGATATGGCTTGATGCGGCTGTTGGGAGGTGGCTGTTCACGGAGCTATCCCTTTCAATCCTCCTTTGCTAAAGGCGGAGGCCAGTTTCGTTTCACTCTTTCCAAGGGGCTTAAGTCATTTGTAAATTGGCTATTGCGGTTGATCGGCGTAGCACTTGCTTGATGCCGAGCGATGCTATAACCTAGCATTTTAGTCAGAATTTATCGCTGTTATGTCTACGCTTGTTGAACCTGTTAAGCAGGCCGCCCATTGCCTGCGTCTGGAAAGTTGTTTTACCGATGCTTTGCCGGCGGATGAAAAAACCGAAAACAGTCCGCGCCAGGTGTATAACGCCTGTTATTCCTGGGTTAAGCCTAAGCCGGTTAAGCAGCCGCAGTTGTTGGCTTATTCAAAGCCGTTGGCGGCGACATTGGGGTTGGCGCCAGATACTTTTACCGATGCGGCATTGATTGGTGCGATGGCCGGTAATCAGCTGTTGCCGGGCGGTAAGCCTTATGCCATGTGTTACAGCGGTCATCAATTCGGCCATTGGGCGGGGCAGTTGGGTGATGGTCGGGCCATCAATCTGGGTGAGTGGGTGAGTCCTGTCGGGGCACGCTGGACATTACAATTGAAGGGGGCCGGGCCAACGCCTTATTCACGCAGCGCCGACGGGTTGGCGGTGCTGCGTTCATCGTTGCGCGAATTTGTTTGTAGTGAGGCCATGCATCATTTAGGCGTACCCACCACGCGGGCGTTAACATTGGTTGGCACGGGTGAGATGGTATTGCGAGATATGTTCTACGATGGTCGCCCACAATGGGAGCCGGGGGCGGTGGTTTGTCGGGTGGCGCCAACATTTTTGCGCTTTGGCAGTTTTGAGCATCATGCCGCGCGCGGCGAACATGCGTTGTTGAAAACGCTGGCGGATTTTACCTTGAAGCATTATTTTCCTGAGTTGCATGGACAGGGTGTTGAGGGCTATCGGCAATGGTTTGAGGTGATCTGCCGGCAGGCGGCGGATTTGGTGGTGCATTGGCAGCGGGTCGGGTTCGTACATGGCGTGCTCAATACCGATAATATGTCGATCATCGGGCAAACGCTGGATTATGGCCCGTATGGTTGGTTGGAGGCGTATGACCCGAACTGGACGCCGAATACCACGGATGCGGTGGGGCGGCGCTATCGTTATGGTCAGCAGGCGGCGATTGTGTACTGGAATCTGGGGCAGCTGGCCAATGCGCTTTATCCATTGGTGAATGAGGTGGAGCCGTTGCATCAAGGCCTTGCCATTTATCAGCGTTGTTTTGCCGAGGGTTGGCAAGCGATGATGGCGGCGAAACTGGGTCTGCGCGAGTATGACGATGACTTGGTGGAGGCGTTGCTGGCGCTGTTGACGGCGGAGGAAACTGACTATACCTTGTGGTTCCGCTGTCTGGCTGAGAGTTTGAGCGCGCCTGATCAGGAACAGGCCTGGCACGCTTTGCAGGCTGCGTTTTACGCGCCGTCCCAGCGTGGCGCGGCGCTGGAGGGGCGTTGGCGGCAATGGTTGGCGGATTATCAGCGCATCAGACAGGCCCAGGCTGTTACCGTAGCTGCGGCGGAGCAGCGCATGAATCAGGTCAATCCGCTGTATGTGCCGCGCAATTATTTAACCCAGCAGGTGCTTGAGCAGATTCAGGAGGGTGATACCGAGGCTTTGCCGCGTCTTATGCGTGCGCTGCAAAATCCGTATCAAGTCCAGCCGGGCATGGCCGCCTATGCCGCTAAGCGGCCGGATTGGGCGCGGGATAAGCCGGGGTGCGCCATGTTGTCATGCAGCTCATGAGTGTGTGCTCAATTCGTCTATGAGTACGGCCACGGTAGCCCCGGGCGTGATGCCGGTGCTGTCACGGCTTAGGTGGATCAAAGCATTGGCCTGGCTGAGTGGTTTGAGCCGGTGCGAGCCTTGCGCACCGGCCAGACGCACCTGGAACCGCCCTGGTTCCGGTTGTGATAGCACCGCTCTCAGGTATTCTTCCCGGCCTGGTTTTTTGTGGTAGGGCTGGTCACATACCGCGTGTACATAAAACGGTTCCGGCCAGGCTTGTCCTGACAAAACAGCCAGCGCAGGTTGTACCAACAACCGCAAGGTCACCGCCAGCGAGACGGGATTGCCAGGCAGGCCAAAGCCCAGGCAGTGGCCTAGTTGTGCAACCAGCATGGGTTTGCCCGGCTTGAGCGCCAGCTTCCAGAAGCCAATTTCACCTAAGGCGGAAAACACGCTATGCAGATAATCCGCCTCACCCACCGAAGCACCACCGCTGGTGATCAGCACGTCACAGTTTTCGGCGGCCTGTTCAACCTGACGCCGAAGCATCTGTTTATCATCTTTTTGAATGCCTAAGTCGTTGACTTCAAGGTGTGGCTGCTGCAGCGCTGCTTGCAGGTACAGGCTGTTGCTGTTGATAATCTGGCCGGGTTGAGGGGTGGCGCCGACGGGTAACAGCTCATCGCCGGTGGCTAACAAGGCTAGGCGTAGCGCTCGGACGACCGACACGGTGCTGATGCCTGCGGCGGCGAGCAGCGCCAGGTCCGCCGCGCTCAGGCGTCGGCCAGCCGGGAGCAAGTTGGCGCCGGCCACGATATCTTCACCGGCTTGGCGAACATGATCCTGGGCTTGCCAATGTGGCGGGATGTGAATGATTTCACCGCTCACGGTGACCTGTTCCTGCATGACCACCGTATCCAGGCCTTTGGGCAGTAATGCGCCGGTGAAAATGCGCACACAGTCGCCAGGCTGCAGCGAGCCTTGATAAGGCCGCCCTGCCCAGGCATGGCCGGCGATGCGTAGCTGCACAGGCTGTCCGGGTGCGCCGTCGGTGCTGGCAAACGCATAGCCATCCATGGCTGAGTTGGCATGGCTTGGCAGCGCCCAGCGGGCTTTGACCGGTTCTGCCAGTACCCGCCCGAGAGCGTGCGATAAGGGCAGGGTTTGGCAGTCTGAAATAGGCGTCAGGTAGTGTTGTATGCGTTGTTGTGCCTGAGCGAGAGACAATAGCCCGGGCGTGGTAAAGCAAGTGCTCATGAGTGATCCTTGCGCTTTGTTGGCAGCAGAGTGTTAATGATAAAGCGGCTGATTTGTTCAGGATTATTAAGGTCCAGGATGGGCAGGGGGGTGTGACCTGCTTCAGGGGTGTCGGTTGCCAGGGCGATCAGGCCTGTCTGGCCCAGGTTTGGGGTGGCCGTGATGGCGTGTCGATGCAGCAGAATTTTCGGACACGGCGCGTGCTGAAAGCCTTCGATCAGGATGATATCTAAAGCCAGGGGCGCCAGTAATGCCAGCTGTTCGGGCAAGTCAGGCTCGGTGTTGGCGTCTCGTTTCACAATTAGCGCTTGCCGATAAGGAGAGGCCAGCACGACGGCCTGGCAGCCAGCCTGACGCAGGCGGTCAGAGTCCTTGCCGGGCTGGTCGATGTTGACGTCATGATGGCTGTGCTTGACAGCGCCAACCTTCAGTCCATGTGCGGTCAGTCGAGGAATGATATGGGTTAATAACGTGGTTTTGCCAGTGCCGCTGGGGGCGATAAAGCCAAGTAGCGCAGGCGAGTTCATAGGTCGTTGTGTCGTTGTTGCTTAAGCTGTTCAAGAATCGCCTGGTATTCGGCAGGCTTGGGGCGCGATAGCAACACGGCCAGAAAACTCAGGCTCAAAAAAATGTTTAAGGTGTTTTGGCTGTCGCCTAGTTTGTAAAGAGCTAAGCCGATCAGGCCTAGTGCTTCGGCGAAGCTCATGGCGGTCACGATCGTGAATAAATAACGTTTTGCGGCAGGTTCAGGGCCGGGCATGGTCTGGTTGAGGCGCAGTTGTACATGGCGCAGCAAGCTGGCCAGGGGGAAGCCAATGATGGCGATGACATAGGCGATGCTACGCCAGATCATTAAGCTCTCCTCGGGCAGGGGCGGTTCGAGTCTTAGCCAGGGTTGATAAGCAAACCATAGAAAAAACAGCAATTCCAGGCAAACCAGTAGCACTACCAGCCAGTGGCGTTTAAGCAGGGCTGTTGTGGTCGGTATGGGGGGCATGTTGAGCAAAGGTTGTTAGGTGACCGGGTGAAGGCCGAACCCGAGCAAGGCAGCGCGAGGGGCAATGAAAGGTAAGTGGGGTAAGGCAGGGGAGAGGGGGCTGGGGCTTAGCGGCGCCCCAGCAATAGGGACTGTTTACAGCAGGGATTTCAGCTTGCCAAATGCATCAATGCCTGTGTTCAGATGCTCGCTGGCGCTTTCGATGTTGCCTTTTTTAGCTTCATTGCGTGCTTTTTTCAGATGTTTGTTGGCGCGGTTACGCGCAATGTCAACCTGATCGTTGGCATTGATTTCTTTGCTCATGTCAGACGCTGCCTTGATTTTATCAGCAATGTCTTCAGCGGCGGCGCCGGATGCGATCAAACTGGCCGCTTCCTGAGCCAGCGAAAGAACATTATCAATGGCTTGGGCTGGTGCATAGGTGGTGCGACCTTCTTCGTAGGCCTGAGCAGTTGTGCTGACACCTGCGGTGGCCAAGGACAAGAACAAAGCAATAGTGGCTTTGGATAGCATTTTCATGTTTTTTATTCTCCAAGTGTTAGGTTTCATCACATCCATGGGGGCATGCCACAATGGATATGCTGGCGATTCTAACATAGTTTGGGCGGAAATCGAGAGCTGGCGCGTGCGTGATACTTAAAACGTCAGGCTGGAGTGGGTCAGACTTGGCGTAGCAGTACGTCCAGCCAGGTGGCCGGCAGCACTCTTTTCAGAAAGGCAAATAAGTAGGTTGGAAAGGTGACGAAATAACGGGGGCGGGCGCGCTTTGCCGTCAGCGCCAGCCAGACTTTGTGCGCCACCGCTTCCGCCGGCAAGGTAAAGGGCGCGGCGGGGCCTTCTTGTTTCAGCCGGGTGACCATGGCATCGTAGGCACTCAGGTGAGCGCTGCGATGGCTGGCGTGGGGAACAACAAATTTCTGGTAAAGCTTGAAGGCATTGTGTCGAAATTGGCTTTCAATCGGGCCGGGTTCAATCAGCACGATTTGTATGCCTGTGTTGTGTAGTTCCAGGCGTAAGGTGTCGGCCAGGCCTTCCAGGGCATATTTGCTGGCATTGTAAGCGCCGCGATAGGTCATGGCGACCAGACCCAGAACTGAGCTGTTGTAAATGATGCGGCCATGGCCTTGTTTACGCATCAGGGCAATGGCCAGGTTGGTCAGTTCCTGGGTGCCAAAGACGTTGGTTTCAAACTGATGGCGCAGCGCCTCGCGTGATAAGTCTTCGACCGCGCCCGGCAGACCAAAGGCGGCATTGTTGAACAGCGCATCGAGGTGGCCGCCGGCCATTTCCAGGGCTTGATGAAAGCCTTGCTGAATGCTGTTGCTGTCGGCCAGATCGAGCGTGACGGCGGTAAAGCCTTCCTCGCGCAGGCGTTCGACAGCCTTGCTGTTGCGGGCTGAGGCAATCACGGTGTAGCCGCGCTCCCGCAAGTAAATGGCCGTGGCATAGCCGATACCGGTTGAGCAGCCGGTGATGAGCAGGGTTTTCGGAGTCATTGGTTTAGCTCTTGTTCCATGATCAAAGTCTCAGGTTGGTTGCTACAGCTGACGGTAAAAACCAGGTTGTCGATGCGACTGGTGCGGCTGAGTTCGGTTGACTCTACACGCTGGCAGCTACCTGCGTCCAGCACTTTGAGTGCGGCCAGGCGTTTCATGCGTTCGATTTCAGGTAGCCGAGACTGAAACGGCTTCAGCCACTCGTCCAGCCGGTCATAATCATAGGCGCGTATGGCTTGGGCGGAAAAACTTTGCGGGCGGCTGCGCAACAAGCGTTCATTTTGTTCGTTTTCAGTCTTGATTCGTTGCAGGAGTCGGGCTTTTTCGGCGCGTTGCTGTTCGGCCCGTTGTTCTTGTTGTTGTGCCTGCTCCAGGCGTTGCAGTTCGGGGTCGGTGTAGCGGGGTTGTTCTTGTACTGTCCCGGTGTCAATGTCCACAATCAGCGCTTGTTCATCGGTTTTGCACGGTGAGCTTTGGTATAGAACGCGTCCGGTTTGCGGGTTGACACATTTGTAAACCTGGGCGTGCGCGCTGGCTGACACGCCCAGCGATAAAATCACGATGCGGTAAATCATAAGGCTGCTCCCGACCTGAGACATAAAGACACAGGGCATTATAAGGAAGGTGGCGGGCTGTGCCCATCTTGTAAGTGTGATTCCAGGATAAAGTCACGGCTGAAGCGGTTGAACAGCAAGGCGGTGATCAGCATTAGCCCGGCAAAAAACCAGAAATAGCCGGCGCTGAGCGTTTGTCTGTCGGCAAATAACGCATCCAGGCTGAAGTTGACCAGGCTGGTGAATAAGTTGCCGGCGGCGATGGCTAGATAGAAAAAGGCCATGATCCAGGCTTTCATGGTCTTAGGTGCCTGGGTATAAGAAAATTCCAGGCAGGTAATCGATACCATGACTTCAGCGCTGGTGAGCAGTAAGTAGGCCAGAAGTTGCCAGAGAATGGAAGGGTGTCCGCCCTGGTCAATGCGGCTTTGAATCAGTGCGGAGACCAAAAAAGCCAACGCGGTCAGTACCAGGCCGGTGCGCATTTTGGTGAGCGGAGTCAACGGCAGGTGGCGTTGCCAGAAGGGATAAATGTAGTAGGCGAACAAGGGGGTCAGGAGCAGGATCAGCAGGGGATTGCTGGCTTGAATTTGCGAGGGTAGCAGGGTCAGGCCAAACAGTTCCCGATCCATTTTTGCGGCCTGCAACACCCAGGATGAACCGGTTTGTTCAAACAAAGCCCAGAATAGGGCGATGAATATATAAATACGCCCCAGTCGCGCCAGGGTGGCAAGACCTTGGCGGCTGACAATTTGCCGGATAAAAATCCGCCCTTGTGGCCGGATGTGGCAGTAACGTCGCCGCCCCAGCCAGAAAATCAGCGTCGCCAGTAACATCAGCAAACCGGGAACGGCGAAGGCGGTGTGTGCGCCGTGCCGTGCTAATAACCAGGGCATTAGTAGCATGGCGATGACCGCGCCGAGGTTAATGGCGAAATAAAACCAGCTGAACACGCGGCTCAGTAAATGCTGATTGTGATGACAAAACTGGTCGCCAACATGCGCCGATACGCAGGGTTTGATGCCGCCGGCGCCCAAGGCGATGAGTGTTTGGCCCAGTAACAGTCCGGTTAGGGTGGTGTCCAGTGCCAGCACGAAATGACCAAGACAATAGACGAAGGACAGTGCGATGATGGTGCGGTATTTTCCCCACAGGCCGTCGGCCAACAAGGCACCTAACAGGGGTGTGATGTAGGCCATGGCCAGAAACAAATGATAATAGCCTTGCGCGCTGGCTTCTGACAAAGGGGCGAGCTGGCCTTGAGCGTTGGTCAGGTATTGGGTCATGAACACCACTAAAATGGTGCGCATGCCGTAATAGCTGAAGCGTTCAGCTGCTTCGTTGGCGACGATAAAGGCAATGCCGGGCGGGAGATGTTCGGTTGCCAGCGGCTGAGTGCGGTAGGCTGATGCTGATGTGGGGCGGGGCATGTGGACTCCTGAGTGGTGGTGGTGAGGCGGGCGGGTTATCGCCAAACGGTCAGGATATATGCTTTAGACAATAAAAAGCCCGCTCAAGGCGGGCATGTTCGTTATTGTTGTTATTTTGAACAGGGCTGTCATGATGACATCACTGAAATTGTTATTATTATTATTATTATTGCTTGTTGGCGCGATGGCCTTCCTCCTCATTCCCGGAATGCGTACCGGGGCTCACTCCTTAAGCTAAGTGCAT
This sequence comes from Methylococcales bacterium, assembly GCA_032251045.1. Lineage (GTDB taxonomy): Bacteria > Pseudomonadota > Gammaproteobacteria > Methylococcales > Methylomonadaceae > JAVVEW01. The sequence continues at coordinate 21,745 of JAVVEW010000034.1, forward strand.
TTTAAGTAGCTGGGCGGGTGCTGTCTATTAAAACACGGCGAAAATATTGCCTGATTGGTTTCGACTCAAAATTACTTTTACAAATCAGCGGTTTAATTTTAATCTGTGTCGTGAATGCAGGGGGGCGAGGCGGCAGGGGGTGCCGAATATTGGGCGCTGTTAAGGTGTCGTTCAGCCTTGTTCCCGTTCGGCGCGGAGTTGTTTGAGAAAGGCCGTTAAGCGTTCGCTTAAAATCGATGCCAGGTAAAAATCGATATCCGGGGCTTTTTGCGCTAGGCGAATCTGCATGATGGCTGCTTGGGTTTGTCCGCTGGCGTAATAGTATTCTGCCATGTAGCGGTGCGATTCAGCCGGTTGTTTAAGATCGCCATAAATGCGCGCCAATAGCTGGTAGTAATGGCTTTTGTTGAGCCGGTCGGCATCTACGGCCAGTAATTGTTGGCGTGCGACATCCGGCTTACCTGCGGCCAGCAAGGCTTCGATGTAACTTAAGGTCAAGGCTAAATGGCCGGGATGTTGGCGCAGGCTGGTTTGCAGGCGTTGTAGCGCGGTATCGAAGCGTTGCTGTTTCAGTGCGCTGCTTGCATAAGCATTGGCAAATTGCGCAAACGGATAGTGTTCGGTCAAAGCTTGCAGCAATGTTTCAGCGCGGCTGAAGTCTTGTGCCTCCAGCAGGGCCAGTGCCAGTCCGTAACGTGTTACGGCTTTTTGCAGATCGGTGCCCAGCGACAGGCGATTATTGAAGTACGCTTGGACGGTTTTGATCGAGTCTGCGGTCATCACGCGCAATTTGGCTTGTGCCAGCAGGAAATTCACCGAATCCGGGTAATGCCGGTATGGATAGTGGTCCGCACGCGCCCGGCTGTCGGAAATTCGCGATGTGGTGACCGGGTGAGTGCGCAAAAATTCAGGAATCTGCTGGCCGTAATAGCGTCCGGCTTGTTGCAGGCGTTCGAAGAAAATCGGCATGCTGCGTGGGTCATAGTTGGATGCTGCCAGGATTTGCATCCCGACCCGGTCGGCTTCTTCTTCGTTGGAGCGGGTGAAATCAATCTGAAACTGGGTGCTGCCGGCTTGCAGGGCGATCAGCGCGGCTTGGCCGGCCTCCGGTGATTGCGTGCCCAGCAGGATTGCGGCCAGCATGGCGGCGGCCGAAGGCAATGCCAGCTTGCTGGCGGCTTCAAAGGCGCGGTATAGATGGCGTTGGGTGACGTGCGCAATTTCGTGCGCCATGACGGCGGCAAGTTCGCTTTCTGCTTCTGCTTTGAGAATCAGCCCAGAGTTGACGCCAATATAGCCGCCAGGCCCTGCGAAGGCATTGATTGACCCGTCCAGCACGACGAAGAAATGAAACGGTGCGCCGGGTTGCTCGCTTTGCGCGACCAGGGCGGTGCCAATGGTTTCGATATAGTGCTGGATTTCAGCATCCTGGGCAATGGGCAGTTGCCGATGCACGCTGCGGAAAAATGCCTCGCCCAATTCTTGCTCTTGCACGGGCGTCAGCAAGGTGCCGGATGAATCGCCCATGTCGGGAAGATTCAAAGGATTGTTAGCGTCAATTACGGGGGGGAACGCCAACAGGCCGATAAGGCAATAAATAAGCTGTCGTTTCATGACCGGTAAGACGCTAGGTGTGGGTGGCAAGTTCAAGTTCTCGTCGCAATCTCGGCCAGTCAAAACCATGGCCGGGGTCGGTTTTACGGCCGGGCGCGATATCGCTGTGGCCGACAATGCGCTGCGGCGACAGGCGCGGATAGTGATGAAGCAGCAGCGCGATGACCGAATGCAGGGCGTCATACTGAGCGTCGGTGAACGGGCTGGTGTCAGTGCCTTCCAGTTCAATGCCGATGCTGAAATCGTTGCAGCGTGCGCGCCCCTGGTAGCAGGAGGCGCCGGCATGCCAGGCGCGGCGGTCAAAAGGCACGAATTGAGTCAGTTGCCCGGCGCGGTCAATCAGCAGATGCGCGGACACTTTGAGATGCGCAATGCTGGCGAAATAGGGGTGATCGGTGGCAAGCTGGCCTTGAAACAGGGCATCGATATGGCCGCCACCATATTCGCCGGGCGGCAGGCTGATGCAATGGATGACCAGCAGCGAGATGTCTTCAGGGTCTGGCCGGGCGTCTTGATGCGGCGAGGGAATCAGGCTGGCGGTACTCAGGCAATGGTTGGATAATAGCATGTCAACCTTATTTCCCAGGTGGGTCATGACAGAGTTTTTCATTATCGAGCAAATCAAATCTTTTCTGCAAGAGGATGTCGGTTCCGGTGACCTGAGCGCGGCGCTGTTACCGGCTAACCAGCAGGCGCATGCTCAGGTGTGCGCTAAAGAGTCTTGCGTGTTGGCAGGGCAGGCCGGCTTTGACGCGGTGTTCCGCTATCTCGATGCCGAGATGGCCATTCACTGGCGGTGTCAGGATGGCGATGCCGTTGCGGCAGGGCAGGTGCTGTGTCAGTTGCAGGGTTCGGCGCGGGCTTTGTTGACCGGTGAACGTACCGCGCTGAATCTTTTGCAAACCTTGTGCGCCACCGCCACGCACACGCGTCAGTTTGTCGATGCTGTACAGGGCACCGGCGCGGTGATTCTGGATACCCGCAAGACTTTGCCTGGGCTTAGGCGTTGGCAGAAATATGCCGTGACCTGTGGCGGTGGCGTTAATCATCGCATGGGTTTGTATGATGCGGTCATGATCAAGGAAAATCACATCCATGCGGCAGGCTCGCTGGCCGGGGCGATCGCCCAGGCCAAGCAAGGCATTCAGGTGCCGGTGATTGTCGAGGTTGAAACCCTGGCCGAATTAGAAGTGGCCTTGGCTGCCGAGCCAGAGCGTATTTTGCTGGATGATTTTTCGTTGCAGCAATTACGCGCCGCCGTGACTCTGACGGGGCGGCGTATTGCTTTGGAAGCCTCGGGCGGCATTGATCTGGGCAATGTACGTGCGATTGCTGAAACCGGCGTGGATTTTATTTCGGTCGGCGCCCTGACCAAGCATATCCAGGCGGTGGATTTGTCATTGCGTTTTTGTGCGTAATGCCAAGCCGGGCACGGTATCGGCTTAGGCCAAATGCGCCCACACATCATGGGCGTCAGCCTCTTCGATGACCACATCGACAAAATCACCCGCTTGTAAGTGGGTCGCGCCGTCGATAAACACCTGACCGTCGATTTCCGGCGCATCGGCCTTGCTACGCGCCACCGCGCCTTCTTCCACCACTTCATCGACCAGCGCGGTTTCGGTTCTGCCAATGCGCTGTTGCAAACGCCGGGCGCTGATCGCTTCCTGCTCAGCCATGAAGCGCGCCAGGCGCGCTTGTTTAACCGCCTCAGGCACCGGATCGGGCAAGGCGTTGGCGGTCGCGCCGGGCACCGGAGAATAGGCGAAGCAGCCCACTCTATCCAGCTGCGCTTCGCGCAGAAAGCTCAGCAAGTCATCAAATTCCTGCTCGGTTTCGCCCGGAAAGCCGACGATAAAAGTACTGCGCAAGGTCAGGTCGGGACACTGTTTGCGCCAGTGTTGAATCCTGTGCAAGGTGTTTTCGGTGGCCGCCGGCCGTTTCATCAGCTTCAGAATGCGGGGGCTGGCATGTTGCAGCGGAATATCCAGATACGGCAGAATCCGGCCTTCGGCCATGTGCTCGATAACCTGATCGACATGCGGATAAGGGTAAACATAATGCCAGCGCACCCAAACGCCCAGCTCACCCAGGGCGCGCGATAACTCGGCGAAATTGCTGCGGTAACGCTGAGCGCGCCAGCTGGCTTCAGGATAAGCCAGATCAACGCCGTAGGCGCTGCTGTCCTGGGCGATCATCAGCAATTCTTTAACCCCTGCCGCAACCAGCGTTTCCGCCTCGCCGAGGATGTCCGGCAACGGCCGGCTGACCAGATCACCGCGCATACTGGGAATAATACAAAACGTACAGCGGTGGTTGCAGCCTTCGGAAATTTTCAGATAGGCGTAATGCTTGGGCGTCAGTTTGATGCCGGTTGTCGGCGTCAATTCGGTGAACTCGGGCGGCGCCTTGGGCAGGTGTTGGTGTACCGCCGTCATCACCCCTTGATAATCGTGTGCCCCGGTAATGGCCAACACTTGCGGGTGGCGCTGGCGTATTTGCTCGGCGCGCGCACCCAGGCAGCCGGTGACGATCACCCGACCGTTTTCGGTCAAGGCCTCGCCAATGGCATCCAAGGATTCCTCCACCGCCGCGTCGATAAAGCCGCAGGTGTTGACCACCACCAGATCGGCTTGTTGATAGTCCGGTGAAGTGGCGTAACCTTCACGGTTGAGTTCAGTCAGTATGCGTTCGCTGTCAACCAGGGCTTTCGGGCAGCCCAGGCTGATAAAACCAATTTTCGGTGTTTTCATGGGTTAAAAAATCAATCAGGTAGGTTGGCCAGAACGATGGCGCGGGTCGGCGCGGGCAGCCCTTCCCGGGTCAGTGCCGGGTTGTTGGCATCGAGAAAATCAGGCAGGGATTTGAACGGCATCCATTCGGTGCTGCGCTGCTCCTCGGTGCGGGTGACATTGACATCGACGGTGCGCACGTTGACCAGTTTCAAGCGTCTCAGCCACCGCTCCAGCGCCTTGGCGCTGGGAATAAACCAGACATTGCCCATTGCCGCATAACGATCTTCAGGCATCAACACGGTGTGCTCATCGCCTTCGACCACCAACGTTTCCAGCACCAATTCACCGCCGGGGCGCAAACAGCTCAGCAGCCGTTGCAGGTGATCGATCGGTGAGCGCCGGTGATACAGCACGCCCATGGAAAACACGGTGTCGAAACCGACGTTCTCTTCAGGCAGGTCTTCCAGGGCCAAAGGCAGCACATAAAACGGCACCTCGCCATTGAGCTTACGGATCAGACCATATTGCATGACATTCAATGGTAACGGCTCGATGCCGACTACCAGCCGGGCGCCGGCGGCCAGCATGCGCCAGCCATGATAACCATTGCCGCAGCCGACATCCAGCACCCGGCGATTGCGTAACGGTTGAATATGCTTGATCAACCTGTGCCATTTCCAGTCGGAACGCCATTCGGTGTCCAGATCGATGCCGAACAGCCGATAAGGGCCTTTACGCCAGGGTTTGAGTTCATGCACGGCGGCCAATATCTGCGCGTGTTGTGTGTAAGACAGGTCGGTGGCATCGCCAATGATGCCTTGTTCATAGGCTTTCTGCTGCGCGCAGGCGGCGGGTAAGTCCTCGATGAGGGTTCGCCAATGCGCAAGGCGGCCGTGGCGATTGGCGCTTAGCGCGGCGGCGACGTGTGCGGGCAAGCGCTCGGCCCAGGTTGACCAGCCTTGTGTTTCCAGCTCAAGCCACAGCGGCTGATAATGCGAGTTAAAAAAGTTTTCTGACACGGTCAGGAGGGCGTTTTTGTGAGTGCGGCGGCGTTTTTCTCAGCCAGATGGTCGATGAGTTTCGATAACGAGCCAATGCTTAGCATTTGATTGGCAAACGTTGAGCGGTAATTGGTGACCAGGCTTACACCTTCGATGACGATATCGTAAGCTTTCCAGGTGTTTTTTTTGCGGATCATCCGGTAATCGACATCGATGCCGGGTTTACCCGGTTGCAGAACTTCGGTGCGCACCAGGATTTTGCTGTCTTGTTCGTTCAGCTGCATAGGCAAAAAATGCAGCGACCAGTCATCAAACTGTACGAAGGCGCGGGCGTAAGTGCGCACCAGTAAAGTGCGGAATTCTTTGATGAAGCGCTCGCGGTCTTGATGGCTGGCTTGTCGCCAATGTTTGCCGAGCACCAGTGCGGAGATTCTTGGGAAATCGACATGCGGCTGAATGACCTGGTCGATGTAGTCAGCGACTTTGTAAAAGTCATGCTTGAAATCGCCGGTTTTCAGGCGGGTTTTAATTTTGTCCGAGCTGGTTTTGATAGCCAGTTGGGCGCTGTTCAGCGTGTCGGCCGCCGCATTCACGCTCGGCAAAATCAGCAACAAGGTGATGGCTAAGGCGAACATCAGGTTCACAATGTTGCGCGTGGTCAGGTGGGGATTGCTCATATTTCAATGTCCTGCAGTTAAGTTGGCGTTAGGGGG
>JAVVEW010000035.1:0-27310 GCA_032251045.1 Methylococcales bacterium
CTTTCGAGGCGTTGTAGAAAATGCGCTGTAAATAGTCGTATTCGCGGTCGTATTGGATGTCGATCAGGATGATTTGCTGGCGGCTGTTGCGTACTTTCAAATCAACCCGGCTGAATTTGTCGCTGGCGGTGTCCGGGTTGCTTTCGCTTTCAAGCACTTCAAGTATGGTGATGTCTTGTTTCAGCAATTCGGTGAGAAAGCCTTCTAATATGCCGAAGTTGGCTTTGCTACGCAGCAGGCGTTTAATCGCCCAGTCGAAGGTGACCAGTTTGCGCGAGTGGCTCATGGTGTATCGGCTCCTAGGCTAACGCCAGCATGATGCCGATCAGAATCGCCAGCCCGACCCAATGATTGTGTTTGAATGCCTGAAAGCACAAGCTGGGCTTTTGATCTTTGATTAAATACTGGTGATAGCCAAACAGCCCAGCTGCCACCACAAGGCCGAGCCAATAGGCAACGCCCAGTGCGGCCATGTTTCCTGCAACGATCAACAGGCCCAGCATGACCGCTTGCAGAATGCCAACCATCAGCCGTACTTGGCGGCCAAACAAGATCGCAGTGGATTTAACGCCGATTTTAATATCGTCGGCCTTGTCAGCCAGCGCATACAAGGTGTCATAAATCAACGCCCATAAAATGACCGCTAGATACACCACCCAAGCCAAGGGGGGCAGGTTGTTGGTCTGGGCGGCAAAAGCCATGGGCACCGCCCAGCCAAAGGCCATGCCTAAAAATGCCTGTGGCAAATGTGTTTTGCGCTTCATCAGCGGATAGCAGGCCGCTAGAGCGGCGCCGACAAAAGATAACGCCACGGTGAAGGGGTTCAGCAATAATACCAGTGCGAAGGCCAGCAAGGCCAAGCCAATAAAGACGGCTACCGCTTCCCGTGGGTGGATCAGCCCTTGCGCCAGCGGCCGGTTTTGGGTGCGTTTGACGTGACCATCGATATGACGATCAAAATAATCATTAATGGCGCAGCCGGCGGCGCGCATCAAAACTACGCCGGCGACAAAAACGCCAAGGATTTTGCCATCCGGCACGCCGTTGGCCGCCAGCCACAAGGCCCACAAGGTGGGCCACAGCAGCAGGTATATGCCCACCGGTTTGTCAAAGCGGGTGAGGTGCAGATAGGCGTGTAGTTTTTTTTGCATCATGGGTTACGAGTTTCCTGACTTAATTCATTACGCAGCATGATGTACAGTTTTTGGGTAATGATTTCGCTTTTATGCAGTCGGTCGAGAATTTCCAGTTGTTGAACTTGCATCAGGTTTTGTGCCGATAACACATTGAAGCGATCCAGCAAAGCATAATTATCTTCGACCAATTGATCCAGATTGAGCCGGGTTTTATCGATTAAACGCTGATACAGATTCCGCGTTTCGGCGATGGCTTGATGATCGTTGAAAATCTCGATCAATGATGAGTCGGGCAGGGTATCCAGGCGCTCGATAACCAGTTCCAGTAATTTTAATTCTGTGCGGTAGTAAATATATAAGTCCTGAGGATCCAGCGCCGGGCTGCGCCATAAAAAGATCTGTTTCAGCCGGTTGATCAGGCTTTCAAAAACATCCAGCGGAAATTTTTCATCGATCGCGTTGACTTGTTGATGACCTCGCTCGGCCCGTTCGATCTGAATATCCAGCAAATTGAGGATTTTTTTATAAATTTTTTCGTTAATTTCGCCGCGCTGATAAATCTCCTTTAGCTCGGCGCGTTCCAGGCCCAGCACATAAACGACCAGCAGATTTTTCATTAAATGCGCAACATCCAGATCGCCAACATGTTTTTTGAAATCCTTACTGATAGCTTGATAAAGGTTAGTATAGGTGGCTTTCAGTGTTTGATATTGTTCTGTACTGATTTTGTCGGCGCTGTTCAATTTTTCCAAGGTTTCCAGCAGTTGATCGTAAATCAGGCCTTTACTGCGGTAATAACCGATTTGCTCATAGTCGGTCAAAGCGTCGATTTTTAACCGGTTCATCACTTTACCAATCGTGGTTGCTTTGACCAATAAGGTGAAATAAATACAGCCAATGGTAATGGCGGTGACAAAATCCTTAACTGAAAAGTCGTGCGACCAGTTAGGTAGCGTGGCATCGTCAGGAATCAGCAGTACCATGATCACAGCCAGGGAACCGCGCAGGCTGCCCCAGGATAACAAGTGCATCCATGAAGCGGGAATGGGTTCTTCAATCCGGGTCCAGTTAAACAGCCCCAATATCGGATAAATCGATAAGGCTCTGGCAATGACGACGGTGATAATCGCCAGTACGATGGGTAGAATCGCGACATGCACATCGATGGATTGTTCAACGAACAACAAGCCCATCAGGATGAACACCAGCGAGTTGGTGACAAAGCCAAAATATCCCCAGAAACGCTCCATGTAGTCTTCAACATCATGGGACATTTTGTAGCGGCCAAAATTGCCGATCACAATGGCGGCCACCATGGTGGCGATAATCGATGAAAAGCGCAAATGAATGCCGCCAATGATAATGTGTTCGGAAATAACTTCGGTGAGAATAAAGGTTAAATGCGCGACCAAAAGTGTCAGAGTAATTTCCAGATGTTCATAACCGCGCACCCATTCGATGAGCTTGGCGAATAAAAAGCCCATCAGTAAGCCAAACAAAATGCCGCCGAACAACATCATGAAAAAATTCAGCACACCTAGGCCGATGGAGCTGGTGCCAGCGTAACCGTGGGTGATAATTTCCAGAAACACTAAAAACAGCGCAAACGCGGTACCGTCGTTGAGCAGACTCTCGCCCTCGAAAATCAAGGTTAACCGTTTAGGTGCGCCATAATCTTTGAACAAGGCTAAAACAGCCACAGGGTCGGTGGCGGAAATGATTGCGCCAAACAATAGCGTGACCGGTATGGGCACCGGGAAGTTAATCCAGGCAAACACATAATGCAAACACATGCCGATAAAGACCGTTGAAATCAGCAAACCAAAAATCGCCATTAGACTGATGGTTCGGTAATTACTGATCATTTCGTTGATTTTGATGTTGTAAGCCGATTCAAAAATGAGAATGGGCAAAAACACAAAAAACAACAGCTCCGGCGTCAATTTGAAACTGCTGATAAAAGAAAAAAATGGCACTTCGGTCAGCGGTACCAGCAGCGAACCGGCAATGACCAACAGTACGGTATAGGGCAGACGTAGTTTTTTCGCCAGCATGAACACCACCAGCGAGATCATCATCAAGAAGAATAAGGACAGAAATATATCGAGATTCATAAGCTGTTTGCCTGTTGAGCGTGTTTGAGTCGCACGTTGACCGGGCCTGATAGCGGCGTGGCTCAGTGGGAAAGTTTGTTAAGTGATGCGTATTTTACCTGAATGCACAACACAAGGTAACGGTTCACGGCTTCTGTTGGACAAGGATGTTTTACCGTCTTGCCTCTTTTCCAAAGGGAGATTGAGGGAGCTTCATGTATAAACAGTTAGCGGGGCGCATGTTCCTGGCAGATTTTTTTACTATCCGCATCGCTTAACGGTTCCAGGGTCAGGCCACATTGATGCTGACTCTCGCCTTCGATAAAGTGCCGACAGCTTCGGCAAAGGCCGAAACTTTGATTCTTATGGGCTTTTTGCAACACACGCAACACTTCGGCAAAAGCTGATGCGGACAGCTGGTGGTGTTGCTGGGGCAGCATTCGGCTGGCCTCCTGAAACAGGCTTTCGGCTGATGCCTGGCGAGCAACCTCCCGGCCTGCTTCGGTCAGGCTTAAATGTACAATGCGTCTGTCGTGCAAGTCGGGCGTTTTGCATACATAGCCCTTTTTCTGCAACAGCAGCAGTGTTTGCGAGACCGTGCCTTTGGTGATACCCAAATAGGAGGCCACCGCCGCAGGTGTGTCGCTGAAACGATTGCATTGGGCCAGATATTCCATGACCTGCAAATGTACGGCCTGAAGCCCTAGGTGGGCGCAGTTACGCCGTTGTTCCGAGCGCAACAGTGCCATGATGCGCTCTAATGAGCTGAAAAGAGCAGAATACGGCATGACTTGATTCCTTGGCGTCAGCGACGCGTTCTTGTTGGCAATGTTCTGATGTCGATGAGGTGTGCAGAGCATGCTGAATGATAGGTTTTGAATCGATACTAAATTACTTTTACAATGATAGTCCATTCTTTTTGCTTAAACCATATCAAGGAGATTGCCATGTCAGTCGCTCATGTCTACGACACCTATGCCAAGACCCAAAAAGGTAAAACCTTGCATTTTGATGTTGTCCTCGATCAGAAAGACCCGGATTTGGCATTGCGCCATGCCCGGGAATGGTTGGCCAGTATTGGCGAGGCGGACGCGGAGGTTGACCTTAGAACCTGTATGTTTTGCCATAGCGCCGAAGCACCACCAGACTTGCGTCAGGAAATCGACCGTAAGGGTTATGGCATTATAAAAATGGAAGGGTGTCCGCGTTAACGGCTGCGCAATGACAGGTGGCTATCCAGTCCTAAGGCATCATCTTGCGTACTGACTTCGGTGGCCAGCAAGAAAATCCGTTCAGGAGGTACCTTGTGTTGTTCGGTCAGATAGCGGGCAATGCTGCCGGCGCGGCGGCTGGCAAGCTGGGCCAGCCGCTGCTCGTCCACGGCCAGGGTGGCCAGCAGTTTTTCCCTGGCAATGGTAAAAAAATCACCCTCGCCATGGGTCAGTTGTGGCTTGCCCAGCCATGAATACTGGCCTGATAACGGGAACTGTTCGATAAACAACGCCGCTAATTGCTGCTTTTCCTGTTCGGGCGTTAACGTCAGCTGTTGTGGGGCCGGTTCGCCTTGCGCTCGGAGCTGCTGACGATAGCGTTTTTCCAGCACATCACGCAGCGCTTGTGTGCGTAAAACCTGCCAATCCCGATCACTGTCCGCATGGCCTTTAATTTCCAATTGTAGCGCAGGGCGCGCTAACATCGCCTTGGCCAGACTGCTGAGCTTGGTCATTTCCGGCAAGGTCAAGCTGGCCTGTCCTGGGTCGAAGCTGATCACGCTCAAATCATCATCACTGCCAAACAGCGAGGCAATAGCCCGAAATGGCGCCGTCACCACTTTTTCCAGTGTATTGACCAAGGCATCGGCAATAATGCCGCCCAGGCTGAATTGCGGATCATCCAGACTGCCAGTGACCGGCACTTCCAGCCGAATCTGTCCGGCGCTGTCTTGTAGCAAACTGATCGCAAACTCCAGTGGTAACGACACGGCCTTGGGGTTGTCGATTTTCTCGCCGAGAGTCAGTTGATCCAGAAACAGCTGGTTTTCTGCTGTCAGCTGGTTATCGGTCAGTGCATAGCGTAAATCCAGCGCCATCTGGCCTTTTTCGATTTTGTAACCGGCAAACTCGGCCATATACGGCGTGACCAATGGCAATGGCATATTGCGAAAACGCAGTTCCACCTCGCTGTCGCCGGTGTCGGGTTGATACTGGCCTTTGATGACCACCTCGGCCAGATCGTACACCTTGCCTTGCAGGTTCAGGTTGGCGGTGGCGTTGCGTGCGGAGCTAAAGGCGTCCAGACGTCCTTCAAGGCCGGTCATGCGCGTGATGAAAGGTAAAATCAGTGAATAATCGGCAAAATCGGATTCCCCCTCGCTCAGGGTCACTGCGCCGACCTGGTAGTGCCAGGGCGCTGCCGGGGTGGCCGAGGCTGGCACGGCATTCGCCTGGGTTACCCGCAGTTGCTCCAGATTGGTTTGCCGGTCGGCATCGATCACCAATCGTAAATAAGGGTGATCCAGCTTTACCCGAGCCAGATTGAGCTGTTGCCGGGCAAGGTCAAAATCCAGCTGTTGAAGGCCTAAATGCCGCCATTGAATCACCGGCTGATGGGCTTTGATATCCTTGATCAGTAAATTATCAATGGCAACATCACCTTGATAGCGCACCTGCAAGGCCGTGTCCTGGCCGGTGAGCAGCTGCAATTGCCCCTGATTGCTGGCGCGTCCTTGGGCCAGCTCAATGTGCGCGAATGCTTCCAGATAAGGTTGCGCCAGCCGTAAATCCAGGTTCTGGCTATCAATGGCCAAGGTGGCGTTGAACGGTTGTGGTTGAATCTGCCCGTTGGCTGCTATGTGCCCGTCAGGTGATACGGTGGCCGATAAGCGCAACGGTAATGCTTCAGACAGCGTTTGGCTGTCAAAGTCGTCAAGTTCCAGGGCGATACCTTGCAATTGCAAGGGTGGTTTGTCTGGCTGCCCCAGATCCTGATAACTGACCTGGTACTGTTCCAGCTTCAGGTGATCCAGGGTGATATGCCAGGGTTCCGTTGCCGGAGCGTCGGGTGTGGCTGGGGTTTCGGCGGTGTCGGTTGCACCTGGTGTTTCCAGATGAAGACGGTCAGGCACAAGGTCAGGATCTAAACCGGCGACACTGTTGCCGGCAGTAGCAGGCCCAGCGTCCGTTTCGGTGACTGATGCTGAATTTAAGCCATTCCAATGCCCCGTGCTGTCTTGAGTCAATGTCAGCCGACTGTCCTGGCTGTGTAGCCGACCTATGCCTAAGCGTCGCTGCTGGCTATCAACGGTGACATTCTCAATCGCCAACCGGCCCAGCTTCAGCCATGAGGGTTCAGTCGGTGCGCCCAGTTTCAGGTCGGATAGCGCTAAACACGCCTGTTGCAGTTGCAGTGCAGGGGCGGTGTCGGTGAAGGTCACGGAGACGGGTAGGGTGGCGCTTAAGTCGCCCAGTGCGGCGTGCAGCGGTAACGCGGGCAGCGTCATCTGTGCGCCTTGCAGTTGGATGGCTACGTCAGCGCTGTGCAACGGCCCTGAATCGGGTTGCCAATCCAGCTTCATGGGTGCGGTTATGCGCAGTTTTTCAAAACTGGCCTGATAATCCGGGTGCTTAAGCTCCAGCGCGGCAATCATCACCTTTAGCGGTTCGGCGGCAATGCGCCAGCCTGTCTTCAGCTGCTGCGCCTGGCCTGATAGCGATGCGCTGAAGGTTGCACTGAGCGCGCCGATTTCGGCGCTGGCCAGATTGAGATGCTCAAGGTGGGTTTCGGCCTGATGTACGGTGAGCCTGGATTCACTGCCCTGATAGCTCAATTGCAGGTGTTGCGTGAGCTGGCCGCTGTGCAGCTTGACCGGGATAAGTGAGCCGGGCAATAACGTTGCAAGCCGAGCCAGATCAAGGCCGGACAGATCCAGTGATAGCTCGGCTTGCAACGGCGCCAAGGTTAAATGACCGCTGGCGGTCAGTTGCAAATCGGGTGGGCCGTGCATTTCCAGCGACCACGACGCCGGTGTCGATGCGGTGCTGCTTAAGTCATGGAGCCGGGCGTAAGTCACTGTTAAAGCTACCGGCGCTTGGCCTTTGGCCTGATAATGCAGTTCAGCATCGGTTATGGCCAGCCGTGTCAGCGCAAACGCGGACGTACTGCGCTCAGGGTCATCATCGTCAGCGGCAGGTTCCGGGAGTAAATCGGCAACATTGAGTCGGCCCTCGGCGTCCTGGCGTATGGCGAGCATGGGCTGTTCCAGGGTCAGCGCCTCGACCACCCACTGCCCCTGCCGCAGGCTGTCCCAAACGCCAAGGTCAAGATGCAGTGTGGCAAAACTGAACAGTGTCTGGTCTTGTCCGTCCTGTAACGAAAAACCTTCAATGTTCAGTGTTAATGTGAACGGGTTGAAATCAATGTTCGCCACATGCCCTGGGCGCTGTAAATAACGCTGGCTGAGCGCGGGCCAGTTTTTGGCAAGCCCGTAAGGGGCTAACCAAAAGCCGACCAAGGCATAGCCTAGTATCAAGCCAGCGCCGACCAGCGCCAGCATCAGCGTGCGTCGTCGAAAATTCAAAACGATACCTATCGTGACATGAAGCCGAGGTGGCAGAGAGTCAAGCAAGGGGTGGATACAGAACCTCAGTTTCGGCCAGCCCCTTGTCGGCAGCAAAGACCGGTAAGGTGTGGTGCGCTGTTCAGATAGCGTCGCGTCCGGTTTCGCCGGTGCGGATACGAATCACCTGTTCCAGAGTGGTGACAAAAATTTTGCCATCACCGATTTTACCGGTGTTGGCGGCGCTGATAATGGCCTCGATTGCCTGGTCGACAACGTCGTCGGGAACGGCGATTTCCAGTTTAATTTTGGGCAAAAAATCCACCACATATTCAGCACCCCGATACAGTTCGGTATGACCTTTCTGACGACCAAAACCTTTAACTTCGGTCGCGGTAACACCGGCAACACCGATTTCAGACAGTGACTCGCGAACATCGTCGAGCTTGAAGGGTTTGATAATGGCAGTAATCAATTTCATGATTGGCATCCTTGAGCTAAGGAATGAAAAAAAGTTGTTGGTTGCGCAGCCTGTGGCCTGGCTGCGTGTTGGCGTGCCGGTGAAGCATAATGAAAAACCAGGTGATTGACAATGGATGTCAGCGTGCGACAGCCGTTGTCATTATAGAAGCTCCGGTGCTGAATATGAAACGTCAAAGTAACCGTTCAAGGGATTAACCCTAAAAGGATACGTCAATTGATAGGCAGCATTCGCGCCAGGTATTATTCGAACCGTACCGAAGAGGCTTATACCGATTGAGTGCGGCGTTTTATTCGGTTCCACAATTCGCGTCACTCTAAGGGTATGGGGTTGAGGAAGTAGAGGCGTTTTTGATCTGAGTACGGTCAGAAAAGGTGCACGCCTCTGTTGTAATTATTTGGTGCCGGGGTGTTCGTCAATACGTCCATTTAGGCTCTTATAACAACCCGTAGCTGTGACAGCCTGTGCCGAACACCCCGGCGGTGCGTTGAGATAAAGACTGACGGTACGGCTACAAATGAACCCCCGCCGCCGGGTTGTAGCTGTCGATCAGATGGATGTAATTGGCACGTTCAAATACTTCGGGGCTGTGGCATTGGCGCTGACTGAAGCGGCCAATGACATCGGCCAGACAATCGCTGTCGAACAACGCTAGTTGCTCGACCAGTTGTTGTTTGACTGTGGCCAGATATTCAGGGCCCTGAACCAGCAGCGCCGAGCACAGCTGTACGGCATCGGCGCCGGCCAACAGCAGTTTCAGCGCGTCGGCGCCGGAATGCACGCCGCCGACACCGGCCAGGGTCAGCGGCGTCTTGCGATACAACAAGGCCAGCCAGCGCAGTGCCAGACGAATTTCATCCGGGCGTGAACGGCTGAGTTGAGACACCACTTGCTGATGATCGAGGTCGATATCAGGCTGATAAAAGCGGTTGAACAATACCACGCCATCGGCTTTTGCCTCGGCCAGGCGGCGGATAAAATGGCCGGGGCTGGAGAAATAAGGCGACAGTTTCATCGCCACCGGCACCGTGACTTCGGCTTTCAACGCGGTCAATAATTCCAGATAACGGCGCTCCACCGCCTCGCCGCTTTCATCGAGATCGGAAGCCAGATGATAGACATTCAGCTCCAGAGCGTCGGCGCCGGCCTCGCACAATAGACGGCCATGCTCGATCCAGCCGTCCAGCGACACACCGTTCAGGCTGGCGATCACCGGTATGGTCAGCGCTTGTTTCAGCGTGCGCACCTGGTCCAGGTATTGTTCCAGACCATGCTGAAAAGCGCTGTCGTGAAACGGCAGAAAACTGTCCGCCTCGCCAAAACCGATGCCTTGATCGATCATGAACCTTGCGGTGGCGTTTTCCTGATGGGTGAGTTCTTCCTCGAACAGCGAATACATCACCAACGCGCCGGCGCCGGCATCTTCCAGTTGCCGGGCATTGTCCAGGCTGCGGCTTAGCGGCGATGCGGCGGCGATCAAGGGACTGGTCAAGTCCAGCCCCAGATAACGGGTGGTTAAATCAACGGCACTCATGATTCACGCTCCTTAAGGTCTTCGGCCAATAGATGATAATGTCGGTAACGCGCCTCGACTTCTTGCTGGCATTGCTGCATGAATTTTTCCGAGGCCTGCGGATGGGTGCGTGCCAGCATGTTGAAGCGGGCTTCGGTGAGCGCGAAATCGCGGAACGGAATCGACGGCTTGGCGCTGTCCAGCTGCATGGGGTTGTGCCCCTGGCTGACCCGGCGCGGGTCGAAGCGCAACAGCGGCCAGTGACCGGAACGCACCGCCAGATTTTGTTGTTTGAGATTACGCGACAAATCAACGCCATGAGCGATGCACGGGCTGTAGGCGATGATCAAAGATACGCCGGGGTAGGATTCGGCTTCCAGAAAAGCGCGTAAAGTATGCGCATCCTTGGCACCGAAGGCGACCTGGGCAACATAGACCTGCTCGTAATCCATGGCCAGCCGGGCCAGGTCTTTTTTCGGCGTGGCCTTGCCGGCGGCGGAGAATTTGGCGATGGCGCCGCGCGGCGTGGCTTTGGAGGTCTGACCGCCGGTGTTGGAATAGACTTCGGTGTCCAGCAACAGGATATTGACATCCAGCCCCGAGGCCAGCACATGATCCAGCCCGCCGAAGCCGATGTCATAACCCCAGCCGTCGCCGCCGATGATCCAGACACTGCGTTTGATCAGGGTGTCGATCACTTCCAGAAGCTGACGGCTGACGGCATCGTTCCGGCCTTCCAGGCGCTGTTTCAGCGCCGCCACCCGCTGACGCTGCTCAAAAATTTCCGCTTCGTCGGTTTGCGGCGCATCGATGATCGCAGCGACGGTTTCCCGGCCTATATCATCCTGTAATTGTTCCAGCAAATGCTCGGCGAAAAGGCGCTGCTGGTTGATGGCGACGCGAAACCCCAGGCCGAATTCGGCATTGTCCTCGAACAAGGAATTCGACCAGGCCGGCCCCCGGCCTTCGGCATTTTTACTCCACGGCGTGGTCGGTAGATTACCGCCATAAATCGATGAACAGCCGGTGGCGTTGGCCACCACCATGCGCTCGCCGAACAACTGACTGGCCAGCCGGATGTAAGGCGTTTCGCCGCAGCCGACACAGGCGCTGGGAAATTCAAACAGCGGCTGGAAATGCATGGCTTCCGGAATTTTATTGGCATGCAGCAAGTGCCGGTCGGGTTCGGGCAGTTTTAAGAAAAAGTCCCAGTTGGCGCGCTCCTGTTCGCGCAGCGGCGCTTGCGGGCGCATGTTCAGCGCCTTGCGTTCCGGGTTTTCACGGTCGCGGATCGGGCAGACATCCACACACAAGGTACAGCCGGTGCAATCTTCCGGCGCGACCTGGTAGCTGATTTCCAGCCCGGTAAACGCCTTGGACTTGACCGGCGTATGCTTGAAGGTGGGCGGCGCATCGGCCATCGCTTCGGGCTTGAACAATTTGCTGCGAATCACGCTGTGTGGGCAGACAAACACGCATTTGCCGCATTGAGTGCAGAGGTCGGTTTCCCAGACCGGAATGTCCAGCGCCAGATTGCGTTTATCCCATTGCGCGGTGCCGGTGGGAAAAGTGCCGTCGGCGGCAAAGGCGCTGACCGGCAAGGTATCGCCGCGCCCGGCCATGATTTCGCCGGTGATGTTGCGGATGAATTCGGGCGCTGAGTCCGGCACTGGCGGGGTGAGGTCGAAATCGTTGTCGGCTTTGTCTGGCACCGGGATTTCCTTAAGCGCGGCCACCGCCGCATCGATGGCCGCGATATTGGCCTCGACAATGCGCTGCCCGGCTTTGGCATAGCTTTTTTGTACCGCCTGCTTGATCGCGGTGAGTGCTTGCTCTTTGGGCAAGACATCGCTCAGCGCAAAAAAACCGGCCTGCATCACGGTGTTGATCAAGCGACCTAAGCCCAGCCGCTGGGCAATGGCATAAGCATCGAGCACATACAGCCGGATGTTCTTGTCGATGATGGCTTGTTGCGTGGCGCGTGGCAGACTGTGCCAGACTTCGCCTTCAGGCTCTTGGCTGTTCAGCAAAAACACCGCGCCGGGCGCGGCTTTATCCAGCAAGGCATGGCGCTCCAGAAAGCTCGGTTGATGACAGGCAATGAACTGCGCGTCGCCCTCACCGATCAGATAACTGGAGCGGATCGGCGCATCGCCGAAACGCAAATGCGATACTGTCATCGCGCCGGATTTTTTCGAGTCGTAAACAAAATAGCCTTGCGCGTATTTGTCGGTCAGATTGCCGATGATTTTGATCGCGTTTTTATTGGCGCTGACCGTGCCGTCGCTGCCCAGGCCGTAAAACAGCGCATTGAAAGCACTTAGCGCCGCCCGGCTGCGGTAGCTGGCATCGAAGTTCAGGCTGCTGCCGGAAACATCATCGGCAATGCCGATGGTAAAGCCGTTTTTTGGCTGTTCGGCGTTGAGTTCATCGAACACCGCCTTGACCATAGCGGGAGTGAATTCCTTGGACGACAAACCATAACGGCCGCCGATCACTTTTGGCATTTGGCTGAATTTAGGCGCGGTGCCTGCTTGATGCTGAGCCAGCGCGGTAAGCACATCTTTGTATAAAGGCTCGCCATCGGCGCCTGGCTCCTTGCAGCGGTCGAGCACGGCAATGGCTTCGGTGGTTTCCGGTAGGGCGGCGATCAAGTCTTGCGCCGAAAACGGCCGGTACAAACGCACTTTGATCAGGCCCACCGGTTCGCCGTCCTCGACCCACTCGCGCACGGTTTCTTCACCCGTTTCCGCGCCCGAGCCCATCAGCACCAGCACGCGCCGGGCCTGTTCGGAGCCGATATAATCGAACAAATGATAGTGCCGGCCGGTCAGTTCGGCAAAGCGGTCGAAAGCCTGCTGAACCAGGCCGGGCAAGGCCTGGTAATACGGATTGACCGCTTCCTGGGCCTGAAAAAACACATCCGGGTTTTGCGCGCTGCCGCGCAGCACCGGATTTTCCGGCGTCAAGGCGCGGCGGCGATGCGCATGAATGGCATCCAGGTCGATCAAGGCACTCAGGGTTTCCGGCGACAAGGTGTCCAAGGTGGCGATTTCATGCGAGGTTCTGAAGCCATCGAAAAAGTGCACGAACGGCACCCGGCTGGTTAAACTGACCGCCTGACTGATCAGTGCAAAATCATGCACTTCCTGCACACTGTTGGCCGCCAGCATGGCAAAACCGGTGGCGCGTACCGCCATCACATCGCTGTGGTCGCCGAAAATGGACAAGGCATGGGTGGCGATGGTGCGCGCCGAAACATGAATCACCAAAGGCGTCAGTTCACCGGCGATTTTGTACATGTTGGGAATCATCAGCAGCAAGCCTTGCGAGGCGGTGAAGGTGGTCGCCAGGGCGCCGTTCTGCAAGGCGCCGTGCAAGGCGCCGGCGGCGCCGGCCTCGCTTTGCATTTCCACCACCGACGGCACCGCGCCGAACAGGTTTGGCCGGCCTTGAGCGGCCCATTGATCGGACCATTCGCCCATTGACGAAGCGGGCGTGATGGGATAAATCGCGATGACCTCGTTCAGGGCGTAGGCCACGCGGGCGACGGCTTCGTTGCCGTCCAGGGTGATACGTTCAGACATGACTGTCTCCCGTGCTGGGTGAGTGAGTTCAGGCGTTGCTGGGGCGCTAAACGCCGGATTAACCTTAACAGGGCTAAGTTTAGTTGATAATGGCAGGCCTGGTGCGGGTTGAATGTTTTATAATCGGCGGCTGACCGGTTTTAGCGGCTAGACGCTTGTCCGGGCGCAGGGCGATCAATAAAAACACATTAAATCTCCTAACCCTAATGACTCTGGCCTTGAACCGTTGCAGGTTTTGGGCGTGGTTGTTACTCATTACTTTTGCTGATCATCATGACAACTATTCGCATAGGCCACGGCCTGGATGTACACCGATTCACCGAGGGCGAACACATTATTTTAGGCGGTGTGACCATACCGTTTAACCGAGCGCTGGCGGCGCATTCCGATGGTGACGTGGTGTTGCACGCCCTTGCCGATGCACTGCTAGGCGCGGTGGCGTTAGGTGACATTGGTCGCCATTTTCCCGATACCGATGCCCAATACGCCGGGGCCGATAGCCGGGTGTTGTTGCGCCATGTTTATGGTCTGGTTAAAGAACAAGGCTACCGGCTAGGTAATGCCGACATGACCATTGCCGCACAGGCGCCGAAAATGGCCCCGCATATTCCAGCCATGCGTCAGCATATTGCCGATGACCTGGAAGCGGCGCTGAATCAAATCAATGTCAAAGCCACCACCACCGAAAAATTGGGCTTTGAAGGTCGTGGCGAGGGTATCTCTGTTCAGGCCGTAGTTTTGTTGTCGGCGTTATGAACCCGGATTGGTTAAGCCTGGCCTGGCGTGATTTGCCTTATGTCGAACCGCCTCTGTTCAAGGGGCGGCTTAAACAAGCGGTCGATGATTTTATCGTGCATGAACAATTGTCGTTCGAGCCGGACGGTGAGGGTGAGCATGTACTGCTGTATCTGGAAAAAACCGGACTGGATACCGAGCAAGTGGTGAAACAGCTCAGCCAATGGGCAGGCGTTGCGCCACATGCGATAGGCTATGCCGGGCGCAAAGACCGGCATGCCCGCACACGACAATGGTTCAGCGTACAGTTACCAGGAAAAAATGCGCCGGCTATGCAACGGCTTGAACATGAGCGACTGGCAGTGCTCAGTCACACCCGGCACGGCCGGAAGTTACGCCATGGCGCTGTGCAGGCCAATTTTTTCCAGATTACGCTGCGCAATTTGCATGGCCCGCTAGAGCGTATTCCCGAAGCCCTGGCGCGGATACAGACACAGGGCGTGCCGAATTATTTTGGTGGGCAACGCTTTGGCAACCATGGCGCTAATCTGGTGGGAGCGGATGCTTTGTTCCAAGGCAAAAAAGTTCGCCGCCCAGTGCGAGGATTGTACTGGTCGGCGGCCCGTGCGCTGTTGTTTAACCGCATTCTGGCTCGGCGTGTGACCGATGGTACCTGGAATCAAATCCTGCCTGGCGAACGTTTGCTGTTGGCGGGCAGTCGCAGTCATTTTGCGCACGACCCTGAGGACGCCGACCTGCATCGGCGAGTGGCTGAATTTGATCTGCATCCTTCAGGTTGGCTGCCGGGTGCGGGTGGTAATTCCGCTTTAGCCGCGGTGTTGGCGCTGGAAAATGAGGTGTTGGCTGAGTTCACACCCTGGCTGGATGGCTTATGTTCAGCGGCTATTGCCGGGGCGCGGCGCGCACTGAGAGTGCGACCGGAGTATGTGGATCACCAACAACAAAGCGATACACTAAGCGTGCAATTCGCATTACCGACGGGCAGCTTTGCAACGGCATTGCTGCGGGAATTGATGGTCACCGAACAGGACTGAAACATGGATTGGCTACCTGCGTTGTTATTGGCTCTGTTACAGGGCTTGACGGAATTTCTGCCCATTTCCAGCTCCGCACATTTGATTTTGCTGCCGGTGATCACCGGCTGGGAAGATCAGGGCTTGGCGTTTGATGTTGCCGTGCATATAGGAACCCTCGCGGCTGTCTTGGTTTATTACCGGCAGGATGTTTACGTCATGCTGATGGCCTGGCTGCGTTCGCTGGCCGGGCGCGGCGGCAGTGAGGACAGTCGGCTGGCCTGGTATGTCATACTAGGCACCGTCCCGGTTGGCCTGGTGGGGCTGGCGATTAACGGTGCCATGGCCACGGCGCTGCGATCACCTTTAGTGATTGCCGGGGCTACGCTGGTATTTGCTGGTGTCATGGCCTGGGCGCAACGCCGTGGCCGCCAGAACCGCCAACAGCTCACTTTGCGGGACATGCTGTGGATCAGTCTGGCCCAGGCGGTAGCCTTGATTCCTGGTACGTCACGCTCAGGCATTACCATCAGTGTTGGCTTGTTGTTGGGCCTGAATGCCGAACTCAGCGCACGTTTTTCATTTTTGCTGTCAATTCCGGTTATCGCTCTGGCCGGGCTACTGAAAGGTTACGAACTCTGGCAAACACCGGAAACATATGTCTGGCCGGTGCTGCTGACCAGTGTTGTGGTGTCTGGCTGGGTGGCTTATCTCACCATTGGCGCGTTTATTTGGTTGCTCAATCGCGTTGGCATGATGCCGTTTGTGCTGTATCGCGTGCTGCTGGGCATGTTTTTGTTGGCCGTGTTTGCTTTTTAGACAGTGCGCAGAATCTTGATAGGTTCAGGAGGGCTTAATGTGGTCATCACCATGTTTAGGCTCATCCGTTTTAGAGGGGCGTTGTTGATCATCGGTGGAGCGGTAATGGAGTGATGAAACCTGCTCGGAGACAATGCCGATCAGAAAAATGATCAAGGCAGACAAAAACAGGGTCGCACTCATATTGGTAAAGCGCGCAAGCGTCAGAAAAGTGTAACCGTAATGCCCGATACCGATTAAAAAGATCACTAGGCTCATCGGTAAAAATAACCGCATCGGCGAGAACAGTGCGCCGATTTTCAGAATGATAATAAAGAAACGGATGCCGTCCCGAATCAGTTTGATATGACTTTTGCCATCGCGCTTACCGGCATCAATCGGCACATAAGCCACCGGAAAGCCCGAACGGAAAAAGGCCATGGTGCTGGTGGTCGGGTAAGAAAAACCATTGGGTAAAAGGTATAGGAACTTACGGAATTTATCCGCATGCACCGCCCGAAAACCGGAGGTCAAATCTTCAATACGAAAGCCGGTCATCGCTGAGGCTAAGCGATTGTAAAAACCATTGGCAAAACGGCGCGGCATACTGGCGTGCGTGTGTGCCTGACGTGCGCCGACCACCATGTCATAGCCTTGGGTCAATGGTACTAACAGCCGGGGAATATCGGCGGGGTTGTGTTGGCCGTCAGCATCCATGAATACCAAAATGTCGCCGCAGGCATGGCGGGCGCCACTTTTAATGGCCGCGCCATTGCCTTGAGAATAAGGGTGGCTGACCACCCGCACTCCAGCCGCCGCAGCCCGTTGTGCCGTAGCATCGCTGGAACCGTCGTTAACCACCAGAATTTCCGCATCTGGCAGCACTGTTTGCAGCTTAGGCAGCAGTTTACGCAGATTATCCGCTTCGTTCTTAGCGGGAATGACAATGCTGATTGAGGGTTGGGCATGTGTTGTCATGAGTAGGTTGGGTTTATTGGATAGAAAGAATAGGTCAGCATGGCGAATGCCCTTTCAAGCCCTGCTTGATAGTTCGGCCAAGCGGAGTTTGGTGGTAGACATTCCCAGTCTGGAGATTGGGAATGAGATGTTTCATCCAGCACATGCTGTTTGTCAAAGGTTTAACGACTGTACTGCGCGTCGGCGTTGTGTGCCTATCCATCCGCATGTCCTACAGCGTCAGCCAATCCATTTGCACTAAATTGCGGGCATGTGGGTTAAAAATCAAACCCAGTTGGTGGATGTGTTGGCCTTCCTGTTGCCGCGCCAGGTATTTTTGCGCGTAGTGTTTGTCCTGGATTTGTTTGAGTGCCGGATTGGGGTCTTGTGCCTGGTAATCTTTGGTTTTATCCAGTTTGATTTCGGTGACATAAATATGATCACCCAGCAGGATAGTGAGATCGGCTTGCCCGTGATGACTTAGGTCTTCGGGGATCACGGTGGCGTTAATACTGGAAACCCAGGCATACAGCACCGAGGCATAATAGCCTTCGGCATGGGGTAAGTCGTTGTGCGTGAAATTGCGCCAGGGGACACCGGCAAATAAAGATTGGATGTGTTGTTGAATGGCGGGGAAGTCGGCGTTAAATAAGGCGTTATAGAGCGACTTTTGATAACTGATGGGCTCAAATTGTTGGCTGTAGTCGGTAAACAGTTGATTGTTAAGCGCCAGTTTGACTTCTTTATTGGGTACCCGTAGACGGTAGACTTGTCCCCCCCAAGGCGACTCTTCTACCTGGTCAAGGGTTAAATAACCCGCCTGATACAGCAGTGTAATCGGGTGAATTTGCTCAATGTCGAACGAGTCGAGGATTTCCTCGCCAACTTCGATTTTTTCTAAATCCGGCAGAAAGTAACGTTTTTGCCGGAATAGTTTCATTAAAAAACTGGGATTGCCGGTTTCAAACCAGTAGTTGCGGTAGCTTTGATGTTCGCTGATAAATAGCAGAATGTCGAAGGGGTTGTACACAGCTTCACCGAGGAACTGGTAACCGTTGTACCATTCTTTGAGTTTGGCCCAATCAATCCCGGCTAGATGCTCGGCAAAAGCAGTCTCTAAGTCGCTTTGCGTGTAGCCACACAGGGTCGCATAGTCTTTGGACAGGGTGATGTCTTTAAGTTGATTCATGCCGCTGAATAAACTGACTTTGGAAAATTTGGTCACGCCAGTCATCAAGACAAATTGCAAATAGGCATCTTGTCCCTTCAGTACCGAGTAGATGTTTTTTAAGCCGTCACGGATGGGTGCGGCGAGGTCGGGCTGGTCGATATTGTCTAAAATCGGTTTGTCATATTCATCGACGAGTACGACGACTTTTTGGCCATAGTGCTGGGCGGCGTTTTGAATCAGTTGGGCTAAATAGCCCGCCGGGTCATGCTGCGAAAATGGATCACAGGTAATGTTTAGCCTAGTTTGATTGTCTTTGAGTAGGTTGTAGATGGCTTGATCCAGCTCGGTGCGCGAGGCAATCACACCATTGGCAAAGTTCAAATGAATGACGGGATAGCTTGTTGACCAATCCCATTTGTCTTCGATGTACAGCCCCTGAAACAAGTCCCGTCGGCCTTCAAACAGATTTTTGCAGGTGTCGAGCAACAGGCTTTTGCCAAAGCGGCGCGGGCGCGAGAGAAAATAACGCCCTAACACCTGGGTCATTTGATGGATCAGCGGAGTTTTATCGATATAGACATAGTCGTCTTCACGAATCGCGCTAAAGGTTTGGATGCCAATGGGGAGTTTTTTCATAAGGGGGGCTCAAGTAACCGTTCACAGCCTGAAAAAATCCCCGTCAATCCCCCTTTGAAAAAGGTGGAAGCAGGTAGGGCAGGCTCTTGCCAGCCTGTACGTCGCGATAGCGAACGATGCGCCTTCTGGCATCGGCATGTCCTGTCAATTGACGTATCTTTAGGGTTAATCTCGTGAACGCCTACCTTCTCAATGTAGGCGTTCATGTATGCAGGCACTGCTGGCCTTAATCGTCGGAAGGTAATAATTGCTGACCAATCGGCAGGTTGCGAATGCGTTTGCCGGTGGCGGCGAAAATAGCATTACACAACGCCGGCGCGATGGGTGGCACGCCCGGCTCGCCAACACCGCCTAAAGGCGCGTCATAGTCCGTACATGGCACGCTATGCACGCGAATTTCACGCGGTGCGGCATCGATGCCCAGCAACGGATAATCATGAAAATTACTTTGTTGCACAGCGCCGTTCTTGAAGCTGATTTCGCCATAAAGCGTTGAGGTCAGTGCCATGATGCAGGCGCCTTCCAATTGTGCCCGTATCCGTTCGGGATTGACCTGAGGCCCGCAATCGACGGCAATATCAACCCGCGGCAAGGTCAGTTTGCCTTGGTCGTCCACGATCACCTCGATAACCACGGCGACATAGGTGACAAAACTGTAATGCGCGGCCAGACCCAGACCGTGCCCATTGGGCAGGGTGCGTCCCCAGCCGGCCTGTTCGGTTACGGTATCGATAACCTTGCGCAGCCGCCCGGTATCTAACGGATAACGCTCTGGCGATTCACCATGATTCCATTGATCGTTCAGGGCGCGTGGGTCGATTTGCCGGGGCGGGCCGATCAATTCCAACAAACAGGCTTTGTGATCACGCCCTGAGGCTGCCGCCAATTCGGCAATGAATGATTGCACCGCGAAGGCGTGAGGAATGTTGGCCACCGAACGAAACCAGCCAATGCGGGTATGTGAAACCGCTTCGGGATTTTCGATTTGGATATTGGGAATCACAAACGGCACATTGACCACGCCCATGCCCAGTTCCACTGCCATCAGTTGCGTTTGACCTTGCGCAAATGTGGCGGAGATGCTGGGTGCGGCACTGCGATGCCGCCAGGCGGTTACCTGGCCTTGATTGTTTAACGCGCCTTCCAGACGGTCTTGTGACACGGCATGATAATAAGCGTGTTGGATATCGTCTTCTCGCGTCCAGGTCACTTTGACCGGACGGCCTTGCATGGCTTTGGACAACAACGCCGCTTCCACCACATAATCGGGCATGGATTTGCGGCCAAAGCCGCCGCCTAGCAAGGTGACATGCAAAGTGACTTGGTCGATGGGCAGCTTTAACCATTTGGCGACGCGCTCCCGCGCCAGCTGTGGAGCCTGGGTGCAGGTATAAACCTGACATTGGCCGTGTTGGATTTGCGCGGTGGCGGCAGGCGGTTCCATGGGCGCCTGAGCCAGATGCGGCACATAATAGTCGGCGCTCACGGTTTGCGTGGCTTCATTCAGGGCCGTTTGCGCATCGCCCACGCTGCGCACCACTTTGCCCGGTTTGCGCACGGCGGTGGCCAATTGGGCGCGGTAGGCATCGGAATCATAGTCTGCGTGTTCGCCTAATTCCCAGTCAATATTCAGCTTCTTGCGCCCTTGTATCGCCGCCCAGGTGTTGCGGGCGATGACCGCGACGCCACCGAGGGGATGATGGTCGGCGGGCAGCGGGCTGGATGGCAGTTCAACCACTTTCAGCACCCCCGGAACTTTCAGCGCCGCCTCGGCGTGGTAACCGCGCACTTTAGCGCCCAGCACTTTGGGGCGAGCGACCACGGCGTAAAGCTGGCCGTCCAGGCGGACATCGATGCCATAACCGGCCTGGCCTTGAACGATATGCCCGGCATCATAGACGCCGACATTGCCTTGGCCGATATAGCGAAAGGCGGAAGGCTTTTTCAGTTGTAGCGTATCGCGTTCGGGAATCGGTAGCTTGGCGGCGCGTTCGGCCAGTTCGCCATAACTGGCGCGTCGGCGCGATGCCGTATGCACTACCTGGTGCAGTTCGGTACTCAGCTCGGCGGCGGGCACTTGCCATTGCTCGGCGGCGGCCTGGATCAACATCTGCCGCGCCGCCGCGCCAACCCGGCGCATGGGTTGAAAAAAATGCCGCAAACTGCGCGAGCCGTCGGTGTCTTGGTTGCCGAAGGTCGGCTCGTCGCCCGGTGCTTGCTTGACCTTGACATGCCACCAATTGGCGTCCAGCTCATCGGCCACCACCATGGGCAGGCTGGTGCGCACGCCCTGGCCCATTTCCGAGCGATGGCAGATGATAGTCACCGTGTTGTCGGAGGCGATGGCGACAAAAATTAAAGGATTATCGACCCAACCGTGCGGCATGGCGTCGGCGCCGTATGCGCGAGGGCTGTCGGGTTGGGTTTCATCGCCAAAACTCGGCACCGGAAGGCCGGCCGCCAGCACCAGGCCGGATAGCGCGAATTGTTGCAGAAAAGCGCGGCGGCTGATATTGACCAGGGTTATGTCAGGCGTGTTCATACATCCTCCTGCAAGGTTTTGGCCGCCTGTTTGATCGCGGCGCGGATTCTGGGGTAGGTTCCGCAGCGGCATAGATTGGCGCGCATGGCCTGGTCGATATCGGCATCGCTGGGCTGGGGGTTTTGTTGCAGTAGCAGGGTGGCGGACATGATTTGTCCGGACTGACAATAACCGCATTGCGGGACATTCAGGGCAACCCAGGCGGACTGCACCTTGGCGCCGACGCTGTTCTGGCTGATCGCTTCGATGGTGGTGACATGTTGCCCCTGTAGTTTGCCAATTGGCGTGACACAAGCGCGTACGGCCTGACCTTCGACATGCACGGTACAGACGCCGCAGGCGGAAATGCCACAGCCGAATTTGGTGCCGGTCAGTCCCAGCTCATCGCGCAGCGCCCAGAGTAAAGGCGTATCGTCGGGAAGCGTTAAGGTTTTAGGTTCGCCATTGATGGTTAGTTTAATCATGTTGCTCTCCAGGCTGGTTGTTCGCTAGGGTCATGGCGCTGCCGCCGCGCCTGATCATGACCATTTCGCTGATAATCGACAACGCGATTTCAGTCGGCTCGATGCCGCCTAACGCCAGGCCCGCTGGGGCGCGTAGCCGGGCCAGTTGCACGTCGTTGAAACCTTCGGATTTAAGTCTTTGTTTGATCAGGCCGGCCCGTTGCTGGCTGGCTACCAGCCCGATATAGCCAGTCGCACAGCTCAGCGCTTGGCTGATGGCGTGATAATCGCCTTTATGATGACTTGCAATCACGACAAAATCGTTGTCGTTCGGTTTAAGCTGTTGGTAGTGGGGGTCATCAACAATCAGCCGGCAAGTGCCGGGCAAGTCGTTAGCGCGGGCATGGGCATCGATCACCAGCACGGCAAAACCCGCCGCATCGGCAAAACGCGCTAACGCTTCAACGATGCGCCCGTTGCCGGTCAACCAAACACGCGGCTTGGGCATGACCGGTTCGACAAACACGCGCATGTGGCCGCCGCAGGGCATGCCGGCGCCAAAAAATTCATCATTCAGATCCACCTCAATCATGGCCGCTTGCCCGGATTGTAACGAACTTAACGCGGCGCTGATTACCATAGCCTGAGCACAGCCGCCGCCCACCCAGCCGATTAAGACCTGCCCCGAAGCATCGATCAGCGCCTTGGCGCCGGGTTTGGCCGAGGCCGAGCCAAATATTTCTACCACCGTGGCCAGGGCATAAGGGGTGCTTGCTTGACTGAATTCAAGTTGTTGTTTCAGTAGTTCGGTATTCAAGGGTCTGTCCGGTGATGTTTTGCTAGATCTTCGGGGCGGTCAATGTCTTGCAGTACGCCGGGATCATCAACCGGGATGCGCAGCAGTGCATGTTGTGCCGATTCTAACAAGGGTTTTGCGCCGGCATCTCCGGTCAGGCTGGACAGAGCAGGGTAATAGGATTGAGCAAAGCCTACCGGATGACCGCGTTGATGGTGGTAAAACGGCGCCGCAAGCGGCGCGCCGTGGCGCAGCGCAGCAGCGACTTTGGCGATGCTGGCAGGTTGTATCCAGGGCATATCAGCCAGGGCAATTAGCCAGCCGCAGGTGTTGGGCGTAGCTTTTATGGCGTGAGATAAACTGATGCCCATGCCTTGCGCGGCATGGGGGCAGGTCAGAACTTTTGCCCCTTGTGCTTCGAGCTGCCGAGCTAGTTGTGTGGCACCTGGGCGCACGACTACCCAGACCTGATCGACTGAGCTGGCTAGATTGCGGCAGGCATGTTCGGCCACGGATAAAGCGTCGGATAAAGGTTGACGTAATTTATCCGCGCCGAAGCGGCGACTATTGCCTGCGGCCAATAAGATGCCGACCAGATCGGGCATGGAGAAGGCGCGGAGCTTAAATGCAAGATGCCTCGGCGCAAGCGCCGAAGCTTGAGCAATCAGGCTTTGGTCTGTTCGGCCAGTTGATTGAATTGCTCGACCTTGGCTTTGCCGGTAGCAATCAGGTCCAAACCGGTATCGAGCAATAATTTAACCAGCTCGGGCATTTTGTAGGCGCTGTAGGCTAAATAACCCACGGCAGGCAAAGCGATGAATGCGGCAACCAAGCTGTTCAGGCCCAAGACTGACAGTAGTTTGATCAACAGCACGGCCAGATCTAAAGGCAGTAAGACCAGAACGCCGAAATAAACCAGTACGGTGAAGGTGAAAATGACAAATAGGACAAATTGCAGCAGTCTTACCAAAGCGACATTGATGTTTTGCATGGTTGGTCTCGTATGGGATGGATTACAAAATCGAATTATTTTAACACTTTTCAACTTGGGAGCTTATTCAATGCGCTAATGCTTAACCGCGCCGCCAAGTTGTTTTTCCGCCAGGCTTGTCTTCCAGAATTACGCCTTGTTCGGCCAGGGTGTCACGAATGCGGTCGGCTTCGGCATAGTTCTTGGCTTTTTTGGCGGCCAGACGTGCCTGAATTTGTTGGGTGATGTCGGCTTCGGATAGTTCACCCTCAGCGTTGCCGCCGGTTTTCAGAAAGTGCTCCGGGTCGTCCTGCAGTAGACCTAACAAGCTTCCTAAACTTTTCAGAGAGTAGGCCAGATTTTGCGCCTGTTTTGCATCGGACGCTCTGACTTTATTTAACTGTCGGGCCAGATCGAACAGAACCGACAGCGCTACCGGGGTGTTCAGGTCATCGTTCATGGCTTGTTCAAAACGAGCTTTGAAGTCGCTGTCCATGGCGCCTTGATCAGCATTCAGCCCGCGCAAAGCGGTATATAACCGGGTCAATGCCGCACCGGCCTCGATCAGATTGTCTTCGGAGTAATTCAACGGACTCCGGTAATGGCTGGCGATGATGAAATAGCGGATGACTTCGCCCGAGTAAGATTTCAGCACTTCGCGCACGGTAAAGAAATTGCCCAGGGATTTGGACATCTTTTCTTCGTTGATACGGACAAAGCCATTATGCAGCCAATAGTTGACGAATTTTTCCCCGGTCGCGCCTTCGGATTGGGCAATTTCGTTTTCATGATGGGGAAACTGTAAATCCATACCGCCGCCGTGAATATCGAACTGCGCGCCCAGGCAGCCGGTGGACATGGCCGAGCATTCAATATGCCAGCCGGGCCGGCCTTCGCCCCAAGGTGATGACCAGGCAGGTTCGCCGGGTTTGGCCATTTTCCACAGTACGAAATCTAAGGGATCGCGTTTAGCCTGATCGACATCGACCCGTTCGCCGGCGTTGAGTTGATCAGGATTTTTTCCGGAAAGCCGTCCGTAACCTGGAAAACTGTTGACTGCGTAGAACACATCACCGTTGCCGCCGACATAGGCATGGCCGTTGGCCAACAGACGCTCGATCATGCTGATGATGGCGGTCAGATTATCGGTGGCTTTGGGTTCGCGATCGGGCGGTAATACTGACAGGGCGCGCTCGTCTTCGTGCATTGCAGCGATATAGCGGCTGGTCAGCGCTTGAATGGATTCGCCGTTCTGATCGGCGCGTTGAATGATTTTATCGTCAATATCGGTGACATTGCGCACATAGGTCAGGTCATAACCTAAGTGGCGGAAATAGCGCGCCAGGGTATCGAATACCACCATCACCCGGGCGTGCCCGATATGACAGTAGTCGTAAACGGTCATGCCGCACACATACATGCCGACCGAACCTTCAATACGGGGCTGAAAAACGTCTTTGCTGCGGGTTAAGGTGTTGTAAAGCTTGAGCATGGGTGTGGTAAGCTTATTTTGTTAAACGTTACAGTTTAAACCATTTATTGTTGTCATTCATCCTGGGGGAATCATGTTTCGACTCGTTGTATTATTAGTGGCTAGCCTGATTTCCACGCCTTCTTTTTCGGAAAACACTGTTATGTCTACCCAACCTAAAGTTCAATTCACTACCAGTCTAGGTCAATTTGTTATCGCGCTCGATGCCGAAAAAGCGCCCAAAACGACTGAAAATTTCTTGCGCTATGTGCGTGAAGGTTTCTACGAGGGAACGATTTTTCACCGCGTGATTCCAGATTTTATGGCGCAAGGTGGCGGTTTTGACAGTTCTTTTACGCAAAAAAGTACTCATGAGCCGATTGAAAACGAAGCGGCTAATGGCTTGAAAAATACCCGCGGCAGTATCGCTATGGCGCGTACCAGTGACCCACATTCAGCAACGGCGCAGTTTTTTATCAATTATAAGGACAATGATTTTCTCAACCATACCGCCCCGAATGCGCGTGGCTTTGGTTATGCCGTGTTCGGTGAAGTGGTTGAGGGTATGGCGGTGGTTGATGCCATGGCTGATGGGCCAGCCGGTAACCGAGGTATGCATCAGGATGTGCCGAAAACCGATATCGTGATCGAAAAAGCGCAAATCATTGGCGAATAAGCCTCATAGCGCATGACCGAAGAAGTTCTGTTCATTGCTGATTTGCATTTAACGCCCGCGCATCCTGTCAGGGTGCGCTTGTTTATCCAGTTTTTACAGCAACGTGCCCGACAGGCGCAGGCACTGTATATTCTGGGTGACTTGTTTGATGTTTGGATTGGCGATGACGATAACAGTCACTTCAGCAAGGTGCTGTGCGAGCAGCTGCGCCAGGCAGTGGCGTCTGGGCTGGTGATTTACCTGCAGCCGGGTAATCGGGATTTTTTGCTTGGCAATCACTTCGCCAGGCAAACCGGCGTGCGCTTACTGCCGGATTATCATCGTATTGAGCTTCTAGGGGAGCCGGTACTGTTGACTCATGGTGATTTACTCTGTACCGATGATATGGCTTACCAACGCTTTCGCCACTTGTCGCGTACTCCCGAATGGCGCGAGAACGTATTGGCCAAACCGTTGTGGTTAAGACGCGGGGCAGCGCGTTGGTACCGGTTGCGTAGTTTCTGGCATAAGCGCGGCCAGACGGCAATGATCATGGATGTCAATGCTGATGCCGTGGCACAAGTGATAGGTCAATATAAAGTTAAACGCTTGATTCACGGCCACACCCACAGGCCCGCGACGCATACCCTAACCTTGGGCGGATTTGCGGCCGAGCGCATAGTGTTGTCTGATTGGCGTGGCGTGACAGGGTGTTGTCTGTCGGTCAGTGCTGAAAACGGCTATCGGCACGAACATTTTTAACCGTATGGCCACCTGTACCGCTATCACTTGTGCAAACTGTAATTTGGGGAAAGTCTGTCTTCCTAGGGCATTGAATAGCAGCCAGCTTCATGAACTGGCACCATTGATTCGTCGCCATCATCGCCGTGACAAAAGTGAGGCGCTTTATCATGCGGGTAGCGATTTCAAGGGTATCATTGCCATCAGAGCCGGTACCGTCAAATTGATGGCACTGAATGCGGACGGTGATGAATATGTTGTCGATCTCGTTCTGCCGGGCGAACTGATTGGCTTTGATGGTGTCAGTGAGGGCATTTATCGGTGTACGGCGGTGGCTTTGGAGGTGGTGCGTTTTTGTCGACTGGATGCTTGTCAACTAGTTAGGCTGGGTAGTCGTGCGCCTTACCTTCATCAAGTGGTCTTGCAGCGAGCGTGTGAAACATTTGATCGGCAGGTTAATCGTTTATGGAATGCAAGACGCACATCTGAGGTTCGTGTGGCCGTGTTCTTACTTGATGTGTCGGAGCGATTGCGTATCAGAGGATACTCGGAAGCATTTTTCAAGTTAAGTTTGTCGCGTGCAGATATCGGTAACTATCTGGGCTTGGCGCATGAGACGGTCAGTCGTGTGTTGCACTTGTTTCAGGCGCGTGGGTGGATTGAAATCAAAGCCAAACAAGTCTGTATCACCAATAAACAGGCGTTGATCCGCTTTTCTGGCGCATAATAAACAGCAGGCGTGATGTTGCAGGCGCAAGACAGTGCCCGCTTTGCCGAAGTTTTTTGCCATCTGCTGTCCGAGTTGTAAGCGTGGTTGTTTTTTATTTCAAATAAAAATCATTAGGTTAGGATTTTTAGGTGGGCAATTTTCTGATAAATGACCACGATAAGAAAAAAAAGATTGACGCGTGTTTAACGTGTCTGTAATATACGCATCTCTTCAGCGGGTTAAGCGAAACGGCTGAAGGGTGTAGGGAGATGTAAAGATGTAGCTTC